>NZ_JADZBI010000249.1 GCF_020852195.1 Hyphomicrobium sp. | reverse complement strand
CGGCGGCGACCGATGTGCTGCAGGATGTAGGCGTACATCTGCAGGTATCCGAGGCCCAGCATCATGCCGAGCGCCGGCGGCAGGTTGAAGAAGCTCTTGAACGAGACGGCGGTCGCAAGGGTGGCCGCGAACAGCCAGATCACTACGGCGCCGCCGGGCTTGAGCTTCTTGACCTCGCCTCCCGATTCCGGTGTCCCTTTCGGAACGCGGAAATGCATGAAGGTCGCCGGGACGAGGAAGTTCACCAACGATGGGAGGAAGAGATGGAAGAACTCAAAAAAGCTCAACTTCCCCTTCTGCCACACCATCAGCGAGGTGATGTCTCCGAACGGCGAGAAGACGCCGCCCGCATTGGCGGCCACTACGATGACGATGCAGCCCAGCACGATGAACCGGTAGTTTCCAACTCCGACGGCCACCACCACGGCGCCCATCACGAGCGCCGTGGTTAGATTGTCGATGATGGGGCCAAAAATGAACGCCAGCCCCCCGACCATCCAGAAAAGCTGCCGGTAGGACAGCCCCATGCTCACGAGCTTGGTCCTCAGAGAATCGAAGACCCGCCGCTCCTGCATCGTGTTCACGTATGTGATGGCCACCACCAGGAACAGCATCAACTCGCCGTAGTCGAGGATCACATGCTTGGCGGCGGCTTCGAGCGCGGTGCTCTCGCCATGCATGGCGTAGGCAAAGCCGAGCAGCGCCCAGATGAGGCCAGCGGCGAGCATGACGGGCTTCGACTTGTGCAGTTGGATGGCTTTCTCGACGACCACGAATCCGTAGGCGATGAAGAAGATCAGGAGCGCCAGATAACCGACGGGATGTTGCGTCAAGTCGATGCGCGAGGCGGGTTCCGCATGAGCCGGGGTAACGAGCACAGGGAACAAAGCGAAGGCCGCCAGGAGCCACGACTTACTGGTAGCGCGCTTCATCCCATCACCTCGTTCATGCAATAGCGTACACCACCAAACCGCGGAGCGCGCACCGGGCGGTGGTATGGATCGATTGTCGGGAGAACCCCAGAAAGCCGTATGCAGCAATACGCACTAAGAAGTGAGAATAGGCAAAGTTACTTTGACCGATCAAGCTGCATCGACGCGGCGGCACGTACTCGATCGTAGAAAGTTCACTCCGACATGGAGGGCAGCGCAGAGCTCGATGAGATTTTCAGCTCCGTCCCGGCTTGCAGGTCGGAACCTGCTCAGCCTCCGCGCCGATGATGTCGGAAGGCGTTTCGGGGTAATGCCCAGTTCGGTGCTGCACGCGCGAATGGGCTGGCTGCTAAGGTGCCAATTCGAAGTGGTCCAACGTCGCAATGCGTGGTGCAAGTCCGGACGTTCGCTCCAAATCTTAAACAGTAAGCGGAGCATTGTGCTGATCTTTGCCGCCTTTACCGCAACGAGGCTCTGAGAGTGTTGATTGCGTCCAAATCAGAAACGATCACTTATCTAGTTTCGTGGATTCCTGCCGTTCGCGAGCAACGAGCGCTCTAAGCTCATTAATGTGCACCCAATCTGTGTTGCGACCTCCGCGCCGCTATAGCGAATCCGCTGGGTGCGCTCCGCGTACTTTCGTGTGATGCACAGCTTGAACCGTACGCCGTCCTGGAATGCCAGGTGACCCGCCAAGCCGGAGCAATTCGCCAACCGGGTAGAGTGAGAATGAATACGGCACGTCCGACCTGGTCCGGCAGCTATGGATAAATTAGACGGTTCTAGACGTTCTTCTCCGCGTATCGATAGTGCATGATCTCTTGCGATGGCGTCGGAACATGCCCAGCGGGTTTAGGATTTACCGGCTCCTGCCCGTTTCCGAGTTATGCGGCCGGCGCCACCCTGCATGAAAGAGCCCCGTGCGGTCGCACGGGGCTTCTTTTTTCAACGCTCGTCAAGCCGGCGCCACGGTTTACGGCCGCTCCGGGGGGGGCTGCGCGGCGCGCCCGCAATCAGCTTCGACTTATCGATTGCCTCAATGCCAATGCGGAGGGTCTGAGCCAGACCTGCTTTCAGATGCTCGCGCTTGACATCTATATTAGATATATCTAAATTAGAAAATATGAATATTAAGGAGATGGAAGCCAACAGCGAGGAGGCCGCGGAGCTTCTGAAGGCGCTCGCCAACCGGCATCGCCTGATGATCCTTTGCGAGCTGCACAACGGCGAGCGGTCGGTTTCGGCGCTGGAGGCCGTGGTGCCGCTCAGCCAGTCGGCGCTTTCGCAGCACCTTGCCAAGCTCAGGGAGGGTGGCTTCGTAGCGACGCGTCGCTACGCGCAAACGATCTACTACAGGCTCGCGGATGCCCGTATCGCCCGCCTCATCGGCGTGTTGCACGAACTGTTCTGCGTGCCTGCCAGGTCCAAGAACCGGAGGAACGCGAAATGACGATCGACCGCGCCGCTCGGGTCTTCTCATGCATGGATAGCCTCGCGGCTGTGGGCGAGCCGCGGCGTGCCGCAGGGATATCGTCGGCAGCTTTCCTTGTTGTGCTCGCAGCTTGTGCGCTGTCGCCGCTCGCACATGCCGGCGAGCCGTCGGAATCCGACGTTGCGGCTGCGCGCGCAGCCACCAAGGATCTCGGCGAGACGCTCAAGGCCCAGCTCGTGGCGGCGATCCAGGCGGGCGGGCCACGGTCTGCCGTCGGCGTCTGCCGCACGGTTGCGCCGGTGATCGCAAAGGAGGCGTCTGAGACGCATGGCCTCACGGTCGGGCGCACGGCTCTCAAAGTGCGCAACCCGGCCAACGCGCCGGATGCGTTCGAGCGCAAGACGCTCGATGATTTCGTGCAAAAGATCGAGTCGGGCACCGACCCGGCGACGCTCGAGCGCGCCGAAGTGATCGTCGAGAACGGTGAGACGGTTTTTCGATATCTGAAGGCAATTCCGACGGCTGCCGAGCCGTGCCTTGCCTGCCACGGCACACAGATCGAGCCTGGGCTGAAGGCCGAGATCCAGAGGCTCTATCCCGAAGACCAGGCGACGGGCTTCAGGGCAGGCGAGCTCCGAGGCGCCTTCACCGTCACCCGCAAGATCCGTTGAGCCTGTTCAAACGAGGATCGGAGATCAAGATGCGTACTCGTCATATCCGCACGCTCGTTGCCGTTGGCCTTGCCGCCGTGGCTTCATCGGCAGCCGCGGAGCCTACGGACATCACCGTCCGTGTCTTGAGCAAGGACGCCAAGTTCATCGGCACCAGCATGGGGGGCATGCGCATTACGCTGCGCGATGCCGAGACCGGCGAGGTTCTGGCCTCGGGCCTGACGGAAGGCGGCACGGGCGACACGAAGCGTCTCATGCATGAGGCTGCCGGGCGCAGGGTCGTGATGTCGGACAATTCGGCTGCCAAGTTCCAGGTCACGCTCGATCTCGACGCGCCGCGCCTCATCGAGGCGGAGGCCTACGGCCCGCTCGGGCAACGGCAGGCCGCGCAGCGCGTCGTTTCGAGCCAGTGGGTCGTTCCGGGGCTTGGCGTGTCGGGCGGCGATGGATGGGTGCTCGAGATGCCGGGCTTTGCCGTCGACGTCCTTGCGCCGCCGGCGCATGTCAGGTTCGAGGGCGCGGCGAAGGTCGATGTGCGCGCCAACGTCGTCATGATGTGCGGCTGCCCCATCGAGCCCAAGGGCCTTTGGGATGCCGACAAATACGAAGTTCAAGCCATCGTGAGTCGCAACGGCAAGGCGGTCGCGCGCGTGCCGCTGAAGTACGCCGGCGAGACGAGCCAGTTTGCAGCCTCGGTATCGGCCGACGAGCCGGGGTTCTACGACGTCCTCGTCTATGCCCACGACCCGGCCAACGGCAACACCGGCGTCGACCGGACGACCTTCATCGTCGACAAAAAATAACAGGTGGGCGCGCCTCCGGGCGCGGCCGAGCATGAGCAATACGGAGACAGGCATGACGACAGACTGGCCGGCCTTGACGAAAAGCCTGAGCGCGACGCTGCGCGAGATGCGCGGTGGTGCGCCGGACGTGATGAAGGCCTTCTCGGGCCTGGCCCAGGCGGCGTTGCGGACCGATGCCCTTGACACGAAGACCAAGGAGCTGATCGCGCTGGCGATCGGCGTTGCCGTCCGCTGTGACGACTGCATCGCGTTCCACGCGAAGGCTGCGGTCGATCAGGGTGCCAGTCGGGAGGAGGTCCTGGAGACGCTCGGCATGGCCATCTACATGGGAGCGGGACCTTCGGTCATGTACGCGGCGCATGCCCTCGAGGCCTACAAGCAATTCGACGACGGCAGAAAGCCGCGCGATCAGGCTGCGGCGGCTTCCTCTTGAAACGGGGCGTGATGGGATGACAGGCGTCCGCGGTCAGGATATCTCGTCGCTTGCGGCGGCTTCGAGCCCCGCGATGTCGAACTTGACCATCTTCAGCATTGCGTCGGCGACGCGCTTCACCTTGGCAGGGTCCGGATCGCTCATCAGCTCGCCGAGCCGTTTGGGCGTGATCTGCCAGCACAAGCCCCAACGGTCACGCAGCCAGCCGCATTGCTCCACCGTGCCGCTTTCCTTCAGCGCCTCCCACGCCCGATCGATCTCGGCCTGATCGTCGCATTCGAGGATGATCGAGAAGCTGTGATTGAACGGATCGAGGGGGCCTGCTTCGATCGCCATATAGCGCTGATCGCCGAGCGTGAATGCGGCGATCTTCACGCTGCCGGCCGGGCCGCTCGGCGAGTCGGCGGGAAGGGGCGAGATCCAATCCAGTGATGAGCCGGGAACGACGGAGACGTAGAAGCTTACGGCTGCCTCTATGTCCTTCTCGAACCAGAGATGCTGCTTGACCTTTGCCATGGTGTCTCCCTGTCTCTCAGACGTCGAGAATGGCCATGAAGCCGCCGAAGATCATGCGCTTGCCATCGAAGGGCATGGTGGCGCCCATCTTTTTCATGCGCGGGTCGGACATGATCTTCTTGTTCGCGGCGTACTCGATCCAACTGAAGACCACGACCTCGCCTTTCCTGGCCTTCACCGCGCCGCGGAAGTCTGTGAGCTTGCCGTCGGGGATATCGTCGCCCCAGCATTCCACGACGCGGGTGGCGCCGAACTCCTTGAACAGAGGTGCCGCCTTGGCAGCATGCCTGCGGTAGGCCGTCTTGTTGGACTCCGGCACCGCCGCGACAAATCCTTCCACATAGGCCATGGTCGTTCTCCCTTTCGTGATGCTGGCACAATCCACGCCAAGAGGCTGCGGATGCTGTCTCGCTTCGTCTCCGCGGCTTTTCCCGAGGACGAACGGTGCGGCCCGGAGCCGACACGTGCCTCAAGAATATTTTCTCCGGAGACGTGTTCGCCGAAGCCCGTTGATCGGAAATCGGGCAAATGCAGGACGCCGCGCTCTTGCAGCGCACTTGCCGCGGTTGACTTTTGATCGTCAGGCCATACCCTGATCAAATGAGCGTTCGACGCTTCAGACCGATCCCCAATTTGCGCCTACGTCGCGCATAAGCGCACATCCAGCCCGGTGTGTCGGCATGGCGTTACCAGCCGTGCGCTGTGCCCTCTCTCCGAGCCGGAGAGGCTGGTATGGACGAGCGTATTTTCCCGGGACCTTCAGCCGCTACGGAAGCCCCTTCGGGATTTCCACCAAGGAGACGGAGACATGAAGGGCGTTCTGGCCGCGACCGATTTCTCCACCCGATCGCAACGGGCGGTGCGGCGCGCGGGCCTGATCGCGCGGCAAGCCGGCGCGGCGCTGACGCTGCTGCACATCGTCGATGAGGATCGGCCGGAGCGTCTGGTCGAGCTCGAGCAGGCGGAGGCGCGCAAGATCCTCGACGAGCAGGTGGCGTCAATTCCTGAGCTGCGGGGTGTTGAATGCCGCACCATCGTCGCGACCGGTGCCGCTCACGACGCAATCCTGCGCGCGGCAGGCGCGATATCAGCCGATTTGATCGTAATGGGCACGCACCGCAAGCAACTCCTGCGGGACATATTCGTCGGAACGACCATCGAGCGCGTGATCCGCTGCGGCACTTGGCCGGTGCTGATGGTGAATACGCAGGCATTGCGTCCGTATGCCAACGTTCTCGTCGCCGCTGATCTCTCCGACGCGTCGGCGGCGGCGTTGCGGGCTGCGCATGCGCTCGGGTTTCTCGCAGCGTCGCGGGTCACGATCATGCATGCATACGAGGCGATGGCGAAGCCGAAAATGCTGCTCGCCGACGTGCCGAAGGACAAGATCGATGCCTATGTCGAGGAGGAGAGGCAGCGGTCGCTCGCGGAGCTCGATGCCTTCATCGCGTCGCTGCCATTCGATCCGGGGCCATGGACGCCTCACGTTGTCGAAGGCGAGGCACCGTCGGCCATCTCCGAGGCGGTCCAGGCGCTCAGTCCCGAGCTACTCGTGGTCGGGACGCACGGGCGCTCCGGTGCGGCTAAAATTCTTTTGGGAAGCGTCGCGGAGCAGGTTCTCCGCGCGTTGGAAATCGATATTCTCGCCGTACCGAGAGCCGCCGCGCACGGCTGATCGTCAGCTACCGGAACAAGGTTTCAACCGTAGATGCCATCGAACGAGACGCTCCTCCTTGCCGCGATCGTGGTTCCGTTTCTCGGCAGTCTCGTCGCCTCCTTGCTCCCCACCAATGCCCGCAACGCAGAAGCCTGGCTGGCCGGCGCCATCGCCCTCTCGCTCGCTCTCGCTTTTTCGCTTGCCTATCCCGCGATCGTCGACGGGAAGATCGTCCGCTCGGAAATCGAATGGGTGCCGTCGGCGGGGCTTTCCTTCGTTCTCAGGCTCGACGGCTTTGCGTGGGTGATGGCGCTGCTCATCACCGGGGTCGGCTTCCTGGTGTTCCTCTATGCGCGCTACTACATGTCGCCCGAGGACCCGGTTCCGCGCTTCTTCTCGTACCTGCTCGCGTTCATGGGATCGATGCTCGGCGTGGTGCTGTCGGGCAACCTGATCCAGCTCGTCTTCTTCTGGGAGCTCACGAGCTTCCTGTCGTTCCTGCTCATCGGCTACTGGCAGCACGACGCCGGCGCGCGGGCCGGCGCGCGCATCGCGCTCACCGTCACGGCGTCGGGGGGACTCTGTCTGTTCGCGGGCGTGCTCGTGCTCGGCCACATCGTCGGCAGCTACGATCTCGACCGCGTGCTCGCCGCCGGCGACGTCATCCGCGCGCATGCGCTCTATCTTCCGGCCCTGATCCTCGTTGTCATCGGCGCGCTGACCAAGAGCGCGCAGATCCCGTTTCATTTCTGGCTCCCGCGCGCCATGGTGGCGCCAACGCCGGTGTCGGCCTACCTGCATTCGGCGACCATGGTGAAACTCGGCGTGTTCCTGCTGGTGCGGATGTGGCCGGCGATGGCGGGAACGGACTATTGGCTCTGGATCGTCGGATCGGCGGGCCTGGTGACATTCGTCACCGCCGCGTTCTTCGCCATGTTCCAGAACGACCTCAAGGGCGTGCTCGCCTATTCGACCATCAGCCACCTGGGGCTGATCACGCTTCTGCTGGGATTGGATACGCAGCTCGCCACCGTCGCCGCCATCTTCCACCTGATGAACCACGCCACCTTCAAGGCGTCGCTGTTCATGGCTGCCGGCATCATCGACCATGAGACGGGCACGCGCGACATCCGCCGATTGAGCGGGCTCTACCAGTTCATGCCGGTGACGGCCACGCTGGCCATGGTGGCCGCGGCGGCGATGGCCGGCGTGCCGCTGCTCAACGGCTTTCTCTCCAAGGAGATGTTCTTCGCCGAGACCATTGCCACGCACGATGGATCGCTAGTGGACGCGGCGCTTCCCTATATTGCGACGCTCGCCGCCATGTTCAGCGTGGCCTACTCGCTGCGCTTCATCCGTGACGTGTTCTTCGGGCCTCCGCCGACCAAGCTCACGCGCACGCCCAAGGAGCCGCCGCACTGGATGCGTTTTCCCATCGAGCTGCTCGTCGTGGTCTGTCTCGTGGTCGGCATCGTGCCGAACATCACGATCGGGCCGTTCCTCAATGTCGCCGTTGCGTCCGTGCTCGGACCCGGTGCGCCGAAGTTCGACCTCGCCATCTGGCATGGTTTCACGCTGCCGTTCGTCATGAGCGTGCTTGCGCTGATCGGCGGCGTTGTGGTCTACGCGCTGCTGCGCACCTATGGCCTCGACAGCATCAGCCGGCCGCGGCGCGCGAAGGCCGAGCAGACGCTCGGCGACAGGGTCGGCGCGGGCGCGCGTGCGCTCCTGGGCGTGGTCGGAACGCGCCGGCTTCAGCCCCAGTTGCGCGTGCTGGTGTGCGTGGCGTTCATCGCCGGGCTGTTGCCGCTCGCGGGGCAGAGTCTATGGCCCGATACCCTCAATCTCACGCGCATCGATGTCGCCTTCGCCCTGGTCTGGATCATCGGCATCCTCTGCGCGCTGGCCACGGCGCATCAGGCCAAGTTCCACCGCCTGGCCGCGCTCATCCTGATGAGCGGCGCGGGGCTCGCCACGTGCATCACATTCATCTATCTGTCCGCGCCCGACCTTGCCCTCACGCAGCTCCTGGTCGAGGTGGTGACGATGGTGCTCATCCTGCTCGGGCTGCGGTGGCTGCCCAAGCGCCTGGACGAAGGCTTGCTCAAGACCGATTCGTCGATGCTGATGCGGCGCTACGTTGATTTCTCGATCGCGCTGGTCGTCGGCGCCGGGCTTGCCCTGGTTGCCTTCGCGGTGATGACGCGGCCGCCACCGCCTGATGGGATCGCGCAGCATTTCCTGGAGCGGGCCTATACGGAGGGCGGTGGCCACAACGTCGTGAACGTCATCCTGGTCGATTTCCGCGGCTTCGACACGCTGGGCGAGATCACGGTGCTCTGCATCGTCGCGCTTTCCGTGTTCGCGCTGCTGAGGCGCTTCCGCCCGGCTCTGGAGAGCATCCCCGTTCCCGAGCAGAAACGCGTGCAGGAAGCCTTCGACATCGACCATCCGGACCGGCAGCCTGGGGAAACCATCGCCGACTATCTCCTGATCCCCTCCGTCATCATGCGCCTCCTGTTCCCGGTCATCGGGACCATCGGCATCTACCTGTTCCTGCGCGGCCATGACTATCCGGGCGGCGGCTTCGTCGCCGGCCTTACCTTGGCCGTCGCCATCATCCTCCAGTACATGGCTGCCGGTGCGGTGTGGGTGGAGGATCGCATCCGCGTCTTCCCGCTCAGATGGATGGCGGTTGGCTTCCTCTTTGCGCTCACCGCGGGCGTCGGAGCCTGGGCTGCGGGATACCCCTTCCTCACGTCGCAGGCGTTCGACCTACACCTGCCGCTTATCGGTGACGTGCACCTCTCGAGCGTGCTCCTGTTCGACCTCGGCGTGCTCGCCATCGTGCTCGGCGCCACGGTGCTGATCCTGATCGCGCTCGCGCACCAGTCCATCCGCACGCATCGCAAGCCGAAATCCGCCGTCGGCGCAACGGAAGGAGCCGGGTGATGGAGATCATTCTTGCGCTCAGCATCGGCGCGCTGGCCAGCTCCGGCGTATGGCTGTTGCTGCGCTCGCGCACCTATCAGGTGCTGATCGGGCTGTCGTTGCTGTCGTATGCGGTGAACCTGTTCATCTTCGCCATGGGCCGCGTGCAGACGGGGGCGCCGCCGATTCTCAAGTCGAACGTTCCGGGCGATCTCGCGCGCTTCACCGATCCGGTTCCACAGGCGCTGGTGCTTACCGCGATCGTCATCACGTTCGCGATGACCGCGCTCCTGCTGGTGGTGCTGCTCGCGGCACGCGGCCTCTCGCGCAATGACCATGTCGATGGACGGGGGTCCGGCTCGTGAGCCTTGCATTCGAGCATCTGGTCATCCTTCCCATCCTGCTGCCGCTCGCCACGGCGGCGCTGATGGTGCCGTTGGACGAGCGGCGCAGGCCTCTCAAGGCCGTGATCGCGGTCGTTTCGACCTTGGGCACGCTCGGGATCGCGCTCGCGCTTCTGAGCTTTGCGGACGCCCAGGCGCCGGGCGCCGGAGGCGCCGTTTATCTCCTGGGCAATTGGCCGGCGCCGTTCGGCATCGTGCTGGTGGCGGACAGGCTATCGGCGCTCATGATTACCTTGGCGAGCATCGTCGTGCTCGCTGCGCTCGTCTTCTCGATTGCCCGCTGGCAGAGCGCGGGATCGCATTTCCATTCGCTGCTGCAGTTTCAACTCGCGGGCCTCAACGGCGTCTTTCTTACGGGCGACCTCTTCAACCTGTTCGTGTTCTTCGAGGTGCTGCTGGCTGCGTCCTACGGCCTTGTTCTGCACGGCTCCGGCGTGCTGCGCGTCAAGGCCAGTCTGCACTACATCGCGGTCAATCTGGCGGCGTCGGCGCTGTTCCTGATCGGCGTCAGCCTGATCTACGGGGCGACCGGCACGCTGAACATGGCGGATCTCGCGGCGCGCATCCCGACGGTGGCCGACAGCGAGCGCATGCTGCTCGAGGCCGGCGCCGCCATTCTCGGCATCGCCTTCCTGGTCAAGGCCGGCATGTGGCCGCTGTGCTTCTGGCTGCCCGGCACTTATTCCGTCGTGGCCCCACCGGTGGCGGCCATGTTCTCGATCATGACCAAGGTCGGCATCTACGTGATCGTGCGCCTGTGGCCGCTGCTGTTCGGTGCAGAGGCCGGCGCGTCTGCGTATTTCGCCGGCGACTGGCTGCTCGTTGGCGGCATCGCCACCGTCGTCTTCGGCGCGCTCGGTCTGCTCGCCTCGCAGGACCTCGCGCGGCTCGCGTCATTCAACGTTCTCGTGTCGTCGGGGACGCTGCTGGCGGTGGTTGCCGTCGGCAACGCCACGGTCACCGGCGGTGCGCTCTTCTATCTCGTCATCTCCACGCTAGCGATCAGCGCCTTCTTCCTCCTGATCGAGCTGATCGAGCGCGGCCGGATCGCGGGCGCGGACGTGCTTGCCGTCACCGCGGAGGCGCTCGGCGATGACGAGGACGAGGAGGAGGTGGAGCCGGTCGGCATCGCCATCCCGGCGACGATGGCGATGCTGGGAGTTGGGTTCGCGGCCTGCGCGCTTCTGCTGGCGGGCATGCCTCCGCTCGCCGGGTTCATCGCCAAGTTCCTCATGATGGATGCGATGCTCGGGTCCACGGCGGCGGACGCGGCTCCGGACGCTACGACCTGGACTTTGCTCGCACTCCTGCTGCTGTCGGGTCTCGCGGTGATGGTGGCCATGATGCGGACCGGCATCCGCGTCTTCTGGGTGCCGATCGAAAGCATGGTGCCGACGGTGCGCTTTCTTGAGATGCTGCCGATCGTCGTCCTGCTCTCTCTTTGCGTCGCACTCACGGCCAAGGCCGGGTCGGCGGCGCGCTATCTGCAGGCTACGGCGGAGGGGCTTTATTCGCCGCAAGCCTACATGAAGAGTGTCCTTACGGCGCCCCGCGTGGAGCGGACCGAGGCGGAGGGCGGCTCATGACGCGCTGGATGCCCTATCCGATCCTCTCGGCGTTCCTGCTCGGCATGTGGCTGCTGCTCAACCAATCGCTCTCGCCGGGGCATATCGTCCTCGGCTCCATCATCGGCGTCGCGGGCGGGCTCGCGATCTCGACGCTGCAGATCCCGAGCGGGCGGATCCACCGGCCGCTCTCCATCGTCAAGCTCGCCTTCATCGTGCTCGTGGACATCATCCGCTCCAATATCGCGGTGACGCGTATCGTGCTTACGCCGGGCCGCAAGGCGCAGTCGGGCTTCATGACGATCCCGCTCGACCTGCGCGATCACTACGGACTCGCGATCCTGGCCTGCATCATCACCTCGACGCCCGGCACGGTGTGGGTCAACTTCGACAGCGCCAAGGGCGTGCTTCTGATCCATGTCCTCGATCTCATCGACGAAGCGGCGTGGACCGACCTGATCAAGAACCGCTACGAGCGGCTGCTGAGGGAGATTTTCGAATGAGCGCGCAGGCGATCCTTGTGTGGTCGGTGGCCATTGCCGAGTTCCTTCTCGTGCTGGCCATGGCGTGCGCGGCCTACCGCGTGCTGTGGGGGCCTAGGGCACAGGACCGTGTGCTCGCGCTCGATGCCTTCTACGTCTCGGGGATGATCCTCATCCTCACCTTCGGCATCGAGACCGGCGACACGGTCTATTTCGAGGCGGCGCTGGTGATCTCGTTGCTCGGCTTCGTCGGCACGGCGGCGCTGGCCAAGTTCCTCATGCGCGGGGAGACCATCGAATGACAGTGCCTGCCGATCTGCCCGACTGGGTGGCGATCCTGACCTCCGTGCTCGTGCTGCTGGGCGCCGGGCTCACGCTGATCGGGACCGTAGGGCTACTCCGGCTCAAGAATTTCTATGCGCGCGTGCATGCGCCGACGCTTGGGACCACGCTCGGCGTCGGCTGCGTCCTGCTTGCCTCGATCCTCTATTTCACGGTGCTGCAGTCGCGCCCCGTGCTGCACGAGGTGCTGATCGCGATCTTCGTGACCATTACCACCCCGGTGACGCTGATGCTGCTGGTCAGCGCTGCGCTGCATCGCGACTGGGACGAGGGCAATGGTCATGTGCCGATGCAGCCGCGCTTGGGGCCGGATACGAAAGAGCAGGAGTAGGCTCAGCTCAAGAGGCTGCCGTGCTTCAGGTCTCGCCGTAGAGGTCCGGGACATACATCTCGGGCGGCACGGGACCGCGGATGTAGTCGGGATTGTGGACCCTCTCCGGCAGCACGATGCCGGCGCGGTCGACCTCGCGGTAGGGGACCTGCGCCAGAAGGTGGCTGATGCAGTTCAGGCGCGCGCTCTTTTTGTCGTCCGCCTCGACGATCCACCACGGCGCCTCGGGAATGTGCGTGCGCTCGAGCATGGCTTCCTTGGCCTTGGTGTAGGCCTCCCAGCGGCGGCGGGACTCGAGGTCCATGGGCGAGAGCTTCCACTGCTTCAGTGGATCCTGGATGCGCATGGTGAAGCGGAAGTTCTGCTCGTCGTCGGTGATCGAGAACCAGTACTTCACGAGCTTGATGCCGGAACGTACCAGCATGCGCTCGAACTCGGGGCACGAGCGGAAGAATTCCTCCACGTCGTCCTCGGTGCAGAAGCCCATGACGCGCTCGACTCCGGCGCGATTGTACCAACTGCGGTCGAACAGCACGATCTCGCCGCCGGCGGGCAGGTGGGCCACGTAGCGCTGGAAGTACCATTGCGTGCGCTCGCGCTCGCTCGGCGCCGGAAGCGCGGCGACGCGGCAGACGCGCGGGTTCAGCCGTTGTGTGATGCGCTTGATGACGCCGCCCTTGCCGGCCGCGTCGCGGCCCTCGAAGACGACGACGACCTTGAGCTTCTCCTGCATCACCCAGTCCTGCAGCTTCACCAGCTCCCGCTGCAGCCGGAAGAGCTCCCCGAAATAGCGTTTGCGGCTCAGGGTTTTGGTGCCGGTCTCCGCTTCGGCGCGCTCGTCATCAAGCTCCAGCTCGAGCTCCTCGTCGAAGCTGTCGAGCCATTCCGCCATGACCTTCTCGGACACCGTGTCGTCTTTTTCCATTGCGCGCCCTTGGAAACGATGTTTCGGGGATTCCGTTCCGACCGGCGAGGTGCCGGCCCCGCATGTTTCGGCGAGGTCCGTGACAGGTCGATGACAATGCGGCTCAGGCCGAGCGGCCGACGGAGGCGCCTGCTTCAGCGTCTGGGGCGCTCGCCTGCTTCTCGCGGCGGATGAAGAACAGGTTGCGCGCATAAATCATGACGCCGAACTGGCCGAGGATGATCACGGGGTCCAGGCGATGCAGGCCGTAGGCCAGCACCAGGAGCCCGCCAAGCAGGCTCAGATACCAGAACGTGTCCGGCATGGTGGAGCGGCGGGACTTCTCCGTGACGAGCCACTGCACCAGCCAGCGAGCCGAGAACAGCGCCTGCCCGGTGAGGCCGACGGAAAGCCACAGCACCTCGGCCGGCGAAAGGGCTGCCCACCATGCGGTCAGTTTTGCAAGCACTGGCGTTGCTCCTCGCGCGATGACAGTTGGGGAAGATCGGATGCGGTTTGGCGCTCGGCGGCTGGCACGCCCGGCAGCACCGTGCGCCGGATCAGCCAGCGCACACCGACGAGGTCGTAGATGCCGATGAGGCCGCGGCCCAGGTTAGTGTATTTGGAGACACCGGCGCGGCGGGGACGATCGTTGACGGGCGCATAGACGGCCTCGTGTCCGTAGGCGAGGATCAGCGCTGGCAGGTAGCGGTGCATGCCCGAGAAGTAGGGAAGGTCGAGGAAGACGTCCCGCCGGAAGACCTTGATCCCGCACCCCGTGTCCGGGCAGTGATCGTGGAGAAGGCGCATGCGCAGCCAGTTGGCGAACCTTGACGCGAGGCGTTTCGCCGAGTCGGCCCGCCGCTCGACGCGGATGCCGCCGGCAAGCGCAGTGCCCGGGCGGCCGGCGCGGTCGAGCGCGGCGAGGAGTCCGGCAATATCGCGCGGGTCGTTCTGACCATCGCCGTCCATGGTGGCGATCAGGGGCGCGGTGGCGGTGTGCACTCCGCTGCGAACGGCCGCGCTCTGGCCGGCGCGGTGCGCGTGGCGGACGTAGCGTAGCTGCGGGACGGCTCCGAGCAGCGCCTGCACCTCCGCGGCCGTGGCGTCGGTGCTGGCGTCGTCCACCACCACGATCTCGCGCAGCACGTCGCCCGGCACGCACGCGACCGTCTCGCGGATCAGGTTGCCGATGTTGCCGGCCTCGTTGAAGGTGGGGATGACGACCGAGAGCGGTTCCATCAGCGCATCCTCTCGATGGCCACGCGCATCAGGGGCGTGAAGGGCGCCGCGACCACGCCCCAGGTGCGCTTGGGATCGCGCCAGAGGCCGATGAAGGCGATGTGGAGCAGGCTCACCGTGAATGCCATGAAGATGCCGGCGAAGAGGACATCGCTTAGGAAATGCGCGCCCTGCATGATCCTCACCGCGCCGGCGAGCGTGCCCGCCGCGAGGCCGATGATGAGCAGGCCAAGCCGGTACTGGGGGAGCAGGAGCGCGAGCGCGAAGAAAGCTGCGAACATGGACGATGCTTCGCCGCTGATGAACGAGCAGTTGCGCGGGCATTCCCGTGACGGGATGAGCGGCGGCGTGAACGCCTTGGTGCCACCGAACTCGACGACGTCGCGCGGGCGGGCGCGGCCGAGATTGTCCTTGAAGACGAGATTGGCGACGACACCGGGTCCCATGACGAGGACCGCGATCATGAACAGGCAGCGCGCCTGGTCGAGCCCGAACCACCTGCGTTCGGCGAGGAAGACGCGGATGCTCACGATCAGGGTTGCGAAGGCGACGAACAGGAAGATGGCCATGAAGGCCTTGCGGGCGGTGCTGACCGCCGCGGTCGGACACCAGGGCGCGCCCGGAGCCGCCTGCGGCACGGGGCATACCTCGCGGACGGCGCTCGAGATGGCGAGGTCGATGCCGGGGCTCGAGACGTGTACGGCGGCAAGCAGCATGGCGAGCACGCCCGCCCCGATCAGGAACTCGCGGCGGAACCTCGTCTCTTGCGGTGCGAAGGGGTCGACGGCGGCCATGCCTCACCTTTCCTGGTACTGGACGAGCAGCGAGAAGTGAACGGTCCGTGTGGCGTGCTCGCCGGCGGGCAGCGCGCGTGAGCCTTTGGACGTGACGGCGGCGAAGCGCTGCGTCACGGACGGCGTCGCCGGGCGTGCGCCGACCAGCAGAGCCGGCGTAGGCGCGGACGCGGAGAAGGGACGCGTCATCTCGAAATAGCTGCGCGGGGCAGGGCTCTCGCGCCAGGAGAGGATCGGCACGGCAAGGTCGCGTGCGTAATAGGCGAGCGCGGCCGCGATCTCGCGGTCGTCGGTCATCACCGAGCTGATCGGCTGTCCGTTCCGCGCGGCCTCGGCCAGCTCGCTGCGCACGGCGTCCGCCAGCGCGCGGTTGCCGAGCGTGCGCGCAAACGGATCGCCGACAATGGGCAGCGCGAAGCGGCCGGCTTGCCAGGTCGCTGCGGCGATGAGGAGGGCGAGCGCTACGTGAATCGCGATAGAGGCGCGCATCCAGTCCCAAGCGCGGTCGCGGATCATGACCGCGGTGACGAGCACGATCGCCGCTACGTAGGCCGGCGCCGCCCAATTGGCATGGGCGCGCGAGATCAGCCCCTGCGCCGTCACAGCGACGAGAATCGGAACGGAGAAGGCGAGCAGCAGCTTGTCCGCGGATGACAGGTCGGCGGGACGTCGTGCCGCGCGCCATACGATGACGAGCAGCGCGCCGAACAGGATCGGGCCGAAGACGCCGAACTGGGCGAGCAGGAACTCGGCGGCCTTGTCGGGATGGAACGGCAGGCCGCGCCAGCCCGCGTTGTCGGCGGTGTGAGCGAAGGTGACGAACCCGTTAGTGGCGTTCCAAATGAGGTTCGGCGCAATGAGCGCGAGTCCGCCGGCCAGTGCCAGCCACAGGTGCGGCTGCTTGAGGCGCGCGCGGCGCTCTGGCGCGACGACGAAATAAATCGCCGCGCAGAGGATGAAGTAGGCCATTGCGTACTTGGCGTTGAGGCCGAAGCCCAGGGCCAGCGCCAGCAGGGCCGTGTCGCGTAATGTCGGGGCTGCGAGGAGGCCGGCGAAGGCATAGAGGGCCAGCGCCCAGGCCGCGAGAAGCGGAACGTCCGTCGAGATGATGCCGCTCGACAGCGAGACGGCGGGCAGCAGGGCGTAGCCGAGGCCGGCCCAGACCGCCACGTCGTGCGCATAGAGCCGTACCGCGAGCGCGTAGACGAGGCCGGCCGTCGCGAGGTGCAGGACCACGGACGGCAGGCGGATGCACGCCTCGCCGTCGCCGCATAGGCTCGTCGTGCCGGCGATGATCCAGGCGATGAGCGGCGGCTTCGAGAAATAGCCGAGCGCCAGCTCGCACGACCATGCCCAGTATTGGGCCTCGTCCATGTAGAGGTCGGTGCCGTTCGCTGCCAGCGCAACGAGCCGGACGGCGGCGATCACGGCGAGAAGACCGAGGAATAGGGCGACTTGTCCGGTGCCGAGGCTTTGCGCGCCGCGCTGTGGCCAGCCGTCGTGCCGGTCGCCTGTCGCGCTCACATACTCTCGCTGTACATTCATCCCCGCGTCCCCCGACGCACGAAGCCGGTAGTGGTCCACCCGCGCGTCTGTCGTGGCTAGCAGCCGACTACGACGGGGAAGCAACGGATCGGCGACACGCGAATGACAACGCGACGTCTGCGGCGCTTGCGCCACGCCTCAGTGAGCGTGCCCATTGACAGTCGGATCGGCTCTGCCCATGTTTTGCGCATGATGGGTACGATCGCATTTCATCTGAAGCTCCCTTGCGCGGAGTCGGACGCCGCGGGCCTCTAGCCCCCGGCTTGGTTTGCCGTATGCGTCCTCCAGGCCGGGGGCGCCTCCCCTAAACAATCCCCAGTTCGGCACGCGCCCCGTTCGGACAGCGTGCTCTATCCGCAATCTTTGTCGGCTCCGCCGCCCGTATGCGCCTCGCGCTGCGTCGGGGGCGTGCGCTCGCCGTCCTACGGAGTGTCTTCCATGGCCTATCATCCCCCCACCGGCTCCCTGCCCCGCATCGTTGTCGGAGAGCGCGAGGAGCACAGGCTGACCACGCTCGCCACGTCGGCCATGCTGACGGGCCGGTCGGCATACGTAGCGCGCGTGCTGCTCGCGGAGATGGAGCGCGCCGACATCGTGCCGGATGCGCGCGTGCCCGAGACCGTGGTGCGCATGAACTCGCGCATCGCGTTCGAGATCGATGGCGGCGGGCGGCGCGAGGGCGAGCTCGTCTTTCCGGGCGAGGCGAACATCGACGAAGGGAAGATCTCGGTCCTGACCCCCATCGGGGCGGCGCTGATCGGCCTTTCCCCCGGGCAGACGATGCTTGTCACGGGCGTCGACGGGCGGCGCCACAAGCTGACCGTGATCTCGGTCGAGGCCCCGCCGACCGAACTCTGACGCCCTGCCGGCCGCGCCTTTTCGCGCGTTTACCACGAGAGCGATTGCCGCTCCGGCGAAGCTGTGGCAGCCTCTGTTATAGTTCGATAACAAAGGCTTCCGCCGTGCCCTGCACGTCAAGGAGGTTTTCAAGGGAGAAAACGCGTGGGGCGAATTTCGGGCTCCGCCGGCTCGTGTGGGATCGGCGTTGCGAGCACGCAGGCTCGGACGGTGGACGGTGCCGTGAGCGAGCTCCGAGCGGCACTCACAGGTGACTTCCAGCACATCATTGCCTTCTTCTCGGTGGACTACGATCCGGCCGAGCTGGCGGCTGCGCTCGGCAATGCCTTTAAGGACGTCACGGTCAGCGGATGCTCGACATCAGGCGGGATCGGACCCGGCGGCCTGATGGAGACGGGCGTGCTTCTCATCGCCTTTCCGCGCCAGGGGTTCCGTATTCACTCCGGCGTCATCGAGGATGTGGGTGCGTTCGGTGTCGAGCGGGCGAGCGGCATCGTGCGGGAGCTCAAGGCGCGCATGCGCGTTGGGGAGCGCGGACAGCTCGCGGAGCGCGTGTTCGGGGTGATGCTGGTCGATGGCCTCTCCAACGCCGAAGAGCCGCTGGTTGCCGCCGTGCACTGGGCGTTCGGCGATATGCAGCTCGTGGGCGGCTCCGCCGGCGACGGGCTCGCCTTTCGCCAGACATCACTCATCCACGACGGGCGGGTGCTCACCCGCTCCGCCATCCTGATGATGGTGGAGAGCGACTATCCCTTCCGCATCTTCAAGACGTCGAACTTCGAGCCCACACAGATCAAGCTCGTGGTGACGGCGGCGGACACCCAAGGCCGAATGGTGCAGGAACTCAACGCCGAGCCGGCGGCGCGGGAGTATGCTTCCGCGATCGGCCTGCTGCCGGATGAGCTCGGTCCGTTCAGCTTCGCGTCCTACCCGCTCGTGGTCAAAGTGGGCGGCGACTACTACTGCCGTTCGATCCGCAACATGAACCCGGACGGCAGCCTGTCGTTCTTCTGCGCCATCGACGAGGGGCTGGTGTTCACCGTCGCGCGTCCGAAGGACATGCTGAGCTCCACCGAGCGCACGCTGCAGGACATCGAGCATGCGCTGGGCGGCATCGATCTGGTGGTGGGATTCGACTGCGTGCTGCGCCGCCTCGACGCCGAGAACCGGCAGGTGCGCCGGCAGATGGAGGATCTTTACCGCAACTTCCGCGTGGTCGGGTTCCACACCTACGGCGAGCAGCACAACGCCATGCATCTCAACCAGACGCTGACGGGGGTCGCGTTCGGGCCGCGCCGCGAGATCCAGCGATGAGAGACAATCCGGCGAGCCTCGCATCCGAGAAGAGCGCACTCGAGGATCTGGAGCGGCGCAACGCCAAGCTCGCCAAGATCAATGCGGCGCTGATGCAGCGCGTCGAGCGCAGCATGGACTACCAGGCCAACGCCTACTCCATGTTCCAGACGGCGATCGGCCTCGAGGCGCAGGTGCGGGTGCGCACCGACGAGCTGAAGGCCGCGCTCGACCGCCTCGAGAAGACCAACGAGCAGCTCATCCTGGCGCGTGACGTCGCCGAGCGCGCCAACCGCTTCAAGACGGGCTTCTTCACCGCGGTGGGGCACGATCTGCTGCAGCCGCTGCACGCGGCGCGGCTGTCGCTCTCGGCACTCGGCGAGCTGCGCGACGATCCCCAGCACCAGCGGCTGGTCGGGCAGGTGGACCACGCGCTCTCGACCATCCAGGAGCTTCTGCGCACGATCCTCGATCTCTCCAAGCTCGAATCCGGCGCGCTGCGCCCCTCGTTTCAGGCGATCGACGTCGGCGGGCTGCTCGAAGCGGTGATGGCCGACATCGCGCCCATCGCGCGCCAGAAGGGTCTGGCGCTCACGATGCGCGGGCACCGGGCCGCCGTCATCTCGGATCCCCTGATGCTGCGGCGCATGCTGCAGAACCTGCTGGCCAATGCGGTGCAGTACACCGAGCAGGGGCGCGTGCTGCTCGCCTGCCGGCCGCGGAGCGGGCTCATCCGCATCGACGTGTGGGATACGGGGCCGGGCATCGCGCCCTCGGAGGAGCCGCGCATTTTCGAGGAGTTCCACCGGGGTGCGGCCGGACAGCGGTCGAACGCGGGCGGCTTCGGCATCGGGCTCGCCATCATCGCGCGCATGGGCGAGGCGCTGGGGCATCGGATCGATCTTTGCTCGCGGCCCGGCCGGGGGACGCGGTTCTCGGTCTACGTGCCGCGGGCGGAGGAGGGCGTCGTGCTTCGGGTCGAGACCAAGGGCGCCGGTCCCGCCGCCGCGCGCGCCTACGGGCTCGCTCAGACGAAGGTGGGGGTGATCGAGCACGACGCGGCCGTGCGCGAGGCGATGCGCGCACTCCGCGACCGCTGGGGGTGCGAGACGCGGTTCTGCGCCAGCACCGCCGACGTCGAGGCGCTGGTGGCGAGCGAGCCGGGCTTCCGCCCGCTGGTGATCCTGGCGGATTTCCATCTCGACCATGGGGAATCGGGCCTCGCGGCGGTGGCGCGGCTGCGGCAGGCGCGTGGCGCGGTGACGCCCGCGGTGGTGATCACCGCCGATCATTCGAGCGAGGTTGCGGACAAGGTTGCGGCGGCGGGCTGCGAGCTTCTGCGCAAGCCGGTGAAGCCCGCCGAGCTGCGGGCGCTTCTGACCCATCTCGTCGCGTGACCTGGACGGCTCTCGATCCTGCAAAAGGCGAGGTCGTCATTCCGGCCGGAGCTTCGGCGCGAGAGCGGCGAATTGGAGCGCCGGGATCCAGGGGCGAATTGCGGACAGCGAGCGATCCGCGGCCCCTGGGTCCCGGATCGCCGCTGCGCGGCGTCCGGGATGACAGCCTGGGCGTGAGGCCGGGCCCGTCAGCTTTTGTCGAGGTCCTTGCCGGCGTTGGCGAGGATCGAGTCGTAGTCG
>NZ_JADZBI010000248.1 GCF_020852195.1 Hyphomicrobium sp. | reverse complement strand
CGTCACCTCGTTGAGCACGCTCTTGAGCCGCTCCTCGAACTCGCCTCGGAACTTGGCGCCCGCGATCAGCGCGCCCATGTCGAGCGCGAGCAGCTTCTTGTCCTTGAGGCTTTCGGGCACGTCGCCCTGCACGATGCGCTGCGCCAAGCCCTCGGCGATCGCCGTCTTGCCGACGCCGGGCTCGCCGATCAGCACGGGATTGTTCTTCGTGCGCCGCGAGAGCACCTGGATGGTGCGGCGGATCTCCTCGTCGCGCCCGATCACGGGGTCGAGCTTGCCGTTGGCTGCTGCTTCCGTGAAGTCGCGCGTATAGCGCTTCAGCGCCTCGAAACTCTGCTCGGCCGATGCGCTGTCCGCCGTACGCCCCTTGCGAATCTCATTGATGGCCGTGTTGAGCCGCTCGGGCGTGACGCCCGCGTCGGCCAGGATCTTTCCGGCCTCCGAGCTCTTCTCGAGCGCGAGCGCAAGCAGAAGCCGCTCGACCGTGACGTACTTGTCTCCCGCCTTCTCGGCGATCTTCTCGGCATTGTCGAAAACACGCGCCAGCTCCGGCGCGAGATAAAGCTGACCGGCCCCGCCGCCGCTGACCTTGGGCCGCTTGGCGAGCAGACGCTCGACGGCAGCCAGCGCCGCCTTAGCGTCACCGCCGGCGCGGGCGATAAGCCCGGATGCCGCCCCTTCATTGTCTTCGAGAAGCACCTTGAGCAGATGCTCAGGCGCGAATTGCTGGTGTCCCTCACGGAGCGCGAGACTCTGGGCCGACTGCACGAACCCCTTTGCGCGATCCGTATATCTTTCGAAATCCATGGGAATTAACCTCCTCAGCGCGTTTCCCCGCCCGACTTCCGGCACGGATTGGAACGCCGTCACGAATGGATAGTCTTGCGGCCGCAACCGAGCCCGTTAGGCACCCGGCAGCGACCGACTGAACGAGATATAGGGCTGCCTAGCATCGTATAAAGGGGGCGCCGTTGCGTCGTATCAAAACGCCGGCCGCAGGACAGAGGGAGCGCGAATGACGGGCGTGGTTACGGGGCTCTTTCGCTATCCGGTCAAGGGCCTCTCGCCCGACCCGTTGCAGAGCGTCACGGTCGCGGCCGGCGGAGCCCTGCCTTATGACAGGGCCTGGGCCATCGAGAACGGCCCCAGTCGCTTCGACCCTGCGAGCCTGCAGCCGGTCCCGGACATCAGCTTCCTGATCCTGATGCGCGACGAGCGCCTAGCGGCCCTCGAGGCGCGCTTCGAGGAGGAGACCCAGCGTCTGGTCCTTCTGCGCGGCGGCCGCCAAGTGGCGAGCGGCGACCTCTCGACCCCGTCAGGCCGCCAGGTCATCGAGCAGTTCATGGCCGCCTTCATGGCCGACCGGCTGCGCGGCCGCCCCAAGATCGTGGGCGTCCCGGGCCACACCATCACCGAGGGCGGAGTGCCTTGCGTCCACATCATCAACCTCGCGACACTGCGCGAGCTGGAGCGCGTGATGGGACGCACCATCGACCCGATCCGCTTCCGCCCCAACCTGATCGTCGACGGCCCGGACGCCTGGGCCGAGCTCGCCTGGGTCGGCCACGAGATCGCTATCGGTCCGACCCATCTCAAGGTGGTCGAGCGCACGGGCCGCTGCGCGGCGACCAACGTCGATCCCAAGACCGGCCCCCGCGACATGGACATTCCGGCCGTGCTCAAGCGCGCCTTCGGCCACACCGACTTCGGCGTCTACGCGACCGTCGAGACCGGCGGCACCCTCACCGTCGGAGACCATCTGACCTTATAGACACTGTCCTGTTCAGGCAGATGCCGTCATGGCCGCGATGGCGGCCATCCACGCCACTATCGGAACGATAGGTTTCTGACGCCGCGCCAAAAATCCCAAGCAAAAGGCCGCGGACACCGCCGCGGCCCTTCAACAAGTCGATGCTACTCAGGCAAGCGCCTCAGTCGCCGCTGCCCTCGACGGCCGGCGTCGGCGCCGAATCGCCGTCCTCGGCCGCGCTCGCCTCACGCCGCGGGCGGCGCACCGGACGGCGCAGGAACTCGGGCTGCTCGTGATGGGGAACCGTCTGCCGCTCGCGCCGGGGCTGCGCCTCGACGCCGATGTCCGGCTGCGGCGCGCGGTCGGGCCGGTCGGCGCGCTCGATCCGCTCCGGCCGGTCGCCGCGCGCAAACCGCTCGCCGCGCTCGTGCCGATCCGAATACCCGCGGTCGCCGCCACGATCACGATCGCGATCACGGCCATGGAACTGACGCGGCCCGCGATCGTCATAACGCTGGCCTTCGTGCTGGCGGGGCTGCCCCTCGCTGCGCGCGGGCTGTGAGTAAGGCTGCTGCGCCTGCACGTCCGAGCCGAACTCGCCCTCGTCGTCACCGAAGTCGTCGCCCATCGGCACCGGCTCGCCGAACCCGGCCGGCCGCGGACGTCCCGCGCCGTTCTGCAGGTCGCCGCCCTGGGCCATCTGCTGCTCGCGGAAGGCCATGATGATGCGGTTGTAGTGCTCCGCGTGCTGCAGATAATTTTCTGCCAGAACCGGATCGCCGGAGGACTGGGCGTCACGCGCCAGCGCGATGTACTTCTCGGCGATATGGGCGGGTGTGCCGCGCAGCTTGACGTCCGGCCCCGTGCTTTCGAAGCTCCGCGTCAGCGGGTTCTGCCCCTTGCGATGCTGATTATTGTTATTGTTGTTGTTATTGCGGCCGCGTCCTCTGCGGTTCTGCTGTCCCTGCCTCATGGGCTCCATTCTCGACAGTTGTGGAAATTAAACGCACCGCGCACGCACGCGTGGGCAGCACGTAGCGAAACCCTCGTGGCCCTTCGGCCGCGTTCTGCTTGACCATGATCGCCTCGGATCCCCTAGGTCCGACGCGCAAATCACTGGCCTGATCAAAGACCTGGACCGGCTCCCCGGCTCACACCATCCCCCGGCTGCGGCTCACGATTAACTCGCGTGCGCACGACGACCAGGATTACGCGGACCCCCGCGTCCGCCAGCCAGATCCGTCTCTCTTTTCGTGCTCGAACGACAGCCGCATGTCCGAAAGGGAGGAGCGTGAGTGCGATGGGCGTTCTCGTCGCTATCGGGGGTCTGCCGTTACGGCACCGCTGACAGCTCTGATCGCTTTATCTCGCATCTCATCATGCGCTAAATGATGACAGCCGGATCGCCGAATGGGCCGCTGTCAAAACGAGCTGCGCATGAGGTTAAACCTTCTGACAGGTACATTAGACCCGACGCGCACCAAATCCAAGCGTTTTTAGCGTCATGGATAATATTGTGTCCGCACGGCAACACAGCGTGTGTGCTGCCCCAAATCCTTCCACAGCCTGACCTCTGGGGGGGCATCCGACCCCGCCGCGCGGCGGAAAATCGATTCGACGTCGGCCGCCTGCCCGGCGCCCACTTCGAGCAGCGCCCAGCCCGCGGGCACGCATCCCTTCAGGTCCTTTGCGAGCGCACGATAGATGTCGAGGCCATCCGCACCGCCATCGAGTGCAGCCGTGGGATCGAAATTCCGCACCTCAGGCTCGAGCGCCGCGATATCTCCGCGCGCAACGTAGGGCGGGTTCGAGACAAGCAGATGGAACGTCCCTTCCACGCCTTCAAGGGTGCGGCGCTCGAGAAACGTCGCACGGGATGCGACGCCGAGCCGCTCCGCGTTCTCCTGCGCCACGGCCAGCGCCGCCCTGCTGATGTCCGTTCCGACGCCAGTCGCCAGCGGCAGCTCCGCGAGCAACGTCACGAGCAACGCACCCGAGCCCGTCCCCACATCGAGAATGCGGATGGGCGCATCGCGCCAGCCTTCCTGGTCGGCGATCGCGAGCGCCGCCTCGATCACTGTCTCCGTGCACGGCCTCGGATCAAGCGTCGCCGGCGTGATGCGGAACGTGCGCCCGTAGAAGCCGCGCCGGCCCAGAATGCGCGACACCGGCTCGTGCCGGGCGCGCCGGCGCGCGAACTCTGCGAGCCTCTGCGCCTCGCCATCGGAAAGACGGCGCATGGGCTCCCGCACGAGGTCGGTCGCGGAGATCCCGAGCGCCTCGATCAGCAGCAGGCGCGCATCCCGCGCCGCCCCTTCGATGCCCGCCGCGTCGAGAACGCGCGTCAGCGCCGCCGCCGCCTCCCGCGCCGCGAGACCGGCGAACGACACGGCTTCCATGTCGGCATCAGGCACCATGGCGTTCCATCGCCGCCAGCGCCTCGGCCTGATTCTCGGCGATCAGCCGGTCGATGATCTCGTCGAGCCCGGCGCCTTCCATAACGCGGTCGATGTTGTGCAGCGTCAGGTTGATCCGATGATCCGTCACGCGCCCTTGCGGAAAGTTGTAGGTGCGGATGCGCTGCGAGCGGTCGCCCGACCCGACCTGGCTCTTGCGCGCCTCGCTGCGCGCGCTGTCGGCGCGCTCCCGCTCGAGCTCGAACAGCCGCGAGCGCAAGACCTGCATGGCGAGGCGGCGGTTCTGATGCTGCGACTTCTCGGCCGAGACCACGATGATGCCGGTCGGCAGGTGCGTGATGCGCACGGCGCTGTCGGTCTTGTTGACGTGCTGGCCGCCGGCACCGCCCGCGCGCATGGTGTCGATGCGGATGTCCTGGTCCTTGATGTCGATGTCGATGTCCTCGGCCTCGGGCAGCACGGCCACGGTCGCCGCAGACGTGTGGATGCGCCCGCCGCTCTCGGTCGCCGGAATGCGCTGCACGCGGTGCACGCCGCTCTCGTACTTGAGCCGGGCGAACACGCCGCGCCCCGTGATCGACGCGACGATCTCCTTGTAGCCGCCGAGATCGTTCTCCGACACCGAGATGATCTCCGTCGTCCAGCCCTTGAGGTCGGCGTAGCGCTGGTACATACGGAAGAGATCGGCCGCGAACAGCGCCGCCTCGTCGCCGCCGGTCCCGGCGCGCACCTCGAGGATAGCGCTCTTCTCATCCGCGGCGTCCTTGGGCAGCAGCAACACGCGCAGCCGGTGCTCGATCTCCTCGACGCGCGGCCCGATCAGCGCGATCTCCTCGCGCGCCATCTCGACCACGTCCCTGTCCTGGGCGGGGTCCGCGACCAGCGCCTCGAGATCGCTCTGCTCCTGTTCGGCCACCTCGAGCTCGCGCACCGCGGCGATCAGCGGCTCGAGCTCGGAAAGCTCCCGCGTCAGCTTGACGTAGGTCGCCTGCGGCGCGCCCTGGTTGAGCTCGGCCTGGATGGTCTCGTAGCGCTCGACGAGCCGCGCGAGCTTTTCTTTCGGAATGACGCTCATGGATCTTCGATGAGGGGGCTATCTGGTCTTTATATCTCGATGCCGTGGCGCACGGCGAAATCTTCGAGGTCGGCCCTGAGGCTTCCGCTGCGCCCGGCCAGCAGCTCGTCGAGCAGCGCCGTGATCTTCCCGGCGTCGAGCGCGCGGATCATGGTCTTGACCGGCCCGATCGAGGCCGGCGCCATCGACAAGGTCCGGAAGCCGAGCCCGATCAGCGCCATGGCCTCGACGGGCCGCCCGGCCATCTCGCCGCAGAGCGTCAGCGGCACCTGGTGGCGCCGGCACGCCCGCGCGAGCTGCCTCAGCGCCCTGAGCGAAGCCACCGACAGCGAATCGAACCGGTTCACGACGCGCGAGTTCGAGCGGTCGGCGGCGAACAGGAACTGCATCAGGTCGTTGCTGCCCACTGACACGAAATCGACGCGCGGCAACAGCTCGTCGAGCTCGAACAGCACGCTCGGCACCTCGATCATGGCCCCGATCAGGAGCTTCTCAGGCAGCTTCGCGCCGCGCTTGACGGCAAGGTCGCATTCCTTGTCGATCAGCACCTTGATCTCGTCCATCTCGGTCGCGACCGAGACCATGGGGATCATGATGCGAAGCTCGCGCCCCGCGCCTGCTCTGAGCAGGGCCCGGATCTGCACGCGGAACAGCGCCGGCCGGTCGAGCGACATGCGGATCGCCCGCCACCCGATGGCCGGGTTCTCCTCCGGCACGTGCGGCAGGTAGGGGAGGATCTTGTCGCCGCCGATGTCGAGCGAGCGGAACACCACCGGCTTGCCCTTGGCCTCGTCGAGCACCGCCTCGTACGCCTGCGTCTGCCGGTCGACGCGCGGCAGGCTGTGCGAGAGCATGAACATGAGCTCGGTGCGGAAGAGCCCGATGCCGTCCGAGCCCGATTCCTTGACGTGCGGCATGTCCGCGAGCAGCCCCGCATTGATCTGCAATGCGATGCGCTCCCCGTCCGTGGTGACGGCCGGCAGGTCGCGCAGCGCCTCGTACTGCTTCTGCCGCCTGGCCCGGAAGCGCACCTTGTCGGTATAGGCGGACACCACATCCGCCGAGGGCCGCACGTGCACCTCCCCGATCACGCCGTCGACGATAATCGCGTCGCCCGCCGTCACGCGCTCGACGATGCCCTCCGCCTGCCCCACGGCGGGGATGCCGAGCGCTTTCGCCACGATCGCCACATGGCTCTGCCCGCTGCCGTCCTCGATCACGAGGCCGCGCAGCCGCGAGCGGTCGTAGTCGATCAGCTCGGCGGGACCCATATTGCGCGCCACGAGAATAGTGTCCGTCGGCATCTCCTGCGGGCTGAGCGGCCCGGTCGAGACGCCGGCCAGGATCCGGAGCAACCGATCGGAGAGATCGTCGAGGTCGCGCTGTCGCTCGCGCCAAAAGGGATCGGGCTGCTTCAGCATGCGCGCCCGCGTGCCGTTCTTGACGCGCTCCACCGCCGCGTCCGCCGTGAGCCCGCTCTGCACCGCCTCGCGCAGGCGGCGCTCCCAGCCGCGGTCGTGCGCGAACATGCGGTAGGCTTCGAGCACGTCCCGGTGATCCCCCGCGCCCGACAGAAGCTCGTGGCTCAGCATGTCGTCGAGCGAGGTCTTGAGCTCCAGGAGCGCATCCTCGAGCCGGCGCAGCTCCGCAGCCGGATCGTCCGACATCAGCTTGGTGACGACGATCCGGGGCTCGTGCAGTATCACGTGGCCGAGCGCGATGCCGTCCGAGATCGGCTCGCCCCGGATCACGCGCGACAGCGCCCGCGACAGCTCGATGGCCGAGCCGACCCCGGACACGGCACCCGAGACCAGGTGCTCGGCGACCACCATCGCGGTGGCCTGCATCACCTCGACGTCCTCGTCGGAGTACTCCTTGACCGTGCGGTTCTGCACCACCAGCACGCCGAGCACCTGCCCGCTCCTCTGAATCGGCACCGCCAGCAGGGAGTGGTAGATCTCCTCACCTGTCTCCGGCCGGTAGGAGAAGGCGGGGTGCTTGGCCGCGTCCGGCTCGTTGATCGGCACCCCGATCTCGGCGCACCGCCCGACGAGGCCCTCGCCGCGCTTCAGCATGGTGGCATGCACCGCCGTGGGGTTGAGGCCCTCGCTGGCGAACAGCTCGAGCGACCCGTCCTGCCGGCGCAGATAGATCGAGCACACGTCAGCCACCATGACGCCCGCGATCTGGCGCACGATCTTGTCGAGCCGCTCCTGCCCGTCGGAGGGCTCGGCCATGATGTCGCGCAGCCGGCGCATGATGACACGCAGCGCCGGCTCGGAGGGCATCACACGGGGCTCGTCGCCGCGTCTCGAGTGCATGAGCAGTTGGCCGTCAAATAAGAATCCGCATTACCCTCGAGGGAGGGATCATGGGCCGTTATACGTCAAATTGAGCGCGAATGCGGAAATGCTGCCGGAAAAGCGGTAGCTGGAGCTTAACGCGCTTTTCGCAGCCGCTAAGCCGCGTCGAGTCCATAAACCGAGTGCAGCGTACGAACGGCAAGCTCCGCATAAGCCGCATCTATCAACACGCTGATCTTGATCTCGGATGTAGAGATTGCCAGGATGTTGATCCCCTTCTCTGAAAGCGCCTTGAACATTTGCGCTGCAACACCGGCGTGGCTGCGCATGCCGATGCCGATCACCGACACCTTGGCCACGTCCGCCGAGCTTATGAGCTCGAAGTTGCCGATGTCGGCCCGTGCCGCCTTGAGCACTTCGAGCGTACGCGGAAGCTCCGCAGCCTGAACGGTGAAGGTCATATCGGTGTGGTGCCCGTCGGCGGCGACGTTCTGCACGATCATGTCGACGTTGATCGAGGCCTCCGCCAGCGGCACGAAGATGCGCGCCGCGATGCCCGGCTTGTCCTCGAGCCGGAGCATGGTGATCTTCGCCTCATCCCGAGCGTAGGCGATGCCGCTGACGACTTGGTTTTCCACGATCTCATCCTCGCCGCAGACGATGGTTCCGATATCCCCGAGGTTGCCGGCCTGGACCGGGGGCATGTCCTCGGGCTTGACGAAGCTCGACAGCACCCGCGTCTTCACCTGATACACCATGGCGAGCTCGACGGAGCGGGTCTGCAGCACCTTGGAGCCCGAGGACGCCATCTCGAGCATTTCCTCGTAGCTGACCTTGGCCAGCCGTCGCGCCTTGGGCACGATGCGGGGATCAGTGGTGTAGACGCCGTCCACGTCCGTATAGATGTCGCAGACGTCGGCCTTGAGCGCGACCGCGATAGCGACCGCGCTCGTGTCCGATCCGCCGCGCCCGAGCGTGGCGATGCGCCGGCCCTTGGGCTCGATGCCCTGGAAGCCGGTGATGACGGCCACCTCGCCCGCATCGAGCGACCGAAGGAGATCCTCCCCGGCGATGCCCGAGATGCGGGCCGACCCATGGGCGGTGCTGGTCTCGATCGGCACCTGCCAGCCCTGCCATGAGCGCGCCTTGACGCCCATCGACTGCAGCACGATGGCGGTCAGGCCCGCCGTCACCTGCTCGCCCGAGGCCACCACCGCGTCGTACTCGCGCTTGTCGTGGAGGGGCGAGGCCTCGTTGACCCAGGCCACGAGCTGGTTGGTCGCGCCGGCCATGGCCGAGACCACCACCGCCACCTTGTTGCCGGCCTCGACCTCGCGCTTGACGTGGCGCGCAACATTGCGGATGCGATCCACGTCGGCGACCGACGTCCCACCGAACTTCATCACGACGACAGCCATGGCCTAAACCGCCTCGATCCCGGTTCTGGGAAGCCCGGTCCTGTAGGGAGAGATGTGGCCGAGGGCGCGCCCGGCCCTCGTTTCGGCCGTTCTCTTACCGGGAACCCCGGGGTATCGCAATAACGGGTTGCGACATTGACAATCGCGCCCGCCCTGTCACGCTCGCCGCCATGATGGAGACCGCACCGACCAATCTCGACCAGGCCGAGGTCGACCGCTTCCAGGACCTCGCCAAGGCCTGGTGGGACCCGACCGGCAAGTTCCGTCCGCTGCACCAGATCGGCCCTGCCCGGCTGACCTTCGTGCGCGACGAGCTCACCCGCCACTTCGGCCGCGAGACCGGCGGCCTGCGTCCGCTCGATGGCCTCGCCGTGCTCGACGTCGGCTGCGGCGGCGGGCTGATGTCCGAACCGCTCGCACGCCTGGGAGCCCGCGTCACCGGCATCGACCCCGGCGAGCGCAACATCGCCATCGCCCGCGGTCACGCCGAGCCCCAGGCGCTCGCCATCGACTACCGCGTGGCGACCGTGGAGGAGCTGGTCGCGGCGGGCGAGCGGTATGACGCCGTCGTCGCGCTCGAGGTGGTGGAGCACGTCCCCGATGTCGGCGCCTTCGTGAAGTCTTGCGCCGACCTCGTGCGGCCGGGCGGCCTCCTCATCCTCTCGACTCTCAACCGCACCGTGAAGTCGTACGCGCTGGCCATCGTGGCCGCCGAGTACGTGCTCGGCTGGCTGCCGCGCGGCACGCACCAGTGGGAGCGCTTCGTCACACCCGACGAGCTTGCCCGCCATGTCGCGGCGGCCGGTCTCGCCCCGCCGCGCTTCATGGGCTTCGTCTACAGTCCCTTCCGCGATGCGTGGAGCCTCGATCCGGACACGGACGTGAACTACCTCGCCGCCGCGGCCAAGCCCGCGCAGCCGTCCGGAACCTGACACGCAATATTTTCCTAATCGCCTCGCGCCTTTCGCAAATCCCATCCGCGTCATACGGTCCCGCGCTCAAAAAACGAGAAAAACTCTGGCCTTATTGCACTAAGGCAGGGGTCATCGCGCTTGACGGATTTCGAGTTTCGCTCCTATAGCTGCCGCTGCTCGCGCGAACCAAAAAAATCGGCAGGCCCTTCCTCCTCGGAGAAAAAACGCTCCGCAGGCTGCGGGCGCTACGCAGCGAGTGGAGAAGGGGACGATTGATGTCGAACGAGCCACGCAGCCCTGGCCGGCACTTCCTGCAGATTCCGGGTCCCACACCCATTCCCGAGCGAGTCGTCGCGGCCATGGCGCGCCAGGTGCTCGATCACCGCGGCCCGGAGTTCCAGAAGCTCGGCAAGCGCGTCCTCGCAGGCATCAAGCCCCTGTTCAAGACCCAGAGCCACGTCATCATCTACCCGGCGTCGGGCACCGGCGCGTGGGAGGCGGCGCTGACCAACACGCTGTCGCCGGGCGACCGCGTGCTGATGGTCGAAACCGGCCAGTTCGCCGTGCTCTGGAAGCAGATGGTGGATCGGCTCGGCCTGCGCGCCGAGGTGATCCAGACCGACTGGCGCATCGGCGCCGATGCCAACGAGATCGAGTCCCACCTCAGGAAGGACAAGGCGAAGGCCATCAAGGCGGTCTGCGTCGTGCACAACGAGACCTCGACCGGCTGCCTGACGCGCCTCGACGAGGTGCGCCGCGCGCTGGACGCCACCAAGCACCCGGCGCTTCTGATGACCGATTCCATCTCGGGCCTCGCCGCCGCCGACCTGCGCCACGACGAGTGGGGCATCGACGTGACGGTGGCGGGCTCGCAGAAGGGCCTGATGATGCCGCCCGGCCTGTCGTTCACCGCCGTCTCCGAGAAGGCGCTCGCCGCCTCGAAGACCGCGACGCTCGCCCGCTCCTACTTCTCGTGGGACGACATGCTGGCGTTCAACGGCGACGGCTGGTTCCCCTACACGCCGGCGACAAGTCTCTTCTACGCGCTCGACGAGTCGATCCGCCTCATCAACGAGGAGGGCTTCGAGAACGTGCTTGCCCGCCATGCGCGCTTGGGCGAGGCCGTGCGCATCGCCGTGCGCTCCTGGGGCCTCGAGGTGAACAGCCGCGAGGCGAAGTACGATTCGCCGGCCGTCACCACGGTGCTCATGCCCGACGGCCACAACGCCGATGCGTTCCGCAAGCTGGTGCTCGAAACCTTCAACATGTCGCTCGGCACCGGCTTGAACAGGCTCGCCGGCAAGGCCTTCCGCATCGCCCACCTCGGCGACACCAACGAGCTGACCATCCTCGGCGCCCTGACCGGCGTGGAGATGGGCCTCGAGCTGGCCGGCGTCCCACACAAGAAGGGCGGCGTCCAGGCGGCCATGGCCTACCTCGCCGACTGCGCCAAGCCCGTCGCCGCCAAGGCGGCCTAGCGGTACCGGGATGCAAGCATTAAAAAGGTGTCGCCCTTTTCAGGGCGACACCTTTTTTCTGATGGCTCACGCCACGGCGCTCGCCCCCTCACCCGGATGCGATCGTCATGGCGAAGCCATGCTTCGCATGGACGATCGCTTCCGACCTCTCCCCATCGGGGAGAGGTGAAGTGGAGCGTGTTCCTTTCACCTCTCCCCGATGGGGAGAGGTCGCGCAGCGTGAGCTGCGCGGGTGAGGGGGCACTGCACTGTTTCATTTAGACCATGATCGCTTCGGACCCTATCAGTCCGAAGCGTGAATCATCGGTCTCATCAAAAGGCTGGAGCGCGATCACGATTCAATCAAAGCTGATCGCGCTCTAGACGGGAAGGCTCACGCCGAGTTCGCCAGCGCTTCCATCGCTGTGCGCACCTCGGGCGTGAAGGTGCCGTTGATGGGGCCCTTGTAGGTGCCCTCGTCGCGCAGCACCTCTTGCAGCCACTTGCGGTCGGCTTCCGACAGCACGTTCGGGTTCCGCATCAGCTCCGACACCAGGTACTTGTCGCCGAGCTTGAGCGAGCGCACGACCCAATAGGCCGCCTCCGTGTCGCTCTTCTTCACGCCCTTGCCGATGCGGTAGAGGATGCCGAGGTTGAACGTCGCCACCGCGTTGCCCTGCTCGGCGGAGCGCCGCACCTGATCGGCGGCCTCAGCGTTGAGCTTATAGGCCTCGTACTCGTCCTTGGGGATGCCGCGACCCTGCTCGTACTTGTCGGCGAGCCACGAGGTCGCCTCGCTAAGCCCCTTGTCGGACGCCGCACGCAGCAGGCGCACGGCCTCCTGATCGTCCTTCTTCACGCCGCGGCCGGCCTCATAGAGCAGCGCCAGCCGGTGCATGGCGAAGACATGGCCCTTGTCCACCGCCGCCCGATACCAGCGCGCCGCCTCGGCGTAATCCTGCTTCACGCCGCGGCCCGTTTCGTAGAGCGAGCCGAGGTTGGTCATCGCCGCGTCCTGCCCGCCGGCCGCCGCCTTGCGGAACCACGTCGCGGCCAGCGCCTCGTTCTTCGCGATGCCGACGCCGTCCTTGGCGAACAGCGCATAGCGCGTCATGGACGCCAAATGCCCGGCCTCCGCCGCCTTGAGATAGTAGGTCGCCGCCTCGCTGTAGGTCTTGGGCCCGAACACCAGCCCGAGCGACAGGAGCCGCCCGAGGCTCGCCGCCGCGCCGACATTGCCGCCGTTGGCCCGCTCGACGAGCAACCGTTTCAGATCCGCCGCACCCGCGCCGACGCGCCGGACCTCGACCGTCACCTCCTGGTCGGGATTGGTCTTGCCGAGCTCCTGCGCCAGCGCTTCGGCTCCCGCGATGTCGCGGCCCTGCAGGGTTTCTATGATGTCACCCGCGACAAGCCCGGCGCTGCGCGCGGTGTCTGACGCGGCGTCCGTCACCAGCGCGCCGCGCGCCGTGCCGAACCCCAGCGCGTCCGCAAGATCGCTGTCGACCGCGATCGTGTTCACGCCGAGCGTCCCATGCGGCTGCCCGTCCGCAACCGTCCGCCCGAGCACCGCCTTGAGCGACAGCCGCGTCCCCGCCGCAGCGGACGAGTCGGCCTTGCGCGGAGGCTTGGGCTTCTCGGTGGACGACGTCTCCGTGCGCGAAGCGTCGGTCTTGTCCGACGGCTTCTCGCCTTCGGGCGCCAAAAGCCCGGTGAGCGGCGTCCACCGCGGCCCCTCGGCAAGCGCCGACGCGCCGCCCAAGGCCACGGCGAGCACCGTGGACGTCACAATGAACAATGGCCGCGACCGCACCCGTGACCTCTTCATCTCTCTGCAATGAACGCGTTGATACGCCCGAAACGCCTCACGCCTTCGGCGGCTCGACGAAGAGCTCGCTCGAGAAGTACCGCTCCGCCGACGACGGGGCGAACGTGATCACCGTCTTGCCGGCGAGCTCGTCGCGCGCCGCCACCTCGAGCGCGGCCGCCACGTTGGCGCCCGTCGAGATACCGCCTGGAATCCCTTCGATTTTCGCAAGCAATCGCGACGTTTCGAAGGCTTTGTCGTTGGAGACGCGCACCACCTCGTCGATGAACTTGGTGTCGAGCACCTTAGGGACAAAGCCAGCGCCGATGCCCTGGATCTTGTGCGGCCCGCGCGCGCCGCCCGAAAGCACCGGGCTGCCCTCGGGCTCGACGGCGATGATCTTGAGCGACGGCTTGCGCTTCTTCAGCACGCGCCCGCAGCCTGTCAGCGTGCCGCCCGTGCCGACGCCGATGACGAGCACGTCGACGTTGCCGCCGGTGTCGTTCCAGATCTCCTCCGCCGTGGTCTTCTCGTGCACGAGCGGGTTAGCCGGGTTCTCGAACTGGCTAGGCTGCACGGCGCCGGGCGTCGAGGCCAGGATCTGGTTAGCCTTGTCGATGGCGCCCGGCATGCCGCCGGCGGCCGGCGTCAGCACCAGCTCGGCGCCGAGGTGGGCGAGGATCTTGCGCCGCTCGATCGACATCGACTCCGGCATCACCAGCATCAGCTTGTAGCCGCGCGCCGCCGCGACGAATGCCAGGCCAATGCCCGTGTTGCCCGAGGTCGGCTCGACCAGCACGGTCTTGCCCGGCGTGATCTTGCCGTCGGCCTCGAGCGCATCGATCATGGCCACGCCGATGCGGTCCTTGACCGACGACAGCGGATTGAAGAACTCGAGCTTGAGCAGCACGTCGGCCTTGGCGCCCGCCTCCTTGCCGATACGCGCGAGGCGCACCAGCGGCGTATGCCCGATCGTCTCGGTGATGTCGTCGTAGACCTTCCCGCGGCCCCAGCTCTTGGTGGCCTCCAAGGTCCTGATCTCGATCGCCTCGCTCATCGCCGTGCTCCGCCCTTGAATGTCATGATGTTTTCTCGTTGTGCTTCTCGCATATTTTTCTGCCGGTCCAAAGCGCCGCAAGCGGAATTTCCGCTCCGTATCCGCTCGGAACCAAGCTTAGCACGAGACGCCTAGACGCCAGACTTAGAAGACTTTTTCCGCTTTTTGACGGTTTCGGACCGGGCGCCGGCCGCAGCAGATTTCCCAACCTTGGTGGAGCCGAACCCGCCGCTCCCGCGACGCGTCGCCCCGATCACCTTGGCCCGCACCAGCCCGGCGCGGGTGACGGGCGCCACCACGAGCTGCGCAATTCGGTCCCCACGCCGGATCGGGAACGGCGCATCGCCGAGGTTGATCAGGATGATCTTCACCTCGCCCCGGTAGTCGGAATCGATGGTGCCGGGGCTGTTGAGCACCGTGACGCCGTGCTTCAGCGCCAGTCCGGAGCGCGGCCGCACCTGGCCCTCGTATCCTGCCGGCAGCTCCAGCGTTAGCCCGGTCGGGACCAGCGCCCGCGCACCGGGCTCGACCACCACCGTCTCTTTCTTGCCGACGGCCGCCAGCAGATCGAGCCCCGCCGCTTCATCGGACTGATAGGCCGGCAGCGGCAATCCCTTGCCGTGCGCCAGCACCACCACGCGCACATTGATCTCGGATTTTGTCATGCCGGCCCTAACAGCGTGGCGCCGAATGCGATCCAGCCCGTCTTGTGCAGGTTTTGCGCCCGCGATGACCAAAGCAGGCGTCGCGGGTGCGGAAACTTGCGTAGATCCCGGGCTGTGCCGGGATGACGTCGAGTGTGGGCCAGCGGCCGCCACCACAAATCCGTCATGGCCGCGAAGGCGGCCCCTACCCCTGACCCCTCCCTGCAAGGTGGAGAGGAACCACTGTCTTCCGATACGGCCGCCATGCGCGTCACACCGATTCGCGCCGCTCGGCCAGATACGCCGCGGCCCGCCGCAGGAGCGCATCCGCGACCTCCGCCTTGCCCATGTCGGGCCAGTCCTCGACGCCCTCAGCGGTGATCAGATGCACGCGCGTGCGCTCGGCCCCGAACACGCCAGACTTCTCCGACACGTCGTTGGCCACCATCCAGTCCACGCCCTTCGCCTTGCGCTTGGCCTTGGCGTACTCGACCACGTTCTGCGTCTCCGCCGCAAAGCCGATCACAAGCGCCGGCCGGCGCGGCCCACGCTTGGCGATGGTGCGCAGGATGTCGGGGTTCTCCACCAGCTCGAGCGAGGGCGGCGGCGCACCGGCGGCCTTCTTGATCTTGCCGCCCCCGGGCGCGGCCACGCGCCAGTCGGCGACGGCAGCCGCGAACACGGCGAGATCAGCCGGCAGCGCCGCCTCCGCCGCTTCCAGCATCTCGCGCGCCGTCTGCACATGGCGCACCTCGACCCCCTCGGGATCGGGAAGCTGCACCGGCCCCGACACGAGCGTCACGCGTGCGCCGAGCCGTCGCGCCGCCGCAGCGATGGCATGCCCCTGCTTGCCGGAGGAGCGGTTGGCGATGTAGCGCACGGGATCGATCGGCTCGTGCGTCGGCCCGCTGGTCACCAGCACGTGACGGCCCGCGAGCGACGCGCGCGCGGAGCGCACCGCCGCCACGTTGAGGAACCCGAAACCACCGTCGCCGCGCCCCGCGCCGTCGAGCAGGCTCTCGATGCGCGCCACCAGTTCCGCGACCTCGGCCATGCGCCCGACGCCGGCCTCGCCCTTCTCCGCCATCTCGCCCGCGTTGGGACCGATGAAGCTGACGCCGTCCGTCTTGAGCTGGCGCACGTTGCGCTGCGTGGCGGGGTGGCTCCACATGGCTGGGTTCATGGCCGGCGCCGCGAGCACCGGCGCGCGCGTCGCGAGCAGCACCGCGGTCGCAAGGTCGTTCGCATGTCCCTGCGCCATGCGGGCGAGAAGATCCGCCGTCGCCGGCGCGACGACGACGAGATCCGCCTCCCGCGCCATCCGGATGTGGCCGATCTCGCGCTCGGCATCGAGATCGAACAGGTCCGTCGCCACGGGCTCGTTGCTGATGGCTCCCACGGCGAGCGGCGTGATGAACGCCTGCGCCGCCTGCGTCATGACGCAACGGACGGCGATCCCGCGCTCGCCGAGCCGCCGGATGAGATCGAGGCACTTGTAGGCGGCGATGCCGCCGCCGATGATGAGCAGAACGCGTTTCATGGAATCCGGGTCCGGGCCCGCACGGTTGAGGTTCGATCGACTGGCAAACGGACATCTCCGCCGGCCATGCCGCAATTGCGGCCAGCAAATAGCATACCGTTCATGGTATCATAAGTGGTGTCCGGGCTTCCCGGCGCAAAATCCGATGGTTACCGATGTCGCTCCGATCGTTGGACAGCCATTGCCGGCGTGTGTTGTTGGCCCTCGCGGCCCTCGTGGCGGCTTGCGCGGTCGCCTCCAGCGCATCCTCCAACACCGTTGCCGAGTGCTTCAGCGAGAACAACGAGCGGCGCATCGCCGGCTGCTCGGAGTTGATCGAGAACCCGAACCTCGACGCTGGCACCAGGAGCCTCGCCTACGCCATGCGTGCGCTGGCCCTCTCCCTCCAGGGCGCGTTGACGCAGGCTCTGCCGGACTACGACAGGGCGATCGAGCTCGACCCGGCCTCGTCAATGGCGCTCAACAACCGCGCCTGGGTGCTCTACAAGCTCGACCGCCTGAGCGAAGGCATGAGCGACGTCGAGCGGTCGTTGGACCTGTCGCCGGCGAGCCCCCACGCGCACGACACACGCGCCCATATCAACCAGGCGCTCGGCGAGCGCACGGCAGCCCTTCGCGACTACGAGCGAGCCATGCGCTACGGCGGCGAGCATCTCGTCCGGCTCTACCAGTGCGGCCTCGAGGCTCAGGGCATCTACCGCGGTCCCATCGACGGCCTCTACACGCGCGACGTCCGGCGCGCTTTGGAGATCTGTGTCGCCTCGACCAAATGCGACCCTCTTCCCGCGGACGAGGAATGCCGCGCCGCCACCTCCTAGCAGCCGGCGCTTTCACCTTCGACGTATCTGGATCCCGGCCGTCCATGCGAAGCATGGCTCCGCCATGACGCCGGGATGACAGCGTGTTGTGCGAAACGCCTTGGAGAAACGTCTGACGTGGGAGCGACACGACAATCGCATGCTGTAGACGTACTGACGCCAGCTACACCCGGTCGGACATAGAGCCGAAATCAATCGGCTCCCACGAACAAAACGTCATCCCGGCGAAGGCCCGGAATCCAGACGCGTATCCGCATCACGCTGCGGTCTCCACCAACAGAGCCCACCATCACGGCCGAGGAGCGAGACCGTCCCTTGCACTACATCTCCGGCACCAGCCCGGTGAGCTTCCACGAGCCGTCGACGAACGTCATGTCCGCCGTCAGCTCGGGCTTCCTCGCGTTAGCGTCACGCGAGACGCCCACCGAGAGCCCGAGCGGCCCCGTGAACGAGAAGTGCTTGATGTTGCCGAGCCCATACTTCGGCTTGGCACCGCCCTTGGCGGGCAGCGGCTCGGCAGGCGGCTCGATCACGGCCGTCTCCGCACCCTTGGCGCCGACGCCGCCCAGCACCTTACCCGTATCGATCCCGAAAGCTCCCGCGATCTCCTCGATCTTGCTCCGCGTACCCGTGCCGCCGGTCTGGTCCTGCGGCACGACGAGGAACCCGCCGACACCCTGCGCCTGCGAGGCCCGCTCCAGCACCATGCTGTCGAGCGTCTCCTTGAGGCTCTTGCCGCTCGCATGCATGCGGATCAGCATTTCCGGCGTCACCAGCGCCGCCAGCACGCCATCGACGATGCGCGGCATCACGCTCGCCTTGAGCTGGTCGGCAAGCGCGCCGCCCGCCGTCCCGGCGCGGCCCAGCGCGTCCGTCACCACCTGCTCGACCTTCGCCGCCACGGCGGGCCGCAGCGAGGTGCGCACGCTCGCAAAATCGATGCGCGCGTTGAGGCCCTCGACGTTGTGTGTATCGAGCGACGTCTTGATCTCGTAGCCGGCATAGAGTGGCCAGGCCACGTAGAACGCCGCCACGGCGATGACGCCGAGAGGCCCGAGCGCCTTCATCTTCAGCAGGCTGCTGACGGACTTCCCCCGTGGCCGGCTCATGGCATCCTCCCCCTGCGATCCATCACCCGCGGTAATGGGAATACTGGCCCTTCGGCTTGAAGCGCTCGAGATAGCCCGGCACGATCGCGCCGATGGAGCGCGGCGACGCCACTCCGAGAGCGGCCAGCGTCCGCCCCTCCTTGATTGCGGCGCCACTGACCACGTTGTCGGTCTCGAGCAGCCGCACCTGATCGACGGTGAGCGGGCGCAGCGTATTTGGCAGCGGCCATGTCAGCAGTGCCTGCAGCTTGGCGAGCCAGAACGGCAGCGAGATGAAGCCGCGCTCGCGCCCCGCGTATTCGAGCGTCCGCTCGAGCAGCTCCCGGAACGACAGCACCTCCGGCCCGCCGAGCTCGTAGACCGTCCCCGGCGTCCCACCGCCACCCGCAACGTAGGCGACCGCCTCCCCGACATCGCCGACGTAAACCGGTTGAAAGCGCGTCCGCCCGCCGCCGATCAGCGGCAGCAGCGGCGAGATCCGCGCCATGGCCGCGAAGCGGTTGAAGAACTGGTCCTCGGGTCCGAACACGATCGAGGGCCGGAGGATGATGGCCTCCGGAAAGGCCTCGAGCACGGCGGCCTCGCCGGCCGCCTTGGTCTGGGCGTAGCGCGCCGAGGACGTGGCCGACGCGCCGATCGCAGAGATGTGCACGAAGCGCCGCGCACCGGCTTCCCGCGCCGCACACGCGGCCGCACGCGCGCCCTCCACATGCACGGCCTTGAACGTCTGCGCGCCGCCACTGGCGAGAAGCCCGACCGAGTTGATGACCACATGCGCGCCTTCGACGGCGCGACGCACTGAATCGGGAAAGCGCAGGTTCGCCTGCACGGGCTGCACCTGCCCCACGTCGCCCATCGGCTGCAGGAAACCCGCGAGATCGGGGCGGCGGCACGCGCCCCTGATGCGGTATCCCTTCTTGGCGAGCGCCCGCACCGCATGACGGCCGACGAAGCCCGACCCCCCGAAAATCGTGACGAGCTCGTTGTTGCCGCCCTGCGCCGCCATGCCGCTCTCCCGCTCTGCCCTGCGCCCCGCACCCAGAGATGCCGCCCCGCCATCGATCAGACCATGTTCGAGATCAACGATCGGCGGACGCACACATTAACGATCTAGCGCAACGGCCTGAACCGTGACCAGCCCAATCTGTGCATACCGGGGGCGGCAAAGGTCGCCCGGCTGCGGCGTTGGCATGCTCGATTGACAACGGCGGCCGCTCCCCCTAACTCAGTTCGCCCGCAGGCTTGTCGGCTTGCCCAGATGGCGGAATTGGTAGACGCACTAGTTTCAGGTACTAGCGCCGCGAGGCGTGGAGGTTCGAGTCCTCTTCTGGGCACCACGGCTTTCCTAAACCGTTGATACGTCGTAAGAATCCAGCATCATTGAGAAATCGAGCGCCCGACTGCTACACAGGGGTGCTACACAATGGTGCTTTTCATGGCTCGCCCAACGAAACGTTCCGGCTCTTCAAACGGACAGTTCAGAAAGCGCGTTCCCGCCGACGTGCTTCGCATCGCTCGTGGCGAGCGCATCGCGTTCTCGCTCCCCAAGTCTCACGCGGGTGATGAGCGGCTCGCTATCTCAGTGAAGATCGGCCACGAGGTGACATTCTCGCTTCGCACAGAAGACCGATCACTAATCAAACTCCGGCATGGCGTAGCGCTTGAACAGTTCGAACGCGCATGTGCTGCTTACCGTGAAGGCCCTCGCGGTTTGACCCAGCGGCAATGCGTTGCTCTCTCTGGCATCCTCTATCGGGACCTAAACGCTAGCTTTGAGGACGAACCGATAGACCCCAACTGGTGGCGCATTGTTGCTGAAGTCGCCCAGCGCGTCCTCAACCCACCGCCAGCGCTTATGATCGAGTCGTATCAAGGCGAAGCGCAGATCGTGGAATTGGAGCGCTACGTCGGTCCATTCCTCAACCCCATCCTCAGCCGCGAAGGTGTGATCGTCTCTGTCGAAGATCGCCCAAAGCTGTTGAAGGTATTCGCCCGGGCATTGGCCAAGGCCGCAAACAAGCTCAAGGGGAACGCCGAAGGCGACTACAGTCCCGACCCAGCCGCCGCCAGTTTCCCGGCATGGGAAGGCGTCGCCGTGAAGGCGGTGCCCCTGTCGTCAGCCCTCACATTCGACAGTTTGCTCGCGCGTTGGGAGGAGGAAGACCAGAAGGCTCCAAGCTCCCTTGTGTCGTTCCGGCAGCACGTCGCCGCTTTCAAGGAACACCTCGGACACAACGATCCGAGCCGCGTCACGAAAGCTGACGCGATTGCTTGGAAGGACGCCCTACAGACGAAGACTTTCCGCCACCACGGTCAATGGCAGCTACCTAGCCAGCATCCGCACACTCTATCGGTTCGCGAAGCGAAATGACCTTCTTTCCGCTGACCCTATAGAAGGGGTCAAGGTCAAAGCGAAGCGGAAGGCCGGTCAAGGCCGACTCCCGTACGAGGACGAAGAGGTCGCAACGATCCTAAGGCTCGCCGACGCGGAGAGTAAGCCCGCCCTTCGATGGATACCCTGGCTGCTCGCGCTAACTGGAGCGCGTGTTGGTGAGATCGCGCAGCTATGGGGCGGCCGCGTCACGAACATCAACGGAATTTATGTGATCCGCATTGCTCCAGCCGAAGATGGTGGCACGATCAAGAACGCCGGTTCGGAACGCGACGTACCGCTACATCCGGCAATCATCGAACGCGGCTTCCTGGCTTTCGCTGAACCGTCGCCATGAACGACGAGATGTTGAGATGGCGTCCGTTGGCGCGCTGGTAGTCGAGGCACCGCCAGTTGCCCGAGGCGTCCGACGCGAACGTGGCCGTGTCGCCTGCCGCAGCCGCAATGTTGGCGCCACCCGGAAGAATGAGCGACGTGCCGTTGTGCGTGAGCGTCAGCGCGCCGGCAAAGCAGACGAAGCGTAGCTCGTTGGGCACCGTGCCCAGGCTCGTGATCGTCGTCGTCCCCGTGATGCGCACGCGCTGAGCAGCGGCCGCGCCGATGTCGCAGGTCGCGGCCGAAGCAATATCGACCTGCCCGGACTTGGCCCTCACGGCACCGGTCGTCCGGCTGATGACGAGCCCTTCGTGCCAAGCGCTCCCGTCGGGACTCACCTTGACGTGAAAATCGTCGTCGCCGGCGAGGCCGAACTCCGCGCGTCCCGAGAATCCGGTCTGGAACAGAACGCTCGCCGTATCGCCCGCCACCGCCTTGTTGATCTTGAGCTGATGCCCGGCTCCCTCGTGATTGAAAAGCGAGGCCGGGCTCGACACCGAAAGGCGGTTGGTCGCATCCGCCGTGGCGTTGACGCCCACGAGAGACACCGGGTTTGCGCTGCCCACGGGGTTCACGACCCAGGCGGCCCCGTCGAACACGTAGAGCTTGTTCTCGTCCTCGACCCACGCCAGCCAGCCCTCGCGCGGCACGTGGAACGCCCACGCGGAGTTCTGAAACGCAGCGACATGCGTTGCATGTCCGGCCCACGCACCGGTCGGGCTTGTCGCGACGATGTAACAGTCTCCCTCCGCGGGCGACCCGGGCGGCGCGCTGAGGTCCTTGTCCACGACGGCGAGTTGAACCAGCGCGTCGAGGGCCCGCAGCGCTTCGTTGTGCGTCACGTGCTTCTGCGACTGCGCCGCGAGGATGTAGGGAAGGTTCAGCTTCGTGGTCTGGTCCATGGGCCGGATGCTCGTCCGCGGAGATCTCGCCCCACTATGGCCGCGCGTTTTGGGCCGAGGATAACTGCCCTTGCGCCGGAGATTTCAGCGGACGGCGCCAAGCCCACCCTTGCTTTTGGCGGGCGGAACCGCTACACCCGCCGCAGGAAGCTTAGAAATACGCAATAGTTTTCAAATAGTTACGTTGCAGATTGGATGAGCCGTCATCCGCACGCGAGGGTCCCCGCCATGCCAGCGCCATCGATCACGCTTCACAAGGGCGACCTGCCCCCGGGACTGACGTTCAAGGGCAGCGTCGCCATCGATACCGAGACGCAGGGCCTGAACCCCCAGCGCGACCGGCTCTGCCTCGTTCAGCTTTCCGCCGGCGACGGCACGGCCCACCTCGTGCAGCCGGATCCCGCGACCTATGACGCGCCACGCCTCAAGGCGCTGCTGACCGATCCCGCAGTGCTCAAGATATTCCACTTCGCCCGCTTCGACCTCGCCGCCATCGAGAAGTATCTCGGCGTAACCGTGGCCCCGGTCTACTGCACCAAGATCGTCTCCAAGCTGGTGCGCACCTACACCGATCGCCACGGGCTCAAGGACATCACGGCGGAGCTTCTCGGCATCGAGCTCTCGAAGCAGCAGCAGAGCTCGGACTGGGCCGCCCCAGTGCTGAGCCAGCAGCAGCTCGCCTATGCCGCCGCCGACGTCCTGCACCTGCACGCCTTGAAGGAGAAGCTCGACGCCATGCTGGTGCGCGAGGGGCGCGAGGACTTTGCCAGGGCCGCCTTCCAGTTCCTGCCCGTCCGCGCCAGGCTCGACCTTGCAGGCTACGGCGAGGACGACATCTTCGCCCACTGAGGAACGAGGGATGTGGGCCGAAATCATTGGCGATTCCAGCCTATCCAGTCCCAATGTCACCCCATTTCCAGGCGATTGTCCGGCAGTCTTCGCACGTGCAACACTGTCCGCCTCCACTGCCGACCGTCCCGGCCTGTCCCGTGGCACGCGAGCGATCCGCTTCCCGGGCAGGACGAGGCCGATGAGATCGAGGGCGGGGAACCCCGATGGTCGTGACCGCTGATCCAAGACCGCATGCGTTTCCAGGTCGCCGCGCCGGCGACGGCGTGGTCACGACGATCGACCGTACGCGCGAGTTCCGCCGGGCCGGCCGCCGCACCGCGCTCGTGCGCCTCCTGCGTGTGCTTTTCCCGGTGGGTGCGCTGGCGCTGCTCGGCGTCTACGGCCTTTCCATCGCCGAGAAGGCGGGCATCGTCGGCAAGGAGACCCTGCCTCACATCGCCATCCGCAAGATCCTCCCCGAGGATCTCTCGATGAAGAACCCGCGCTACGAGGGTTTCAGCAAGGACGGCGGCAGCTACGTCTTCACGGCCAAGACCGCACGCCAGGACCTGACCAAGCCCGACGTCGTCAAGCTCGACGGCATCGTGGGCGAGGTCTATCAGGCCGACAAGACCCGCACCGACATCACCGCCAAGAGCGGCGTCTTCTACAATGCCAAGGGCACCCTCGAGCTCTACCAGCAGATCAACGTCGACTCCGAGAGCGGGCTCAAGGCCCGGCTCACGCGCGCCACCATCCAGACCAAAGAGGACCTGCTCACCTCGAACGAGCCGGTCCTGGTCGAGTTCCCCAACGGGTCGGTGCGCTCGAAGCAGATGACGCTGCGCCAGAAAGCGCGCGAGGCGACCTTCGTCGACGAGGTCGCGGTGGTGCTCACCCCGCCGGCCGACGAGAAGCCGAAATCGCCCGCGCCGGACACGGCCCAGGCCCAAGGCGAGAGCAGCGCGCTGTTCACGCCGTCGAACGGTCCGATCCAAATCGACGCCCATCGGCTCGACATCAACGACACGGGCAAGACCGCGCTCTTCACCGGCAACGTCCGCGCCGAGCAGGCCGGCTCCCGCCTCACCACGCCCGAGCTCGAGGTGCTCTATGAGGGCGAGGGCATGATGGGCGGATCGGCCCCCAAGCCGGCGGCTCAGGATGGAACGGCATCGGCGGCCGGCAAGGTGAAGCGCATCGTCGCCAAGAAGCCCGTCGTCATGCAGCGCGAGAACGGCGACGTGGTGACGAGCGAGAACGCCGACTTCGACGCCGCGGCGGAGACCGCCGTGCTCACGGGCGGCGTCGTCATGACCTCCGGCACGGACCGCCGCGCCGTAGGCGAGCGCGTCGAGATCGACGAGGCGTCCGGAACCATCCTGCTCGTCGGCGATGTTGTCGTGACCCAGGGCGGGAACGAGCTGCGCGGCGGCCGCCTCGCCGTCGACCGCACGCAGGGCACCGCCCGCATGACCACGCCGCCCGGTGCCGCGGAGGGTCCCGGACGCATCAAGGCGCGCATGATCCGCAGCCTTGACAGCAAGGGCGGCGCAAAGCGCAGCAAGGAGCCGTCCGCCGAGCAGGACGCCGGCGGCCTCGGCTCCTTCAAGACCAATCCCGAGGCCCCCGTCGATGTCGTCGCGGACTCTCTCGACGTGGACGACAATCGGAAGGTGGCCGTGTTCCGCGGCGATGTCGACGCGGCTCAGGACACGTTCAGGATCCGCTGCGCGGAGCTGTCCGCGTTCTATACGGGCGAGTCGGGCCTGCTCGACGCCACCGCATCCGGCGCCGCGCCGAAAGCCCAGAGCAAGGGAGCCGAGCTGACGCGCATCGAGGCGAGGAAGAAAGTCGAGGTCACGTCCAAGGACGGCCAGACCGCGACCGGCGACTGGGCGGACTACGACGCCAAGACCAACAAGATCACCATGGGCGGCAACGTGGTTCTGTCGCGCGGCAAGAGCATGGTGCGCGGCACGCGCCTCCTGATCGATACCGCGAGCGGAGAGGCGAAGATCGACACCGCTCCTCAGAACACGTCCTCCCAGCCGTCGGGCGGCGGCTGGGTCACGAACGCACCCGCCCAGCCGACTGGGGACAAGCAGGGCCGCGCCAGCGCCGTCTTCTTCCCCCAGGAGCTGCAGCAGGACGAGCAGCCTGCCGCCAAGAACAAGAAAGCCGCGACGCCACCCCCCGCCGGCGTCGACGGCTGGTCGGCGACCTCGGAGCCCGGCGCGCGCCCATGAGGCGTCGTGCCCTGGAGCGGATGGTAAATCCGCCGTCTGCACCGAAATGGCAGCAATGGCAGCAGCCGACCTAAATTTTGCCCGAACTGACCGCGCACTAGGCAGAACCCATGAATTGACAGGGACGGCCGAAACCGGCTCGAATGCCTGAATGAAGTTGTGGCCCTTGAAATCGAAGCCGGTCGCGCACGCGCACGATCCTTACGCCGACCACAACGGAGCGGCGAACGGCTACGGCTACGCGCCGGAAGACGAAGCGCAGCACTACGCCTCTCACCAGGGCTGGCTGGTCGTCGACAACGTGCAGAAGAGCTACAAGAAGCGGATGGTGGTGCGCGGCGTGAGCCTCGCCGTGGGCCGCGGCGAGTCCGTCGGCCTTCTCGGCCCCAACGGCGCCGGCAAGACCACCGTGTTCTACATGATCACCGGCCTCGTGCCGGCCGATGCGGGACGCATCACGATCGACGGTGAGGACGTCACGCCCCTTCCCATGTACCGGCGCGCGCGCCTCGGCATCGGCTACCTGCCCCAGGAAGCCTCGATTTTCCGTGGCCTGACCGTAGAGCAGAACATCATGGCCGTGCTCGAGCTGGTCGAGCCGAGCCGCCGGCGCCGCAAGGAGCAGCTCGACAGCCTGCTCGAGGAATTCCATATTACCCGGCTCAGGAAATCGCCGTCGATGGCGCTGTCCGGCGGCGAGCGGCGGCGCTGCGAGATCGCGCGCGCGCTCGCCTCGCGGCCGTCGTTCATCCTGCTCGACGAGCCGTTCGCCGGCATCGACCCCATCGCCGTCGGCGACATCCAACAGCTCGTGCGCCACTTGACGGATCGCGGCATCGGGGTCCTCATCACCGACCACAACGTCCGTGAGACCTTGAGCCTGATCGACCGCGCCTACATCATCTACGACGGGCAGGTTTTGACCCAAGGTAAGCCCGCGGAAATCATAGCCAATGAAGATGTCCGGCGTGTCTACCTCGGGGATATGTTCGTTAACACCCGTTGAGTATAGCCTGGACCTTGGAGTCATTCCGGCACATGGAATGATGAGCGAGGATCGACCAGGGGTCTTGCGCCCGGCAAGGCCACGGGGCATGAGCATCGCAAACGGGAGGTTTGCCGGCTGGAGCCGCGCCGTTGGCGCGTCGCACGGCCGGCAATGCGTCGTATGAAGGCGGGATCGAAAGTCAGAGGATGGCGCTAACCGCAAAGCTCGAGTTGAGGCAAGGCCAGCAACTGGTGATGACGCCCCAGTTGCAGCAGGCCATCCGCCTGCTTCAACTTTCCAATCTCGAGCTGAACCAGTTCGTGGAATCCGAGCTCGAGCGCAATCCGCTGCTCGAGATGGACGACGCGGCGGAGGCCGCCCCGAAAATCGAGCGCGACGCGGACACCGAGGAGCGCAGCGACCGCAACGGCGAGGACGAATGGCTGGACCTCGGCAAGCCGGTGGCGGAAGCTGACGGCGGCCTCGACGGTGACTACGACGGATCGTTCTCCGACGGCGGTGGCGCCTCCGGCATGCCGGATGGAGCCGATTCCGGATGGGCTTCTCTCCGCCAGCGCACGGGCGCGTTCAACGGCGAGGAGATCAACCCCGAGGCATTCGTGTCGAGCGAGCCGTCGCTCCGCGACCATCTGAGCGAGCAGTTGCCGCTCGCGACCCACGACCACGTCGAGCGCCTCATCGGACAGCACCTGATCGACATGGTGGACGAGGCTGGCTACCTGCACGCCGATCTCGAGCAGCTTGCGGTCAAGCTCGGCGCGCCGCTGGAGCTCGTGGAGAAGGTGCTCGCCACGCTGCAGACACTGGATCCCGTCGGCGTCTTTGCGCGCTCGCTCGCCGAATGCCTGGCGCTCCAGCTCAAGGAGCAGAACCGCTACGACCCCCAGATCGCCGCTCTTCTCGACAATCTCGATCTTCTCGCCGCCCACAATATGCCGGCGCTCCGCAAGGCCGTCGGCGCCGATATGAGCGAGATCACCGACATGGTCGAGGAGATCAAGCGCCTCAATCCGAAGCCGGGCCTCAAGTTCGGCGCCGTGCAGCTTCAGCCGGTGGTGCCCGATGTTCTGGTGCGCGCGGCATCGGACGGGAGCTGGCTCATCGAGCTCAACAGCGACACGCTTCCCCGCGTGCTCGTCAACCGCAGCTACTTCGCGCGCGTGAACTCGACGGCCCGCACGCCGAAGGACAAGGACTACCTCAACGACTGCCTGCAGACGGCGAACTGGCTGGCCAAGAGCCTCGACCAGCGCGCCCGCACCATCCTGCGCGTCTCCGAGGAGATCATCCGCCAGCAGGACGCGTTTCTGACGCTCGGGGTGCGCCACCTGCGCCCCTTGAACCTCAAGACGGTCGCCGAGGCGATCAAGATGCACGAGTCCACCGTCTCGCGCGTCACCTCCAACAAATACATGCAGACGCCGCGCGGCATCTTCGAGCTGAAGTACTTCTTCACCTCGGCCATCTCCTCGGCCGGAGAAGGCGAGGCGCATTCATCGGAGTCCGTGCGTCACCGCATCCGCGAGCTGATCGACGCCGAGACGCCGAATGCAGTCCTGTCCGACGACACCATCGTCGAGCGCCTGAAGGACGAGGGCATCGAGATCGCCCGCCGCACGGTCGCCAAGTACCGCGAGTCAATGCGCATCGCGTCGTCGGTTCAGCGCCGCCGCGAGAAGATGCTCAAGTGCCGGATGGCCAAGACGGCTTGATCTGCTCCGTCTGCCGCAGCTTCAATTGCTTGGTCTTTGCCCCGATGCAGCGTCGACTGCGGGATGATGTCGGTCGCTTAACCGCGACTGGCCTTCGGGCTCAATACCCCAACATCCGCAGCGCACGTGGAGAGCGCACGTCATCGAGCATTGCCGGCGCACAACAGT
>NZ_JADZBI010000247.1 GCF_020852195.1 Hyphomicrobium sp. | reverse complement strand
TCTCGCGACAATAGCCTTGGTCCCTGCCGCGGCAGCCGACGATCCGCTGCAGCCGAACGAGGGTCCCTGGCGGATCATTCTCCGTGATCAGCTCAAGGTCGAGAAAGCGTGCAACCTCAACGAGGTGCTCTCCTACCAGGAGATCCCGCTCGGCGACGACATCGGCGTCGACGGCCGCATTTCCTGCATCGACGGGCGCGAGTTCAACTTCACGCGCAGGGGCAAGCACCAGAAGTTCTCGATCGAGATCTGTGGGCCGGCGGTCTGCTAGCGGGGCTTTCGGGAACGCGGGAACCGGTTTCCGAGCGAAGACCCACGATAGAACAAGGATCTGCCGCCGTTCCGCTATTCACCGAACCGAAACGGCTCCGGGGCTCAATCCCAGATATCGAGGATGAGGTTCATCGGGAACGGCGAGTCTGCGCGGCTCGCGGTCCAGCGTTTGAACGCGGCCGAGTCGTCCGCATCGAGCGCGGCCGGGATTGCGTCTTCCAGCGCCGCCTCCGCGTCGTGATGACGCCGGCGCAGCGAGAACGTTTGCGCAAGCGGTGCTGTGAGCTCCGTGCTCTTGTGCCGTCCGGCAATGAAAGTATTGAGGATTGCCGTCACCTCGACGTGTCTCGCGCCGATCTCGTCATGTTCGCGGCCGAGCCCCTCGAGCAGATTGCGGACCTCCGACGGCGTGTCGGTGGCCTTGGCGATGATCGGGAACAGCACCACGTCCTGGAACCCCACGTGCTCGGACCAACTCGGCTCCAGCACGGCGACGAGGACGCGTGCGAGGCGCAGCCCGACCGGAGACGGCAAGCCTGCGGCAAGACTGGCTATACCCTTGTCGATCTCGGCCTGAAGGTGGCGGTCCGCCGAGAGCCTCCGGCCCAGTTCGAGCGTCTGCTGGGCGGATCGGTCATGTTGGGATCGCATGGCTTACCTTCGCTTGGGGCGTCGGCTGACCATAACGTCGCATGTGGCGAGGTCTCTTGATTGAGATCACACGCCGAGCCGCCGGGTCGGGATAGAGTTCGACATCGGCTGCGTGTTACAAACTCTCACAATTCGTCACGCTCTCCACATACGGGCGGTTCGCAACGCGCCTTAAATCCTCGCATCGCACCGAGCGGCAAGCCGCGACATTCAGGCGGTCGAGGAGAGATGATGCTGGCGATCAATCCCATTGAAACCCGTCCCTATGTGCAGCGCTCGCGGCCGGAAGCGCCGGAGCGGGGCACGCTCGATGAGCGGCTGTCCCACGCGTCCGAGCGCAAGCTCGAGGCCAAGGAGCACGTCTTCTGCGAAGGCGACCCCCGCACGCACGTCTATCGCGTCGAGGAGGGCGTCATCGCCATCTACAAGACCCTCTTCGACGGCCGCCGACGCATCATCGATTTTGCCTATCCCGGCGACTTCATCGGCCTCGGCGTGCTCGGCGAGCACATCATGAGCGCCCAGGCGACCTGCGCCTCCAAGGTGCGCTGCCTGTCCGCTTCCGCCCTCGAAAGCCTCGCCGAGACCGACGCCTCCCTCGCCCTCAAGCTCTACAAGTCCGTGTGCCAGGACCTGGTGGCGGCGCGCAGCCTGCTCGTCACGGTCGGCCAGCGCAGCGCCGTCGAGCGCGTGGCGGCGTTCCTGCTCGCTTTGCATCGCCGCACGGGTGACGCTCCGAACGACGAGGTGAAGCTCGCCATGCGGCGCAGCGACATCGCCGATCTCCTCGGCCTCACCATCGAGACCGTGAGCCGCACGCTGACCAAGCTGCGCGAGATGAGCGTCATCGATGTCGAGCAGGGCGGCACCACGGTGACGCTGCGGGATCTGCCGCGTCTGACGGATCTTGCCAACGAGTAAGCCAATTTCAGGATCGCGGCGGCACAATCCGTCGCAGTAGGTTGGCCGGCTCCAGGTTCGCACTGTACCGCGCACGCCGGAGCGCGGCACGGGTGGGCCGAGAGCCGGTCTCTTCGTTTTATGGCTGCCGCCGGCCGCGCCGAGTCGCCCCGCGCGCAGCGCGGCGTTCCCGACAAGGGGAACCGAGCCTCATCGATCGGCATTCCTTGCACAGTGGTAACCGGAGTTGGAGAGGTTCCCCATGCGGAGAGCTTATATGACGCTTGCCGCTTGCGTGGTCGCTGCCGGGAGTGCGTCTGCCCAAGAGGTCTATGTCGACGACTGGAACGACGACGAGGCCTATGTCGAAGAGCCGGCTTACGTCGAGACGCCGGCTTACGAGGAGGAGGTTCCGGTTGAGGACGGAATTGTCGTAGGTCCGCGGGTCTACGGTTGGACCGTGCTGCAGCCCGCCAACTGCGGGACGTTCAAGTACTGGAACGGCGAGTATTGCGCCGATGCGCGCTACGACCTGCCCGAGGAGTAGGTGCGGCCACGAGCGACAACGCTGTGAAGGTCGTCTACGGGCCCGACAAGCCTGCCCTGCAATGGGCGCTGCTCTATCCCGAGCTCGGCAGAGCGTCACGTCCAAGACCGAGGACGACGTCGTAGAGGCGCGGATTGCCGAGATGGTCGAGATCGGCGCCGGCTTCGATTTCGGTCTCAGGGGCACGTTCTGCTCCGGCCCGCTGCGCGATCAGGCGTTCCACGGCACCTATAGCGTCGAGACGCGGACGGGTTCACTGAGCCTCGGCGCCTGAGCCTACATTTGCGTGCTTACGCCACACCGTGCTGCTTGAGCCAGGCCAGCAGCCGCGACCAGCCTTCCTTGGCCGGCTCGGCCCGATAGCTCGGCCGGTAGTCGGCGTGGAACGCGTGTGGCGCGCCTTCGAACACCACGATCTCGCATGTCTTGCCGGACTTCGCGCAGGCCGCCCGCATGGCATCCACCGTGTCGAGCGGAATGCCCTGGTCGGCACTGCCGTAGAGCCCGAGCACCGGCGCCTTGAGGTCGCCCGCCACATCCACCGGATGCTTTGGCGTCAGCGCCGAGGGCTCGCCGACGAGCCGCCCGTACCAGGCGACGCCCGCCTTGAGCTTCGGGTTGTGCGCGGCATAGAGCCAGGTAACGCGTCCGCCCCAGCAGAAGCCCGTGATGGCAAGCTTCTCGACGTCGCCGCCGTCGGAAGCGGCGAAGGCGACGGCCGCGTCGAGGTCGCTCATCACCTGGGCGTCCGGCACCTTCGCCACCACCGCGCGCACCTCGTCGATGCTCTTGAGGCCCGCGACGTCGCCCTGACGCACGTACATCTCGGGCGCGATGGCGAAATAGCCCGCCTTGGCGAGACGGCGGCAGACATCCTTGATGTGCTCGTGCACGCCGAAGATTTCCTGCACCACGAGCACGACCGGGAACGGTCCGCCTTGCGCCGGTTTCGCGCGATACGCCGGGATTGCGCGGTCGGGCGCGGCGACCTGCACCTCGCCGGCCTCGAGGCCGTCCGTATCGGTGGTGATCGTCGTCTCCGCCGCCACCGGCTGCGTGGCGAGCGCGAAGCCCGTTGCCAGCGTGGCCAGCACCGCCTCGCGCCGCGAGGGCTCGAACTTCGGAAACAGGCTCCGCATGTCGGATGCGAGATTGACCTCGGCCGCGTCGTCGTTTGATCGCGTCATGTCGGAAAGCTCCCGTCGTTGCCGGCACCGAGGAGCGGTGACTAGCCCATGGCAATGACGAAAACATGGGGCCGCGCCGGCGCGGATCAAGCGCGGGGGGGTACGCCGGCGGTCAGTCCTTGCCGCGGCGCGCGGAGGTCTTGGCGGGCTTGCCGGTCGCGCTTTTCCATTCCTGGGCGGTGAGCGCCCCGCTGTTCTCCAGCCGCCGGCGCCGGTGCGCCTCGAGCCGCGCGCGCTTGAGCAGGATAGCATCGTAGTTGGGGTGGCTCGGGTCCAGTTGGATCGGGACGGGCGCGGGCTTGCTCTTCTTCATCGGATCCTGCAGGCGAGGAGAAACACGAAATGGGATAATGTCCCATTCTAGAGGGAAAAATTCCCGATCCGCCACCCCCACAGGCGAAAATTCTCGCGAAGGAGCCAGGAAGTCACTCCGATGCGGCAATGAAGATTGTCAAAAAACAACGAGTTAATACTCAGCGCAGGATGGCCACTACCCGGGCGGGAGCCGCCGACGCACCGACGATCTTGAGGGGAAACACCGCCACTTCGAAGCCGGAGGGCGGCAGCGCGTCGAGATTCGTGAGCTGCTCCATGTGCCAGTAGGGCCGCCGCTGTCCGACGCGGTGCGCCTCCCAGAACAGCGTCGCGTCGCCTGTAGCGCGCGACTTCGCGATCTGCGCCCGGAACGGCAGATCCCAGCCCCACTGGTCGATGCCCATGACGGTGACGCCGTGGTCGAGCAGCCATTCGGTGGCCGCCGCGCTCATGCCCGTTCCGGTCTTCCAGAAGTCCTTGGTGTCCATCAGCCGGTCGCGGCCGGTGCGGATCAGCACGATCGTTTGCTCGGTGAGCGTCGCGCCGCTCTTCGCGAGCGCCGCTTCCATGTCCGCCACCGTGATCGGATCGTCGTCAGCCTTGTGCGAGAGGTCGAGCACGACGCCGGGCCCGATGCAGCGCTCGAGTGGAATCGCCTCGATGGTCTGCGCCGGCGCGCCGCCCGACTCCGGCCCGTAGTGCCAGGGCGCATCGATGTGCGTGGTCGCATGCACACCCATGCTGACGGTGTCGTCGGCCCAGCCCACGAAGTCGCGCGGAAAGAGCCGGAACGGCAGCCCGAGCGCCCGCACGAGCAGCTTCGCCATCCAATGCGGCTTGTGCTTGACGCGGACCCGCATGAAGAACGGGTCGTCGCGGTTGAAGCGCACGGGCTTCGAGAGATCGATCACTTTCACGACGCGTTGTCATCCTTCTCGGCAAATGGTGTTCCGGAGGCGGCCGACCCCCTCGATGGCGATCTCGATGGTGTCGCCGACGTCGAGTAGGCGACCGACCTCGATGCCGCTGCCGCCCGGCAGCGTGCCGGTTGCGAACAGCTCGCCGGGATAGAGCTGCTCGGAGCGCGACACATGCGCCAGCGCTTCGCCGAGAGACCAGCGAGGATCTGCGGTCGACGGCTCGGCGTAGAGGAGGTCGTTGATACGGACGGATCCCTTGAGATCACGCCACCGTGGCAAGATCTCGTCCGCGCTGACGACGACGCTCGATAGCCCGTTGCGGAAGTGCTTCGACTTCTGCGGGCCGAAGCCCGAGCGCATCTCTTCATGTTGCACGTTGCGCGCGCTGAAGTCGTTGATCACCACGAAGCCGCCGATGGCGGCCTCGGCCTCCTCCGGGCTGGCATTGAACAGCGCATTTCTGAGCACGAATCCGAGCTCCAGCTCGTAGTCAATACCTTCGGCGTAGGCAGGGATCGCAATCTCCTCGCCGTCTCCGGCAAAGGCGAGATGGTTGCCCATGTAGTATATCGGCTGCCGATACCAGAGCCGATGCGGCTTCAGAAGCGGGAACGGCGGACCGAGCAGGCGCTCGTAGGCCCGCACGACGGGCCAGGCGTTGCGCATGTACAGGCGCACGAAGCCGCGCGCCGCGTCGATGGCATGACGCTCGTAGAGCATGAAGTCGCGGAACGAGTGCGGCGCGAAGGGGAGGGTGACGGGCGCGGTCGTCCTCGGCGTCGGGTGCGAGGCGCGCTGCGGCTTCCGCGACGCGCGCACGCACGTTCTCCGGTGCGCCGAGCAGGGCGACCGCATCGCCCGACCAGCGCGCGATGTCCGCTTCCGGAACGGCGGGTGTGACGCTGCGCAGCACGCGCGCAGCATCCACCCAGCCGTCACCTGACGCGATCTGCACCGCGAACCCCACGCCGTCTGATACGCGCCTGAGCTTCATGCCGGATCCCCTTTGAGCGGCCCTTCTGCTCCCACATCATCGCCATTCGATCAATGAACGATCCGCGTGCTGTGTCGCGCGGTCCCTCCCCATATGGGAACGGTTAAAGGGACATTTCGGAACATCGGCAGTTTCGGGGTTCCCGTCCTATCCCCGCCCTCCGGGGGCAGGTTAATGTGTCCGGTCCGTCGTAGCTGCAGTTGCCGGCGCCCGCCGGCCATGCCATGCAGCAGGCCCGCACCCCTAATGCTCGCAGCCACATGTCACCAGCCTGGATCGAAACGCCCTGTCCCGCACCGTCCGCCTCGCACGAGGCGGCCGCCCGTGCGCGCCAGGCCGTGCTCACCAAGCCCGCCGGCTCCCTCGGCACGCTCGAGGCACTGGCCATCACGCTCGCCGCCCTGCAGGCGACCGAACGCCCGCGCGCCGCGCACGCGCCGATCATCCTCTTCGCCGGCGACCACGGCGTCACAGCGCAGGGCGTCTCCGCCTATCCGGCCGCCGTCACGGTCGAGATGCTGAAGAACTTCGCATCCGGCGGCGCGGCGGTCTCCGTGCTCGCCCGCACCCTCGGCGTGCCGCTGACCGTGGTCGATGCCGGTACGCTGGCCGCCGATCCGGTCCCCGGAACGGTCGTCGACAAGCCGCGTCGCGGCACGCGCGATTTCACGGTCGAGCCGGCGATGACGGACGCGGAGCTGGACTTCGCCCTTGCGGTCGGGCAGCGCGCAGTGGAGAGGGCCGGCCCCGCCGACCTCGTGCTTTTCGGCGAGATGGGGATCGGCAACACGACGTCGGCCGCAGCAATTGCCGCCGCCTTGCTGGCAAAGCGGCCTGCGGAGATCGCGGGCGCCGGCACCGGCCTCGACGCCGCGGGCGTCGTGCACAAGATTCGCGTCATAGAGGCCGCTCTCGCGCGTCACGCCCTCGATGGCTCCTCGCCATCCGATCCGCGCCGCGTGCTGGCAACCGTCGGCGGACTCGAGATCGCGGCGCTGACCGGCGCCATCATCGCGTCCGCGCAGGCGCGCCGTCCTGTGCTTGTCGACGGCTTCATCGTCACCGTGGCCGCGCTCGCCGCGACGCGTCTCAATCCATCGTGCGTGCCCTGGCTCATCTATTCGCACCGCTCGGCCGAGCAGGGCCACGGCGTCGTGCTGGACGCGCTCGCGGCGCGCCCTGTGCTCGACCTCAACCTCCGGCTCGGCGAAGGCTCCGGCGCCGCCACCGCGCTCGCCGTGTTGCGGCTGGCCTGCGAGCTCCACAACGGCATGGCGACGTTCGAGGAGGCGGCCGTGTCCGGCCGCAGCGCGCCATGACGGTGGTCGATTTCCTCCGCCACGGCGAGACCGAGACGAGAGACACGCTTCTCGGCCGCACCGATGCGCCGCTCTGTGCCGCCGGCTGCGAGGCGGTCGCGCGCCAGATCGCGGGGCGTACGTGGGGAGGGATCGTTGCCTCGCCCTTGAAGCGCGCCAGGGAGACCGCCGAGATCCTGGCCCTGACCGGCGAACAGAGCGTCGAGGTCGATCCCGACTGGCGCGAGATCGACTTCGGCGACTGGGACGGCCGGCCGCGCCGCGACCTCGCCGAGGATGCGCGCCTCGCCGCATTCTACAAGAACCCCGACGCCAACCCGCCGCCGAACGGCGAGAGCATGGACGCCGTGCGCGCCCGCGTCGCGTCCGCGCTCGACCGGCTCGCCGCGAAGGGGGACGGTCCGGTGCTCGTAGTCGCCCATGGCGGATCGATCCGCATGGCGCTGTCCATCCTGCTCGCCATCCCGCTCGAGAGGCTCTGGGCCGTCCGCATCGCCTGCGCGACGCTGATCCGAGTCGAGATGGGCACCCACCCCATGCACGGGCTCTGGGGAGAGATCATCGAGATCACGCAGCCGCCGGAGGCCCGCGAGGCATGACGGGCTTCCTCATCGCCCTCAAGTTCCTGACGCGCCTGCCCGTGCGGGTCTCGCCGGAGCACGCCGGGGATCTTGCCCGCGCCGCGCCCTGGCTGCCCGCCGTCGGCGCGCTGGTGGGCGTGCTGGTGGCGCTGGGTGTCACGCTCGGCATGGTTGTCGGCCCCTGGGTCGGCGCCCTGCTCGGACTCCTCGTCTGGGTGCTCATCACCGGCGGCCTGCACGTTGAAGGGCTGGGCGACGTGGCGGACGGCCTGGGCGCCGCCCACGGCAATCCGGAGCGCTTCGTCGAGGTCGCCCGCGACCCGCACCTCGGCAGCTTCGGCGCCATCGCCATTGCGCTACAACTCGTCGCCAAGCTGGTGTTGCTCGCAGCGGTGGCGGAGCGCACGGCGCCGGGTGAGCTGTTCGCCGGGCTCGCACTCTCCGCCGCATGGGCGCGCTGGGCCACGCTGGCAGTCGGCCGCGCCGTGAAGCCGTTGACGGAAGGATTGGCGAGCCATCTCGCCGCGGGCATCACGACGACGCCTGTTGCCGTCGAGGGCGCGGCGCTCGCCGCCATCTCGCTGGCCGTGGCGCCGCCGCTGCTTATCGCGCTCCCGCTCGCGGCCGCTTTCGCGCTCTATTGGCGCGCCCGCGTCGGCGGCATGACCGGCGATTGCCACGGCGCCGGTATCGAGATCATGGAATCGCTGCTGCTCTTCGCCCTGCTTCTGGCGTGAGGACGTCATATTCCTCCGGCACGGCACCTGTGTTAGCACCCCTGTGCGAGCGGACTCGACGGTGCCCCCATGAATCTTGCGCTGGCCTTTCTTGCACTCCTTGTCGAGGCCGTCGCCGGCTACCCGCAAGCGCTGCTGGCGCGCATCGGCCATCCGGTGACGTGGATGGGCGCGCTCATCGCACGCGCGGAGGCGGTCTGGAACGAAGGCCACCTCTCGTTCCCGCGGGCGCGCCTGCGCGGCATCCTGGCGCTGGCGACGGTGCTGCTCGTCACGCTGTCGGCCGTCCTGCTGATCGATCATGCGCTGGGGCTCCTGTTACCGGCACTGGCAGCGCTCGCGGTGAAGGCCGTGCTCGCGAGCGCGCTGCTTGCCGGCCGCAGCCTCGACGATCACGTGACGGACGTCGCGGAGGCGCTGGAGCAGCGCGGCCTCAAGGGTGGGCGCGAAGCGGTGTCCCGCATCGTCGGCCGCGATCCCGCGACGCTCGACGAGGCCGGCGTCTCGCGCGCCGCCATCGAGAGTCTGGCCGAGAACTTCTCCGACGGCGTCGTCGCGCCGCTGTTCTGGCTGATCGTCGGTGGCCTGCCGGGATGCGCGCTCTACAAGGCGATCAACACGGCCGACAGCATGATCGGCCACAAGTCGGAGCGGTATCTCGCCTTCGGCTGGGCGGCGGCGCGGCTGGACGATCTCGTCAACCTGCCCGCTTCGCGCCTCTCCGCGCTCTGGCTCGTGGCCGCCGCGCGCCTGATGCCGGGAGCGGACTGGCGGGCTGCGGCGCTGGCCGCGCTCACCGACGCGCCGCGCCATCGCTCGCCCAACGCTGGCTGGCCGGAGGCGGCCATGGCGGGCGCGCTCGGCCTTGCGTTGGCCGGCCCGCGCAGCTACGGCGGCAAGCGTGTCGCCGATGCATGGATGGGCAGCGGTCGGCGCGAGGCAACCGCCGCCGACATTCATCGTGCGCTCCGCCTCTACCGCATTGCCTACGTCCTTCAGGCCGCCGTGATCGGCGTAATGGCTGTCATCGTCGCCCTGGTGCTGTTCTGGCTCTGAGCGCGCACCGCGCGACTCTCCCGTTCATGCGAAGCGAGGCTCGGCCATGACGGTGGAAGGATAGCGTGGAGGCTGCCCGCGCGTGATGCGGCTACGTGTCTGGACTCCGGCCTCCGCCGGAGTGACGTTCCTTTGAGGTACGCTATCGTCCTTCCTCCCACGTCATCCCGGCGTCATGGCGGAGCCATGCTTCGCACGGACGGCCGGGATCCAGATACATGGAAGATCAGCCAGGCGCGGCTTCGATGTCGCTGGGAAGCCCTGGTCTCCGCTACACCACGCCGAGCGCGCGCATGGCCTCCGCCACGCGGATGAAGCCCGCGACGTTGGCGCCGAGCACGTAGTTGCCGGGCGAGCCGTACTCCTCTGCCATCTCGGCGCAGCGATCGTGGATGCCCTGCATGATGGTCGCGAGGCGCTGCTCGGTGGTCTCGAAGCTCCACGAATCGCGTGAGGCGTTCTGCTGCATCTCGAGCGCGCTCGTCGCCACGCCGCCGGCGTTCGCGGCCTTCCCGGGTCCGAACAGGATGCCCGCCTCGAGGAACGTTTTCACCGCTTCCGGCGTGCACGGCATGTTGGCGCCTTCGCCCACGGCGATGACGCCGTTCTTGACGAGCGTGCGCGCGTCCTGCCCGTTGAGCTCGTTCTGCGTCGCCGACGGCATGGCGATGTCAGCGGGGACGTCCCAGATCCGCCCGCCGGGCACGTAGGTGGCAGCCGCGCCGCGCGCCGCCGCGTAGTCCGCCACGCGTCCGCGTTTGCGCTCCTTGATCTCCTTGAGCAGCGGCAGGTCGATGCCCGCCTCGTCCACGACGCAGCCGTCCGAATCCGAGCACGCGATGACCCGGCCACCACGCTGGCTCACCTTCTCGATGGTATAGATGGCGACGTTGCCTGCGCCCGAGACGATGACGCGTTTGCCCTCGAAGCCCTGCTTGCGCGTGCGCAGCATGCGCTCGACGAAATAGGCGGCGCCGTAGCCGGTCGCCTCAGTTCTGACGCGAGAGCCGCCCCAGGTGAGGCCCTTGCCCGTGAGCACGCCCGACTCGTAGCGGTTGGTCATGCGCTTGTACTGGCCGAACATGAATCCGATTTCGCGCTGGCCGACGCCGATGTCGCCGGCCGGCACGTCGGTATGCTCGCCGAGATGCCGTGCGAGCTCCGTCATGAACGACTGGCAGAAACGCATGATCTCGCCTTCCGAGCGCCCCTTCGGATCGAAGTCGGAGCCGCCCTTGCCGCCGCCGATCGGCATGCCGGTGAGCGCGTTCTTGAACACCTGCTCGAAGCCGAGGAACTTGATCGTGCCGAGCAGCACCGTCGGATGGAAGCGGATGCCGCCCTTGTAGGGGCCGAGCGCCGAGTTGAACTG
>NZ_JADZBI010000246.1 GCF_020852195.1 Hyphomicrobium sp. | reverse complement strand
GCGGCGTACGGCCTCATGAAGGCCGGGGCGGAGGTGTCGGTGGTGCACCTCATGGACCGGCTGATGGAGCGGCAGCTCGACGTCCGCGCGGCCGATCTTCTCAAGGCCGCGCTCGAGGCGCGCGGTATCCAGGTTCTGCTCAACGGCGAGAGCGAAGCGATCCAGGGCCGGCGCAAGGTGGCGGGACTCAGGCTCAAGGACGGCCGTAACGTGCCCGCCGATCTCGTCGTGATGGCGGTCGGCATCCGGCCGAACGTGCGGCTTGCGCGTGGCGCGGGGCTCGAGGTCAATCGCGGCATCGTGGTCGGCGATGACCTTGCCACCAGCACGCCCGATGTCTACGCCATCGGCGAGTGCGCCGAGCACCGCGGCGTCTGCTACGGGCTTGTGGAGCCGGCCTACGAGCAGGCGCGCGTGCTGGCCCGCAATCTGGCCGGACAGGCGGCGCGCTACGACGGCTCGCTGCTCGCCACCAACCTCAAGGTCTCCGGCGTCAATGTCTTCTCGGCCGGCGACTTTCTCGGTGCTGCGGGCACGGAGCCGATCGTGCTCAGCGATCCCGGACGGCAGACTTACCGCAAGCTCGTGATCCACGAGGGGCGGCTCGCGGGCGCGGTGCTGGTCGGCGATACCAGCGATGCGCTCTGGTATCTCGATCTCATCCGTTCGGGGCGTCCGGTGTCCGGGCTGCGCGACGGCCTCGTGTTCGGGCGCGCGTTCGCCGAGCCCGAGGCGCAGGCTGCATGAGCGAGGTCGCGATATGACAGCCGAGTTCTCGACGGAGCAGAAGCGCTATCTCGAAGGTTTCGTCTCCGGTGTGCAGGCGGGGCGCGTGGCGCACGGCCTGAAGCCGATGGGCGGGGCAGGCGGCCGCGCGGCCGAGCCCATCGGGCCGGACGTGATCCACCTCAAGGCGCAGGATACCGCCAAGGCCAAGGGCAAGAAGCTCGTAGACCAGGAAAACTGGAAGCGAGAGGAGCATCCGTTCGATGCCTATCCGCGGCTCAAGGCGCAGGCCGAGAGCGGCGAATATCCGAAGCCGCCGGACAATTTCCGCTGGCGCTACTACGGCCTCTTCTATGTCGCGCCGACGCAGAACAGCTACATGTGCCGGCTGCGCATCCCGAACGGCATCCTCACGCACTGGCAGCTCGCCGGGCTTGCCGACGTGGCTGAGCGCTATGGCGGCGGCTATGCCCACGTGACGACGCGCGCCAACTTCCAGATCCGCGAGATCGAGGCGGCGAACGCGGTCAATGTGGTGGAAGCGATTCAGGACCTGGGGCTCTGCTCGCGCGGGTCCGGCGCCGACAACATCCGCAACGTGACCGGGACGCCGACGGCCGGCATCGACCCCCATGAGCTGCTCGATACGCGTCCCTATGCGCGCGACTGGCACTTCCATGTGCTGAATGACCGCTCGCTCACCGGCCTGCCGCGCAAGTTCAACGTCGCCTACGACGGGGCGGGCATGATCGCCGCACTCGAGGAGACCAACGACATTGGATTCCAGGCGGTCGAGGTCGAGGACGGCGCGCCGGTTGCCGCGGGCGTCTACTTTCGCCTCATGCTGGGCGGCATCACCGGGCACAAGGATTTCGCACGCGATACGGGCGTTATCCTGGCGCTGCGCGAGGCGACGCGGGTCGCCGACGCCATCGTGCGCGTGTTCATCGAGAGCGGCGACCGCACCAACCGCAACAAGGCGCGGCTCAAGTACGTGCTCGACGACTGGGGTTTCGACAAGTTCCTGGCCGCCGTCGAGGCCAAGCTCGGCAGCGCGCTGACGCGCATCGATGCGGCGCACATCAAGCTACGGCGTGAGCCCGACCGCATGGCGCACGTCGGCGTGCATGCGCAGAAGCAGGCGGGGCTGAACTGGATCGGGCTCGTGCTGCCCGTCGGCAAGCTCACGGGCGAGCAGATGCGTGCCGTCGCGGCGCTCGCGCGCGAGCTGGGTGATGGGGATGTCCGGCTGACCGTGTGGCAAAACCTCATCGTCTCCGGTGTTGCCGACGCGAACGTTCCCAAGGCGCTGGAGCGGATTACGGCGATGGGGCTTGCGGCGTCGGCGTCGGCCGTGCGCGCTGGGCTCGTCGCCTGCACAGGCAATACGGGCTGCAAGTTCGCCGCGTCGAACACCAAGGGCACGGCAGAGGCGATTGCCGTGCACGTCGAAAGCCGTCTCGCGCTCGACCTGCCGGTCAACATCCATCTCACCGGGTGCCATCACTCCTGCGCGCAGCACTACATCGGAGACATCGGCCTGATCGGCGCCAAGGTGCCGGTCAACGACGAGGGCGATACGGCCGAGGGATTCCACATCCTGGTCGGCGGCGGCTCGGGCAGCGCCCCGAAGATTGGCCGCGAGGTGCTTCGCGACGTTAAGAGCGAGGACTGCCCCGCGGCCGTCGAGCGGCTGCTCGGCGCCTACCTCGCGCACCGGGCGGATGCCTCGGAGACATTCTTCGCCTTCGCCAACCGGCATGACAGCGACACGCTGCGGCGCCTCGCCGGGGAGTACGCCGCATGACGATCCAGACGCCTCCGCCGAGCCTTACGCTCATCCCCGACACGGCGCCGTTCACGACCGAGCAGCGGGCCTGGCTCAATGGCTTCTTTGCCGGCGTGCTGTCGCTCGATGCCGGTGCGGCGCCGGCCACCACCGCCGATCTCGGCGCGGTGGGTGTCGCCGGCGGCGATGACGGCGCGGCGCCCTGGCACGATCCGGCGATCGAGATCGACGCGCGCATGCAGCTCGCCGAGGGGCGTCCGCTCAACCGGCGCATGATGGCGGCCATGGCGCAGCAGGACTGCGGGCAGTGCGGCTACAACTGTGAGGACTATGCCGACGCCATCCACGAGCAGGCGGAGCCGCGTCTCAACCTCTGCGTTCCCGGCGGGAAGGCCACGGCGCGCATGCTGAAGACGCTGGTCGAGGAGATGGGCGGCGGCGTGCTCGATCCCGACGAGAAGCGCGCCAAGGAGAGTGCCAAGCCTGCCACGACGGGTGATGTGCGACCGGGTCGCTCACGCGAGGCGCCGGTGCCCGTGCGGTTCGCCTCGCGGCAGCGGCTCAACGGCGAAGGCTCGGAGAAAGTCACCAACCATATCGAGATCGACCTCACCGAGAGTGGGCTCGACTACGAGCCCGGCGACAGCCTCGGCGTGTTTCCAGAGAACGATCCGCGCCTTGTCGATGCGGTGCTGGCCGCGATTGCGGCGCCGGCGGATTTTCCGATTGGCGACAAGACGCTGCGTGAGGCGCTGATCGCTGACACGTCGCTCGCGCCGGCGCCGGACGCGCTGTTCCAGCTGATCTCGTACCTGACTGGCGGGGAGCGCAAGCGCAAGGCCAAGGTGCTCGCGCAGGGGGAGGACCCGGACGGGGACGCGGCGACGCTGGACGTTCTCGGCGCGCTCGAGAAGTTCCCTGGGCTGCGCCCGGATCCGGAGGCCTTCTACGAGGTGCTCGAGCCGCTGCAGCCGCGCCTCTACTCGATTTCGTCGTCGATGAAGAGGAACCCCGGCCGCGTGTCGCTCACCGTCGATGCGGTCCGCTACGAGGTGCAAGGGCGCGAGCGGCTCGGCGTGGCCTCGACGTTTCTCGGGGAGCGCCTGGCGCCCGGGTCTGCGCTCAAGGCCTACGTGCAGAAGGCGCACGGCTTTGCGCTGCCGAAGGATGGCGCGACGCCGATCATCATGGTCGGCCCCGGCACGGGCGTTGCGCCGTTCCGCGCCTTCCTGCAGGAGCGCTATGCGACGAAGGCCGAAGGTCCTGCGTGGCTGTTCTACGGTCACCAGCGGCGTGCGACGGACTTCTTCTACGAGGCCGAGCTTGGGCTTTTGCAGAAGTCCGGCACGCTGACGCGATTGTCGCTCGCGTGGTCGCGCGACGGAGACCGCAAGGTCTACGTGCAGGATCGCATGCGCGAGGAGGGCGCGGAGCTGTTCGCGTGGCTCGAGAAGGGCGCGCACTTCTATATCTGCGGCGATGCCAAACGCATGGCGAAGGATGTCGAAACGGCGCTCACGGACATCGTCGCCGAGCACGGCAAGGTCTCTCCCGAGGACGCGAAAGCCTACATCGCGGCGCTCAAGAAGGTCGGCCGCTACCAGGCGGACGTCTATTGATGGAGCCTGCATGAACGCGCCTGCGTCGCCGCCCGCTGTCAAGACGACCTGCCCGTACTGCGGGGTCGGCTGCGGGGTCGTGGCGCGGCCGGACGGGTTCGGAGGCGCGCAGATCCAGGGCGATCCGGAGCATCCTGCCAACTTCGGGCGCCTGTGCTCCAAGGGCTCGGCGCTCGGCGAAACGCTGTCGCTCGAGGGGCGGCTGCTCCATCCCATGCTGCGCGACGCCGAGGGACAGCTCGCGCGCGCCTCCTGGGACGACGCGCTCAACGCCGTTGCGCGCGGGTTCAAGGAGACGGTGGAACGGCACGGGCCGGACTCGGTTGCCTTCTATGTGTCCGGGCAGCTCCTCACCGAGGACTACTACGTCGCCAACAAGCTGATGAAGGGGTTCATCGGCTCGGCCAATATCGACACCAACTCGCGGCTTTGCATGGCGTCGTCGGTGGCGGGCCACCGGCGTGCGTTCGGGTCGGACACGGTTCCGGGCTGCTACGAGGATCTGGACGAAGCGGATCTGCTGGTGCTCGTCGGCTCGAACGCGGCCTGGTGCCATCCAGTGCTCTATCAGCGCATAGCCAGGAACAAGCGCGAGCGCGGGGCACGCATCGTGGTGATCGATCCGCGCGCGACGCCGACGTCCGACGAGGCGGATCTTCTGATCCAGATCGCGCCGGGCATGGATTCGGTGCTATTCTGCGGGCTGTTCGCGTTTCTCGCCGACCGTGGCGTGCTCGACCGCGCATTCCTGCGCGACCACACCACGGGCTACGCGGAGGCGCTGGCGCGTGCGCGTCATATCGCGCCCGACATCGATGCCGTGGCGGAGCGCTGTCAGGTGCCGCGGGAGCGCATCGAGACGTTCTTCTCCTGGTTCGCGGAGACGGAGCGCGCGGTAACGCTCTACTCGCAAGGCGTCAACCAATCGGCGCAGGGCACGGACAAGGTCAACGCCATCATCAACTGCCATCTGGCGACGGGCCGCATCGGCAAGCCCGGCATTGGGCCGTTCTCGTTGACAGGGCAGCCGAACGCCATGGGCGGGCGCGAGGTCGGCGGGCTCGCCAACCAGCTCGCGGCGCACATGGACTTCGACGGGGAGAGCGTGGCGCGCGTGCGGCAGTTCTGGAACGCGCCGTCGGTGGCCACGCGTCCGGGGTTGAAGGCGGTCGACCTGTTCGAGGCGGTGGCGCAGGGGCGCATCAAGGCGCTCTGGATCATGGCCACCAATCCGGTGGTCAGCCTGCCGCGCGCGGACGCCGTGCGCAGCGCGCTCGGGCAGCTCGACCTGCTCGTGGTGTCGGATGTCGTCGCCAACACCGATACCATCGCGGCCGGCCCGCATGTCCTCCTCCCCGCGTCCGGCTGGGGCGAGAAGGACGGGACGGTCACGAACTCCGAGCGGCGCATCTCGCGCCAGCGCGCCTTCCTACCGCAGGCCGGAGAGGCCAAGCCCGACTGGTGGATCATCGCCGAGGTGGCGAAGCGCATGGGATTTTCCGAGGCGTTCAGCTATGCCTCCGCGGCCGACATTTTCAGGGAGCATGCCGCGCTCTCGGGATTCGAGAACGGCGGCGACCGCGACTTCGACGCGTCCGGGCTGGCCGAGCTTTCGGACGCGGAGTACGAGCGCCTGGTGCCGGTGCAATGGCCGGTCGAGTCTGCGGCGCCGTCGGGGCGCAAGCGGCTGTTCGCCTCGGGCGGCTTCTTCACGCCCGACCGGCGTGCGCGCTTCGTCGCCGTCGCAGACCCGAAGCTCGCGGCCACGCCGGGGCGCCTGCTGCCGCTCTTGCTCAACACCGGCCGCGTGCGCGACCAGTGGCATACGATGACGCGGACGGGGAAGTCGCCGCGGCTCGGCGCGCACATCGACGAGCCCTGCGTCTCGATCCATCCGGTGGACGCAGAGGCGTTCGGCGTAGGGGACGGCGGCTTTGCGCGCGTCTCGACGTTGCATGGCAGCGCCGTTCTGCGCGTTGCGGTGACGGCGTCGCAGCGCATGGGGGAGATCTTCGCGCCGATCCATTGGAACGGGGCCACCGCCTCCGATGCGCGCGTGGGTGCGCTCGTGCAGCAGGTCTATGACCCCGTCTCCGGCCAGCCGGAGCTCAAGGCCACGCAAGCGACGATCGCGCCCGTGACGTTCGCCGTGCACGGCTTCCTGCTCTGCCGGGAAGCCGTCCAGATGCCGAAGGGCGTCTGGTGGGCGCATTCCGCCGTGGAAGGCGGTGTCGGCTACAGGCTCGCGGCGCCCGCGCCCGGTGCGCACTGGGCGGACATATCGAAGGTGCTGCTCGGTGGTTACGAGACGCTGGCGGAGCTGCTGGACGAGGGACAGGGTCGCTATCGCGCTGCCGTCATCGTAGACGGCGGGCTCGAAGTCTGCCTGTTCCTCGCCAAGAGTCCGGGCGCCTTGCCCGGCTGGGAATGGCTCAAGCAACAGCTCGCCGCGCCGATGCTCACCGATGCGGCGCGGCGTGCGCTGCTCGCGGGCCGCGCGCCGGACCTCGATGCCGATCAAGGTCCGCTCGTCTGCGCGTGCTTCGGTGTCGGCCGCAAGAAGATCTGCAAGGCAGTGGCCGACGGGCGTGCCGGCTCCGCGGAGGAGATCGGCACTGTGCTCAAGGCGGGCACGAACTGCGGGTCGTGCCTGCCCGAGCTGCGCCGGCTGGTGGTGGAGAGCAAGGCGCGCGCGCCCGTGGCGTGAGCCGGGGCGGCTTGCTGGTTCAGCGGCGGCCGCTTCGTCAGAAGTTGATGAGGCCGCCGAAGCTCACGAAGTTCGCGTCCTCGAAATCGGCAAGCCCATCCACGTCGGCCTCGTAGCGCTGGTACTTCATGTAGAGCGTCATGGCCGCGGCATCGATCTCCTGGGCGATGCCGCCGCCGAAGCGCTCCAGCGTGCTCGACGTGGCGCCGGCCGCCAGCGCGGCCGGGCCAAGCTGGTCCAGGTAGGCCGCGTAGTCGCCGTAAACGACAGTTGCGCCGAGCGGCATCCATTTGCGGCGGATGCCGGCCTTGACGTAGTAGTGTTCGCTGTCCGGTTCTACGAAGCCGTTGGCGAGCAGTGTCGCATTGTTGTCCTCGCGGCCGTAGGCGCCGTGTACGAAGAGGCCGGTCGCGATGTGCTCCGCGTAGCCGCCGACCTGGAAGAAGTTCGAGTCCTTGCCCGTGGTCACGGCGACGGGAGACGAGGTTCCTTCGTCCGACATCTCCGTGTAGCCGGCGCCGAAGGCGAGCTTGAAGCCCGCCACCTCACCCGCGTAGCGCAGCGCGACTTCCCAGAAATCGTCCTCGCCCCAACTCGCCGAGGCGGTGAAGCCGGCGAAGGTCGGCGTGTCGTAGCGCACGCCGTTCATGACGATGCCGTTGCAGTCGCCGCCGAGCGGCGCGCCCTGGGTGTAGCAGAAGCCGAGCTGGCCCCAGGTGAGCGGCGAGAGCGCGCCCGACGTCTCGCGCAGGCGGAAGTGGGGGAAGCCGGCCAGGAACGTGTAGTTGTCGATGATCTGCGTGCCGGAGAGATCGGTGAACATGGCCGCGCTCTTGGCGGCGTGGGCGAGGCGGCCCAGACTCACCTTGCCGTAGTCCTTGCTCGCCAGATACCAGAAGGCCATCTGCGTGTTCAGGCCGTCGTTCTTGGTGTCGTTGAGCTGTGTGATGGCGTCGTTGCCACCGGTGAAGGCGTTGCCGGTGAGATCCTGGATGCGGAACATGTAGCCCGCCGTCCAGCCCGGCGTGATGACCGCCTGGCCGTTCAACCTGAAATTCGACGCCTGCGTGGGGCCGAGGCCGTGAATGTAGGCGTTGCTCTCGCCGCCGTCATCCCAAACCGTGATCTCCTGGGCGATGTAGCCGGAGATGGTCAGCGAGACCTTGCGGTTGCCTTTGCGGGCCGTCGTCGCCTCAAGCTCGGCGATCCGCTCCTCGAGGTCCGCGCAGCACGGACCGCCGAGATCCGCGGCCGCCAATGGCCCCTCTGCAACCGTCAACAGCCCCATCGTCGCAAAAATCCCAACCGCTTTCGTCATGCCGTCCTCGTCGTTGACTTTTCCATAAGTCCGCCGGCGGCCGCGCTCGAAAGCGCAGCCCGCCAACACCTGAAGGGTCGATCCCTAGTCCTCCTTGAAGCCGTATGCCGGCAGACCCTGCTCGGCACCGTAGTACTTGAAGGGCAGGAACTTGCCGGTCATGCCGATTTTGACGCGGTCGCCCCTGGGATCGGCCTGGCGCTCCATCGTCATGTCGAAGTCGATAGCCGACATGATGCCGTCGCCGAACTCCTCCTCGATGAGAGCCTTCCATGCCGGTCCGTTGACCATGACGAGCTCGTAGAGACGGTAGATCAACGGATCAGTCGGCGGCATCGGCGTGCCGCGGTATGGGATCTCGTTCAGCATGGCCTCCTGCGCGGGCGTCAGCCCGAACAGCTTAGCAGCCTTGGCGGCCAACGGCTTTATGAGCTTGTGCTGGCCGAGCAGGGCACCGACCACCAGCACATCGGAGACGCCTCCGATCTCGCTCGTGATATGCTTCCAAGTCCAGCCTTTCTCGCGCTTGATATCGAGGATCTGCTCGGTGAGTTGGGCTCTGTTCATTGCTTCTTCTCCTTGAGATGTGGCGGTTGTTGTCTAGGCACGGGTCGGTGTTTCAGCGGCGGGCCGCACCACCGGAGGGTGGCGTGCGTCGATCGACGCACCGGATCCCCCTGCGAGCTCGCGCGAGCGCGTCACCAGGAAGTCCATCAGGTGATTGCGCAGCGGGTAGTAGCTTGCATACTTGTGGAGCTCGGCTCGCTTACGGTCTGTTGGCAGCGTATTCTCGACGATCTCCGCGATGCGCGCTTTCGGACCGTTGGTCATGAGCAGGATACGGTCGGCCAGCAACAGCGCTTCGTCGACGTCGTGCGTGATCATGAAGGTGGTCTGCTGTGTCTTGGCGCGGATCGCCAGCACCTCGTCCTGGAGCGCGCCGCGAGTCAGCGCATCGAGAGCGCTGAACGGCTCGTCCATGAGCAAGATCTTGGGCTCGATCGCGAGCGCGCGGCCAATACCGACCCGCTGCCTCATGCCGCCGGAGAGCTGCTGCGGCTTCTTGTTCTCCGAGCCAGCGAGATGCACGAGGTCGAGATACTTCATGGCGTGCGCCCGCACATCGGCCGCTGGCCAGTCCTTGTGGCGCGAGGCCACGCCGAGCTCGACGTTGGCGAGCGCCGTCATCCAGGGCATCAGTGCGTGACTCTGGAAGATCACCGCGCGGTCGAGGCTCGGCCCTTCGATGGCCTGACCGCCGACGATGACGACGCCTTCGCTCGGCGCATCGAGTCCGGCGAGGGTGTTGAGGATCGTCGACTTGCCGCAACCCGAATGTCCGACGATGCACACGAACTCGCCGGGATAGACGGTGAACCAGAGGTTCTCGAACACGGTCACCGTATCGTTGCCGGATGGGTCGGGAAAGCGCTTGGCGAGCGCCTCGACGCTGATCAACGGTCGCGTTTCCCGCGGGGCGCTATTCAGCATAGGACACCATCCTCTGCAGCCGCCCCATGATCTGGTCCAGCACCATGCCGACGAGGCCGATGAGCAGAATCGCGATGATGACGTTGGTGATCGAGAGGTTGTTCCACTCGTTCCAGACGAAGTAGCCGATGCCCGTGCCGCCGACGAGCATCTCGGCCGCCACGATGACGAGCCAGGCGATGCCGATCGAGATGCGCATGCCGGTGAGAATGGTCGGTGCTGCAGCCGGCAGGATGACGCGTGTGGCCGTTCGCCACCGCGAGAGCTCGAGCGTCCTCGACACGTTGAGCCAGTCCCTCCGGACGCTCGCGACGCCGAACGCGGTATTGATCAGCATCGGCCACAGCGAGCAGATGAAAATGACGAAGATGGCCGAGATGCCGCTGTCTTTGATGGTGTAGAGAGCGAGCGGCATCCAGGCGAGCGGGGAGATCGGCTTCAGGATCTGAATGAACGGATCGAGAGCACGGCTCATGAGCGGCGACATGCCGATCAGGAACCCGACAGGTACGGCGAGGGTGACCGCAAGCAGATAGCCCGCGAGCACCCTGGCAAGAGAGTAGGCAAGCTGGATGCCGACCCCCTTGTCGTTAGGACCGTTGTCGTAGAACGGACGTTCGAGGTGCTCCCAGATCTTGGCGCCGACATCGAGAGGCCCAGGGACTGCGGACGTTCCCTGCACCGCGGTCTGGCCCATGAGGCGCGCGTATTCTGGGTCCATCTCCGGCGTCGAGCCCACGCCGCTGACGGCGATGTGCCAGACGATCAGGAACGCGACCAGGATGGCGGCGGACAACGCCGCCGCCCGTGCGTTGAGCGATTGCGTCATCAGCCGGCCCGCCTGATGGTGAAGCTGCTGATGTACTCCTCGGGCTGTGAGGAATCGAACGGCTTACCCATGACGGAGAAGGTCTTGGCCGTCGACTCCGGAGGCGTGAAGCCGGCCTCCTTCATGAGCTTGGCTGCGTCGGTCGCGAGGTAGACCCGCTTCGCCACCGCTGCGTAATCCACATCCCCTTTGATCTGCCCCCAACGCTTCATCTGCGTCATGATCCAGATGGCGAAGCTCTCATAGGGGAACGGATCGAAGTCGACGCGTTTGGCGTCGGTCTTGATGTTGCCGAGGCCGTCTGCAAACGTGCCGGTCAGGATCTGCTCGAGGACGATCGGCGGCTGGTTCAGGTAGTTTGCCGGCGCGATGACCTCGGCGATCTGCTTGCGGTTCTCGGCCTTGGTGGCGAAGGCGGTCGCCTCGATAATGCCCTTGAGCAGCGCGGCGTAGGTGTTCGGCAAGGAGGTGACGAATTCCTGCGAGGCCGCGAACGCGCAGCAGGGGTGACCATCCCAAAGCTCCTTCGACAGGAGGTGGATGAAGCCGACGCCGTCGTAGACCGCGCGCTGGTTGACGGGATCTGGCCCCAGGAAGCCGTCGATATTGTCGGCCCGCAGGTTGGCGACCATCTCGGGCGGGGGGATGGCGCGGATCTGCACGTCCACATCCGGATCGAGCCCGGCCTCGGCAAGATAGTAGCGCAGCAGGTAGTTGTGCATCGAGTAGTCGAAGGGCACGGCAAACTTGAAGCCCGTCCACGTCTTGGGATCGCGCTTCTCTTTATGCTTCAGCGACAGCGTGATCGCCTGCCCGTTGATATTCTCTATCGCGGGAATGGTGTACGGCTGCGGCGTCGAGCCGACGCCGAGCGAAATCGCGATCGGCATGGGCGAGAGCATGTGCGCCGCGTCGTACTCCTTGTTGATCGTCTTGTCGCGAATGACCGCCCAGCCTGCGGTCTTGATCACCTCGACGTTGAGTCCCTGCTTCGCATAGAAACCCATGGGATGAGCCATGATGATCGGCGTCGCGCAGGTGATCGGGATGAAGCCGACCTTGAGGTCCTTCTTCTCGGGCGCCGCGCCCTCGGCGAACGCTTCGGTGACCGTGCCGAGAGGCAGCATCTGGAAGATGGCGGCCAGCAGCGTCGAGGCCCCCACCGCCCTAAGGAGGGCGCGGCGTGTCACCGCCTCCGGAAAGAGCGCCTCGACGACAGCCGATTGCACGACGCGCTCCAGCCGACCGTATTCGTCGGCCGCTACGCGTTGCGTCTCGTGCTCGTGCGCGGCGTCGTGCGCCGATTGGCTCGCATGCTGGCCGCAACTGCAGCCGGACCGCTTCGCCTTCTCGCCGTCAAACGGATCGTCAAAAAGTCCCATGTTCCCCTCGCTCGCTTTGAGCCTGCAGACTGGACTTGCGCTGAGCGAGGAACGTGCCAATTGGCATGGGCGCTATATTCGTAAGTCCTTTCATGATGTTATTGTCTTCTGGGCGCGACCTATCACGCTACGAGAATTCGTGTAACATGAAACTTCGTAGTGACGTCTGCGAGATCTCGTAGTGTCGGAAGGGGGCGTGAATGCCAGGGCTTGGTCTTGCGTTCGAGCATTGCGCTGACGCCTCCTTGGCCATCGATCCTCACACCGATCGCATCGTTGATGTGAACCAGCGCGGTGCCGAGCTGTTCGGCAGGACCCGCGAAGAGCTCCGCGGCGCGAAGGCCAGCGATCTGCATCCAGGTCAGCTCGGCGCGCTCATCGTCTTCAGCCAAGCGGTGCTGCTCAAGGGCCGCTACTGGACCCAGTCGCTCGCGCCGCGTCACGCCGACGGCCGCGCCCTGCGGCTCGCCTACATGGGCTCTCGCATTCCGCGACGTGGTGGCGACTGGCTGCTTGTGGCGATGACCGACATCGAGGAGCGGCAGCGCCATCTCGTCAATCAGGAGGCCGACCTCTACATGAAGAGCGGTGTCGACGAGTGGCAGCACACGGAGCGTTACTTCCTCGATCTCGAGCGCGAGAACCGGCTGATCCTGCGCGCCGCCGGCGAGGGGATCTATGGCGTCAACGCCGAAGGTCTAACGACCTTTGTCAATCCCGCCGCCGAGCGCATGCTGGGTTGGAAGGCAAGTGAGCTCGTCGGCTGCAACATGCACGACATGGTGCATCACAGCCATGTCGACGGAAGTGCGTATGAGAATGCGGACTGCCCGATCTACGCCGCGTTCCGCGACGGCGCCGTGCACCAGATCGACACGGAGGTGTTCTGGCGCAAAGACGGACGACCGCTGTTCGTCGAATACACGTCGACGCCGATCCGCGAGCGCGGACGGCTCATCGGCGCCGTCATCGTGTTTCGGGACGTCACGCAACGGCGCGAGAGCGAGGCGCGCCTTCAGAATGCCATGGAGGAGGTCGAGCGGCTGCGCCAAAGGCTCGAGCTTGAGAACGCCTACCTCAAGGAAGAGATCGAGCTGCACCACGGCGAGATCGTCGGTGCGAGCCCGCCGATGCAGAAGGTGTTGCGCCAGATCCAGCTCGTCGCAGAAACCGATGCGACGGTGCTGATTACGGGTGAATCCGGAACCGGCAAGGAGATGATCGCGCGCGCGATCCACGAGGCGAGCCTGCGCAAGGACAGACCCTTAATCCGTGTCAACTGCGCAGCAATACCGCGGACCCTATTCGAGAGCGAGTTCTTCGGCCACGCCAAAGGCGCCTTCACGGGGGCGATACGCGACCGGGTCGGACGCTTCGAGCTGGCCGACGGCGCGACACTCTTCCTGGACGAGGTCGGAGAGATACCGCTTGAATTGCAGAGCAAGCTTCTGCGCGTGCTTCAAGAGCAGCAGTTCGAGCGTGTGGGAGAAACGCGGACGCGCAATGTTGATGTACGCATCATCGCCGCTACCAACCGCTCTCTCGACAAGGAGGTGAAGGCCGGCCGCTTCCGCGAGGATCTCTACTATCGCCTGGAGGTGTTTCCGATCTATTCGGCCCCGCTCAGGGAGCGTCGGGAGGACATCGCACTGCTCGCCCAGCACGCACTTGAGACGATCTCGCGTAGGCTCAAGTTGCGCTCGCTCTCGCTGACCAAGGGTGATATCGAGCGGCTGCGCCGTTACGACTGGCCAGGCAACGTGAGGGAACTGGAGAACGTCATCGAGCGCGCGGCCATCTTGGCGGTCGATGGCCGGTTGCGCATCGACCTGCCCGCTGCCCCCACGCCGGTCCAGATCGCCACATCGCAATCCGCGGATGGCGATATCGTGGACGAGGCGGAGCGCCGTGCGCGCGACCGCAAGAGCATCATCGCCGCACTGGAGGCTGCCAACGGCAAGGTGTTCGGCAAGGGAGGAGCTGCCGAACTGCTGGGCGTCAGGCCGACAACGCTGACCTCGCGCATCAAGGCTTTGAAGATCGAGACCAAGCCCCGACCGGCGTGAAGCCGAGCTGGCGGGCACCCATGCGGGATGACCCCCGTCAGGACCTACAGGAGAGATTGAGCTGATTGCATTTGCCGATGTCGGCTTCTGGAACTCGGCCGACGCCGCACGGCTGCGATGGAATATGAGCCGTCGTGACCAGTGACACAGTTCGTTGGGTGAGGGAGGCTGCGGACCGCGGGCCTTACGTCACGGGGGCATTGACTGACTTCTGCCGCCCGCCGTGAATGACCGTTTGTCCCTCAGCAACTGCCGTCAATCACATCGCAATCATCCATTGATCAGTTCAGATCCCGACTTCCGCTCGTGGGACGAACCTGCGGTGTCGCCATCGTAGCGATGCCGAGAAAGCGGACGACGACCCATCGCGTGATCCCAAGCTCAGCCGCGAGGTCCGTCGTGTCGGCAGTCCCTCGATCAGCGGACGTCACCCCTTCGAGATCGTGGTTGCCATAGCGAAGCTCAAATCGCCAAAGGCCGATGCAAGCGCTGCTTACGATTTGGCAACATTAATTCCGTACTGGGATCGAATGGAACACGTTCGCGCTCCAATGGCGAGCACGCACAGATTGAGGAAAGCCGCCAGAATAGTCTCGAACTCCAAATACTAGACGCTCAGTGGCACTTCATCGACCTTGTGTTTTGCAAACTCGCAGCCGCTTCGGATGTACTTCCCAACCACGACCGAGCCCGCCCCATTAACATCACTTCCGACTAGGGGCACGCGCCAATGTAGCCTGGCTCATCCACCCGGAACTTCGCGCAGGCATAGACATCCGCCTCCTTCTCGAGCGGGTTTACTTCCTTACTAAAACGAAGCTCATGGCCCATGAACTCACGGGCAAATCCATCGACACCCAATCGCTGATACTGCAATACGTGCGCAAATTCGTGGGCCCAGAGATGCTTATCCCACTGGCTCTTCCAACTGGGTATGTCCCTGAACACGATCACATCAATCAAGCAGATCGCCGGGATTCGATTGGTCGCCATCCAAGGAAGACTAAGTTCACCGACCAAATCTTTCTTTCGCATCACGCGAACGTTGGCGATTTTGGCCTTGAGATCGTCGGGCATCTCGGCGATCACGCGACGATCGACGGGTTTCGCTCTATTCCAATTGTCATCGCGCGCTTTCTTAATCTCGCCGGCCGTGGCGAACACGGTCGGATTGAGATACGCAAAATCACCCGTCTTGATAAACATGAGCATCCCTCGCGCGGCAGCATCAGCGTGCGCCGGCGTCAGAGGCTTCGTGATCCTGTCGAAGTCCGCTACAAACTTTTGTGCTTTCTTGCCACCGATGGACCCCGCGATGCGATCTCGCATCTCCGTACGCAACTGCTCCCCCTTGCCCTGTATGTCCCTGATCACCGGCATGTTGTCGGCCGCTTGCGTCGCCTTATCAAGCAACGCTTTTGGCGAGAGAACCACTGGTGCCGGCATCGGCGTCAGTACCGGGCCGCCAGGAAGCCCGTTCCTCGGATCAAGGCGGCGCGGCAAGTCTTCCGGCTTATCAGGTATTATTTGGCGCAGTAGGCCGCCCGTCGGATCGAACGCTATGCATTGCCCGCCGACAGGCGACAACACGCCAATGGCCAAATATGCAAAATGATAAAACCGCATTCTCATAAACGACCGCCGATTAGCACTATCAAATGACGCTCGTGAACAGCGTGCTGAAGCTGATGGCGTGACCGGCACACCTGTTGTCTCGGCTTCAGTTCAATGTTGCAGGGTCACACTGTACCCTGCGGGATCTGCACCCTACTTCCAGCACTCCGAGCCGATACGGCAATACATCTGCCCAGCAAGCTTGTTGTCACCAGCGAAATAGACCTCTCCCGCCTCGTTGAACGTGAACGCGTAGTGCCAGATCTGCATCTGGTAGTTCTCCGGCAATCCACCCTTGGTATTGTGGTTGGCCGCTTCGTTCCGCCCCTGCCCGTTGATGAAATGTCCAGAAGCCGTCCAAACACCGTTACCAGCATAGATGACCGTGTAGCAGTAGTTCTTCACCAGATAACCCCCCACGTTGCGCGTCATGCGCACGGAGAAATACCGAGTCCGGTCACCGAACTTGCCACTAAGATAATCAGGCCAGCTGTTCTGCGGTGACTGCAGCGGGCAGGACTGACGACCAGGATAAACTTTAGCGACCGCGTCGGAAGACACCGCCATCAGGGCGAGACCGGCGAACATTGCATTTTTTAAGATCATTGTGATTATCACCGTAAGGCAAAGACAAACACTTATCGCTTGTAGTAGTACTCGGCGCAGAACTGCGTCCCACACGAGCCTGCGCTGCCACTAGCACCACCGCCGGAATTCCCAGCATAAGAACCCGCACCTCCGCCTCCGCGCGATGGATAATTGCCACCGCTGTCATACGCGGCTCCCGGCGTCGGATAACGTTTCGGAAGTGAATCAAACTTCCGCTGCACCGCCGCCGTGTCTTTCTGATGTGCCGCCGCGCGCTCGTTCTTCAGACGCTGCACGCGCTGTTCCTCCAACGCGTCCAAGAAAGGAACAACAGCGTTCGCCGCGAACTCGGCCCTCTTCAACGCAATCGCGGCCTTCCCGACCTTTGCTTCCTGACGCCGGATGTCATCATCGATCCCAATTTTCGGCCATTGCGCTTCCGCGACCTTGCCTGATGCCCCCACCACTTGGTCATAGCGATCAACCAAGTCCTTCGCGCGCTCGATCGCGTTTGCCGTCTTCTTCGCCCCGACCACCGGGCCGTCCTTGAATTGCTCGACAGCGTCCTTCAACGTGCCCGCCGCGGCCTTCGCAAGTGTTTCCTCCAGCTCATCAAGCCGCTGTTTGACGTTCGGAGAATCGCGCTCAGCAATCAGCGCTTCAAGCTTCGCCTTCGCATCAGAGAGCCTCCGGCGATGCGCTTCCACGTCGGAGGCAATGCGCTCTTTAGCTTCGCGAGGCGAAAGCTCTCCCTCAGAAGCAAGCGCCGGGGCTGACACAGCCACCATAGCAAGTGCAGCCAACGCCCCCTTCCACGCCTTCGACATCAGTCCCTCCAAATGGGTACCATACCGACGATCCGTCTACTTCTTTTGGTCATTTGTGGCGGTTTTTGGCAGTTTTCATTCATCTGGCATTCATGTTTCGGAAATGCGTTCTGGATCATTGAAATGCGAGCTTTCTATATTTTTTTTAATTTGGTTTTTTGGTGCCTCCCACCCTAACGGGCGAGCAGCGCTCTATCGCGCGCGACGGAGCCGCGTACCGCGTCCATTCAAGTGACAATCGTTGGCGCACGCGCGTGGCGAGGTTGCGCCCACTTGAGCACAAGCGCGCGACGACAGGGGAGAAGAGGAGGCGCCTCAAAGGGAGACGTGGCGGATGAACGAGAGAAAGACCGCCGGTCATCCACAACGAGAGCCCCACCATGTCCGCTCAGGCTCAGTAGTGATGGTTCGCCGGAGCCGACGGATGTCTATTCTTCGTCGGCAAGCAGACGCGAGACACTTGACGCATCAGGCGCGGCGGTCACTGCTAACAGATGGCCGCTGTTGGGACCGAGTGTTAGCGCCTGAATGGTGCCGTATGTCAGCAGTGGTCAGTTGCCGGCGGGTAGCAAGCCGACCCGCCCGTGCGGCGACGCTGGTCGAGGCTTGTGGACCGCCTGCGATCTCAAGTGCAACCTAGTACCGCCGTCGCTGTCGCAGCCGTCGCGCTGCATAACGCTCGAAACCGGGTAGCGCGCCGCCGGAGGTCACCGCCGACCTCCGTGCCTCGAGAGCTTCTTCGACCAAACCATCGAGCCGCGTCTCCAAGACCTCGCCCGCCAGGTGCGCGCGCACGAAGTCATCCCGGGCGACGGGGATCAGGTGATACTTGTTGTCGTGATCGCCCGGCTGCAGGCGCCACAACGGCAGCGGCGCCTCAAGGCTCCCGGTTCCAAAGTCGAAGTACACCGGGGTGGTGCACCCCGACCAGTCGCGCAGCAGCGCGCTGTCGTCCGACGACATGCAGACGGGTAATGTACGGCCGCGGCGGACCTGCAGCGCCTCGAGGAACGCGCCCCGGTCTCGGATCCGGCGCAGGCCATCCACCACCCAGACCATGTTGCGGTAGAAGGTTTCCCGCGCATGACGCTCCATCGGCGCCAGCGGCGAGTGCTGGAACTCCAGCACCAGGCCGGCCGCGGTCTTGACGTCGGCGATGTGCCGTTGACCGTACGGACCGCTGTGCACGATCTCCTGCCAGTCGGCGGGGAAATGGTTCTTCCAGCTCCGGTGCCAGTCGCTCTCGTTCTCCCACCAGGGATCGCAACTGCGCCGACTCCGGTGCGCCCAGTGCCATGCCCGCTGCGTGCCACACCGGGCGATCACGGCGTTGCCGCAGACCGGACATGTGCCGATCAACGAGGTCTCGGCTTCCCGGCGGCAGCCGGAGACATGCGCGAATTTCATCGTCGTCCTCATGGCCTAGCGCTCCGTCACGCTTGCGACGGTTGCGGGTTGCAGACTGAAGCGGGTGCTTCACGTCAGCGTTGGCCAGAGCATCTCTGTCGCTGGTTTTTCAATGGCGGCTGTGGCGCCGCCTTGTCATTGGTTGCTATTTGGGCAGGCGCTGCTGTTCGTCAATGCGTGCTTGTCAAAATTTCCTGGCGGCTCCCTCCGCCAGCACACGCAAACGCGACTCGTCCGGAGACGGCCAAAAAGCCAGCTTCTTTGCCGCCGCAGAACGTCGGCTGTCCATGAGGCAGCGGACATAAGCAATATAGGCCAGCACTGCTTCAGTCCCAAATCGCTCGACTTCCACTCGTGGGACGAAACTGCTCTTGGGGCGGAGTCAGCGACGGGTCAGATTCGACAGCCGAGCGCCGGCCGTTTCTGCCCAACTACGACGAACTGACGTTTCACTCTGCGCGTTACCAGAAACTGACGTCGCCGAGGCGCTGCGCGATTTTCGGAACACTGCCCAAGCGGACATTGGACCGGCGGTGGCTAGGGCCGCAACCCACCGCCGACATCCGACATCACATGACACTCAGACTCAGGTTGATCCAGATTGCTGACCGGAGGTGTCCGATGCCGCACTCGTATCCATCCATATGAACTCGAAGATATGACCATCGGGATCCGCCAGGCACCGATTGTACATGAAGCCCAATTCCTGTCGCTCGCGGATATCGGCCTCGCCACCGGCTTTCGCGCCGGCATCCACCGTTGCGTCCACATCTTCCCGGCTGTCGCAAGACAGAGCGATGAGAACTTCGCTGGTCGCCTTCGCGTCCGCGATCTTCTTCGGTGTGAAAGTGGCGAAGTAGTCGGTGGCCAGCAATTGGAATGTGATGCTGTCGGACCAGACCATGCTCGACGACTGGTGGTCGCTGAACTGCTCGTTCTTCTCGCACCCGATCGCCCCGTAGAAGCGTGTCGCGGCTGCGAGATCACTGACCGGCAGGTTTACGAAGATCATCTTGGACATGCGTTTCTCCTTGTCCCGTTTCCCAGTGTTGAGTTCTCTCCGACTAATGTCCGGAGCGTCGTGTCGCTTGATGTCTCCAAGGACGCATCCGCGCCCTCGGTGCCGACATCCGCTGGCTTGGGCTACCTCATCGCCATCGCGAACGCTGCCAACGATCCGGTGCACGCTGCCGCCCGCACATGGTTCCAGAACACCCAGCGTTCGAGATGGGCTGCCCAGAGCGCCGCGCTGCTGGCGCTGTCGGGGCCGGCCGCAGCGAGCGCATTGTTCATCGGCACGTTGATGCCCATCGTGACGGCGATGCTGCCGACGAGGTAGAGCGCCGCACCGATCAGGATCCAGGCTGGCCTGGCCGTTCCGCCCAGAAGCGCCGCGGCGGCCAAGATCAGCGCAAGAACTGCCGTGCCCATGAAGATCAGGAAGAAGAGGGGATTTTGGATCACCACGTTGATCTGGTTCATCGCGGTGATGCCTTGCGGACCAGGCATTTTCGCCAGCGCCGGCATCACCGAGTTGGAATAGGCGAAGAACAGGCCGGCCATCAGCCCGCTGCCGAGCAGGGCCAGCAAGTTGATCGTGGGAATGAGCATTGAGAGCATAGCTGCCTCCCTCGGGGCCGAATGGCGGCTAACGCAGGCCGCGGCGGATTCCAGAGACCACTCGCCACCTGTAAATATGAGGAGTCCTCACATTGCTAAATGTGATAAATCCTCATATTCTAGCTGTCAAGAAAGAATGTGAGAGAAGCTCATATTTATGCCGGCAGGATCACACACGCCCTTGACCCGCAAGGAACCGACACAGCAGCGCAGCCGCGAACGCGTCGAGCGCATGTTGGCGGCCGCGCGCGAACTGATTGCCGAGCGCGGCAGCGATGCGATGAAGATGGGGGAGGTAGCCGGACGCGCCGGCGTGTCGATCGGCTCGCTCTATCAGTTCTTTCCGGACAAGAGTGCCATAATCCGTGCTCTGGCCGAGCGTTTCACGGCCGAAAACCGCGCCTGCATCGATGCCGAGCTTGCCGGCGTGTCGGATGAGCAAGGCTTGCTCACAGCGTTCGCCGGGCTTGTCGATACCTACTACGCGATCTGCCTGGCCGAGCCGGTGATGCGCGACATCTGGTCGGGCACGCAGGTCGACAAGACCTTGCGGGAGCTTGAGCTTGCAGACAGTCGCAAAAGTGCCGCGGCCTTGGCAGGCGTCTGGCGGCGCCTGCGCCCGGAGGCGGACCCTGCTCAACTTGCCTCGGCGGCGTTTCTCATCTGGCAGCTCGGCGAGGCGACGATGCGACTGGCGATTTCCGTCGATCGCGCCGAAGGCGATCGCCTCGTCGAAATCTATAAGCGCATGGCTTTGAAAGAACTGGCGACGGTCTCGCAATAGTCAACAATGCGATGAGCGCGTCGAACTCGCTGTCGCCAAGATCAGCAATCGCGGCAACGGAACGACGAGCACGCGCCCGCAAGTTGCTCATTTGCGAGCAGCAGCTTCTTCGCGGCTCCCACGCCGTCCTCGAGCCAGACGAGAGCCGCACAGATCCGGATAATGCTTCCCTCGTGGCTGGAGCGGCCACGAGTTCCGCTCCGGGTCATTAGCGTGCTTCAGTGCAGCCGTTCAACTTCCGCTTCTCGCCTCCTTACTGGCGCTCACACCGTGGCACCGAGCAACCATACGGCAACGGTTGCTGACTTCCGCTTTTGGGACCCAGCAGTCTGCTTGCTTGATGTCCTTGTCAGTTCGGATGTGCGGCCGTCATTGGCGACCGCTCACAGAACCCCGTCCACCTCTGGCGAGGTCTCGGAGTTGGATCGCAGGGCCTTCACATCACGCATAGGCGGTGCGCCGAAGAGACGGCGGTATTCCCGGTTGAACTGCGTAGCGCTTTCATATCCGACAAAAAAGGCCGCCGTCGCTGCATCCATGTCCTCGCAAAGCAACAGGCGCCGGGCTTCATGAAGCCGCAGATGCTTCTGGAACTGAAGCGGGCTCATTGACGTCAGGACGCGGAAATGATGGTGCAGCGTCGAGACGCCCATGCCTGACAGGTGCGCCAGTTCCTCGATACGCAGCGGAGCTTTGTAGTTCTCGCGCAGCCAGGTGACGGCACGAGCGACCCTGTTGCTTTGCGTGCCGATGCGCACGATCTCGCGCAGCCGCGCACCGGCGGGACTGGTAAGCACGCGGTAGAGCATCTCCCGCTGAATGAGATCACCGAGGATCGGCGCATCCTTCGGCGTCACGAGGAGATCGATCAGCCGGGCCAGAGCATCGAACAATTGCAGGGTGGCCGGTCCAACGGCCATTGCAGATCCCGGCAGCGCGGCCGCCTCATCCGCATCGATCTCCGCAATGAGCTGCTTCGCAGCGACAAGATCGAGCCTTAACAGGATTGAAATGTATGGGGCCCTGGGACTTGCTACAAGAACCTGGGTAATCGTCGGCAGGTTGACGGCCGTGAGAAGAAAAAGCGACTCGTCGTAGACGTATGTCGTGTTGCCAAGAATAACGCGCTTGCGCCCCCTGATGATCATCGCCAGCGACGGCTCGTATTGATAGGGGGTCGGCTCGGTCGGATGGGTGCGTTTCGCCAGCATTAGGCCAAGACCGGGTGCCTCCAGATCCTCGCGATCACCAAGCACGCCCAGAATTGTCTTCGCGAGCGCGCCGCGGATCGCCAGGGTTTCCCGCCGCCGCGCGTCGTCTTCTTTGGTCGTCCTGTACTCCATCTCATGGCGCTCCTGGTTGCCTAATCATAGCAACGGCGCAGCGCTACGGTCGTCAAAAAAGATCGCATGGCAGAGGATCAGGCAAGAATCCGACAGGATAGGGCTAACGCGTTTCGCAGGCCGCCGGCCATGAATGGTGTGCACCCGCGAAAGAGGAAGGCGCATGCACACAAAGACATGGTTCATCACCGGCGCAAGCCGGGGCCTTGGACTTGAAATTGCCCGCGCGGCGCTTGAGGCCGGAGATCAAGTCGTCGCAACGGCGCGCAAGACGGAGCAGACGAAAGCCGGACTTGCAGGCTTTGACGACCGTCTCCTGGTCTTGCCGCTCGATGTCACGGACGAGGGATCCATCGCGGCGGCCGTCGATGCCGCATTCAAGCGCTTCGGCCGCATCGACGTGCTGGTCAACAATGCCGGCTACGGCCAGCTCGGCGCCTTCGAACAGCTCTCTGTTGCCGCCATCGATCGGCAGTTTGCGACCAATGTCTTCGGCGTCTTCGCAGTAACGCGGGCGGTACTACCGGTGATGCGTGCACAACGCTCTGGCCACGTTCTCACCGTGTCATCCGTCGGCGGCTTGATCGGCTTCGATGGGGCCTCCATCTACTGCGCCACCAAGTTTGCGCTGGAAGGCTGGTCGGAATCGTTGAGCCTGGAGCTCGCACAATTCGGCATCAGGACCATCGTGATCGAGCCGGGATACTTCCGCACGGACTTCCTCGATCCCAGCTCGGTTTCCTACGACGACATCGCCATTGCGGACTACGCAGACTATTCAGCCAGGCGCAAAGCCGGCCTGGACGAAATGAACCACAGGCAGGCGGGCGATCCCGCGAAGCTTGGCAAGGCGATCGTATCCCTGGCCGCATCGGAAGATCCGCCGGTCCGCTTCGCCGTAGGCTCCGATGCCTATGGAATCGTGAGCAATCGCGCAGAGACGAACCGCACCGAAGCGGATAAGTGGCGCGGCCTGTCGGTATCCACCGACATCTCCGAATAGCTCCAACACAGGCAATGCCGATTTCCATCGGGCATGTCGAAAAAGGGAAATGCCGATGTTCTCGCCATCCGTCATCATTCTGCTGCTTGTGAGCACAGCGACACAGGTAGCGGGTGCTCTCCTGATACCTGCCACCAAGGGGCTTACGGCGCTGTGGCCGACAATCGGCATGTTCCTGGGCTTCGGGGTCGGAATTGGTCTGCTGGCCCGGGTGGTCGCAACGGGCGTGAACCTCTCCGTCGCGATCCCGTTGGTGGCCAGTACCTTGCCGCTTTCCTCCATCCTGTTTGGTGTCGCTTTCCTGGGCGAGAGCGCGTCGGCACTGAAGATCGCGCTGCTGGTTAGCGCATGCGGTCTGGTGCTTGTCGCCGGATACATGCGTTGAGCCGGCGGGATCTGGGGTCCAGAGAAATGGGCAACCATCAGGAAAGATCCGAGTAACGGGCACGAGCCGCGCGATCCTAGAACAAGCCGTTAGCAGGTCGGGGCCGCCGCGATCGGCGAGGCAATGCGACCGGCCGACTTTTCTCAAACCCACGAGGCTACTTCGCCATGGCTGAATCACTGAACAATACTGTCGCGCTGATCACCGGCGCATCAAGCGGCATCGGCCAGGCAGCGGCAGTGCGCTTGGTGGCAGCCGGCGCGCGCGTCGCGCTCGTCGCGCGTCGGGTCGACCGGCTAGAGAAGCTCGCGAGCGATATCCGCGCGAAGGGCGGCGGAGCCATCGCGATCGGCGCTGACATCGCTTCGGCTTCGCAGGCAGAAGGCGTGGTCGCGCACACCATCGCAGAGTTCGGGCGGCTTGATACCGTCGTGAACGCCGCCGGCGTCATGCTCAATGGCCCTTCCATCGAGAGTCCGCTTTCGGACTGGGACAAGATGGTGGACGTGAACCTTCGCGGCCTGATGTATGTGACGAAGGCCGCACTACCGCACCTGCTCGCGGCGGTCGGTACGAGCCCCCGCAAGGTGGCCGACGTCGTCAACATCTCGTCGGTTGGTGGACGCTTCGCGGCAGCGCGGGTCGCGATTTACAACGCCACCAAGTTCGCCGTGACCGCGGCGACGGAAGCCTGGCGCCAGGAATACACCCGGCAGTCGCTGCGATTTTCCGTTGTCGAGCCCGGGGCGGTCGCGACCGAACTCTGGAATGCCGAGGGCCAGTGGGAAAACTTCACGGCCATGTTCGGCGAGGTCGAGCGACTGCTGGCCGAGGACATCGCGGAGGCTATCGCCTTCATCGTAACGAATCCGCGCCGTGTCGCGGTCAACGAGATCGTCATCCGGCCGACCGATCAGCCGTAGTCGGCATCCCTCTACTTCGGAGACCATCCGGAATGGGTCACTGAACACGACCGCGAACATCCGCTTCTGGGACTCCCGTCGAACGATTTACGGCGGCCACCGGCTAGGTGTGGAAAATTCAAGCCCGCCGATCACTTTGTAGGCACATCGTGACATTGCCCGATTAAATTGGAGTATGACTATCGAGGGTACTCTTGCATTGGATGGCCGCTATCGTGTGATTAGCCACGTTCAGGCTTCCTCAACTTCTTTCGCGACGGCTCTCAGTTTTTCTTCGGCCGAGCGATCGAATGCCGCTTCATCCAACGGTGCAACGTGCGCCGATTGATCTTCAGGCTCGCTGCGGCGGCGGAAATACACCAACTGTGCCGCTCAATAACCGCAACCAATTCAGACGCCGGAATGTCTTCCCCCGCGCAACTTGGTTCGCTAACGGATTTGTGCGTGGCGGTGCCTCTAGGAAAAAGCCAGCTCGGAAGATCATTTGGATGGATCTCGCAGAGCATGGCATTCGCCAATGCATAGCGCGCGGCAAGGCGCAGTTCGCGGATGTTGCCTGGCCATGTGTACGCCAATAAGATCCCAAGAGCAGTTGTTGAGAGCGTTGGAGCGGGAGTAAGCTCCATATCGGCTGCCTCAATGGTAAAGGCTTGGCTGATGATCCGCTCCTTATCTTGCCTGTCGCGAAGTGGCGGCAATGCGATGCGGAGACCGGCTATGCGAAAAAAAAGATCTTGTCGAAATCGCCCATCATCGACCAGCTTTGGCAAATCTTGATGACTGGCGCAAATCACATCGAAGTCGACCGCAATTGGTTTCGCGCCTCCTAGTGGTACGATCTCCCGCTGCGCCAGTACGCGCAGGAGACGCGTTTGCAGCGCCAATGGCATATCACCGATTTCGTCTAGAAATAGCGTGCCGTTGTGTGCGTCAACGAGCCTGCCTCGTCGACCTTCTCTCCGACCACCTGTGAAGGTGCCAATCTCGTATCCGAAAAGCTCGCTTTCGACTAAGCTCTCGGGAATCGATGAGCAGTCGATTGCAACAAACGGGCCTGACGACCGAGAACAGAAGCCGTGGATAGCGCGCGCGAACTCCTCCTTGCCGGTTCCGGTCTCACCCTGCAGCAATATGGGCAGTCGCCCGTTGGCGAGACGCTTGATCCTGCTGACCTGCTGTTTTAGGTC
>NZ_JADZBI010000245.1 GCF_020852195.1 Hyphomicrobium sp. | reverse complement strand
CCGCCGTCGTCGAGTGGCTGTGGGGCGGCTATGCGGTCACCGGCACGACGCTGAACCGCTTCTTCTCGCTGCACTACCTGCTGCCGTTCGTGCTCGCGGGGCTCGTCATCCTGCACATCTGGGCGCTGCACGTCACCGGCCAGAACAACCCGACCGGCCTCGACATCAAGACCAAGGCCGACGCCGTGCCGATGTACCCCTACGCGGTGGCCAAGGATGCCGTGGGCCTGTTCGCGTTTCTTGTCCTGTTCGCATGGTTCGTGTTCTTCCTGCCGGACTACCTCGGCCACGCGGACAACTACATCGAGGCCAATCCTCTGGTGACGCCCCCGCACATCGTGCCGGAATGGTATTTCCTGCCGTTCTACGCCATCCTGCGCGCGATTCCCTCGAAGCTCGGTGGCGTCATTGCCATGTTCGCGGCCATCGTCGTGCTGGTCTTCGTGCCGTGGCTGGATACGAGCCGCGTGCGCTCGGCCAAGTACCGCCCGCTCTACAAGTGGTTCTTCTGGCTGCTCGTGATCTCGTGCCTTGCGCTCGGCTACCTCGGCGCCAAGCCGGCCGAGGGCACCTACGTGACTTGGGCGCGCGTGTTCACGGTCTACTACTTCGCCCATTTCCTGCTCGTGATGCCCATCCTCGGTCTCATCGAGACGCCGAAGCCGCTGCCGAGATCCATTTCCGAATCCGTCCTGCCGAGCGGCGGCGGAACGGCGCCGCAGGGCGCGGCGGCAGCTCCAGAGACGCGCTGAGCGGGGGGATCCGATGATGCGAGCCATGAAGAACGGGTGTCTTGCCGCCCTTGCGCTCCTTGCTTGCGCCGCCGGGGCCGTAACGGCCCGCGCCGCAGAGGGGGGCCACATCCACATCGAGCGCCAGACCTGGAGCTTCGGAGGCTTCACCGGCCAGTACGACCCCGCCCAGCTCCAGCGCGGCTTCCAGATCTACAAGGACGTCTGCTCGGCCTGCCACGGCCTGAAGCGCGTGCGCTTCCGCAACCTCTTCGAGCCGGGCGGCCCCGAGTTTCCCGAGGAAGCGGTGAAGGCCCTTGCCAACGAGTGGCCGAACAAGATCGTCGACGGCCCGAACGACGAGGGCAAGATGTTCGAGCGCGAGCCCAAGGCGTTCGATCCGATCCTGGGCCCCTTCAAGAACGACAACGAGGCCCGCGCCGCGCAGAACGGCGCCCTGCCGCCGGACCTCTCGCTGATCGCCAAGGCCCGCAACGTCGAGTACACGGGCTCCTGGTGGGCGCATCCGTTCTCGATGCTGCGCGACATCGCCACCAGCTACCAGGAGGGCGGCGCCGACTATCTTTACGCGCTCCTGATCGGCTACGGCGAGCCGCCCGCCGACGTGAAGCTCGCGGAGGGAATGTACTACAACGCCGCATTCCCAGGGCATCAGATCGCGATGGTCCCTCCGCTCGCCAGGGACAACTTCATCAAGTATCAGGACGAGACCGGCTCGCTCGAGGAGAACGCGAGGGACATCTCGGCATTCCTGGCCTGGACCGCCGATCCCTCGCTCAACACGCGCAAGCGCACGGGCTGGCTCGTCATCCTCTATCTGCTCGTCACGACGGGCCTGCTCTATGCCGCCAAGCGTAAGCTGTGGTCGAAGATTCCGCATTGATCGGCGAAACGAAGATGACGACGGAGAGGTGACAGACAAAGGCCCTTTGCGGGGCCTTTTCTTTTTCATGGCGCCTGTGCTCTGATCCGCGCGGTCTGAGCGAAGGGGAACGGAATGACCAGATCCATACTCGGCATCATCGGCGGCAGCGGCTTCTATAACCTGCCCGGCCTGGAGAACCCACGCTGGGAGAAAGTGATGACCCCGTGGGGCGCGCCGTCGGACGAGATCCTGTTCGCCGAGATCGCGGGGCTTCCCGTCCGCTTCCTGCCACGCCACGGCCGCGGCCATCCCGTGCCGCCGTCGGCGATCAACTTCCGCGCCAACATCGACGCACTGAAGCGCGCAGGCGTCACCGATCTGGTGTCGGTCTCCGCCTGCGGATCGCTGCGCGAGGATTTGGCGCCGGGCCATTTCGTGCTCGTCGATCAGTTCGTGGACCGGACCTTCGCCCGCGAAAAGAGCTTCTTCGGCCCCGGTCTCGTGGCGCACGTCTCGGTCGCCGACCCCGTGAGCCCGCTGCTCGTCGATGCGCTGGAGAGGGCGGCGCAGGGCGAGGGGATCACCTACACGCGCGGCGGGACGTACCTCGTCATGGAGGGACCGCAGTTCTCGACGCGCGCCGAGAGCAACCTCTACCGGAGCTGGGGCATGGACGTAATCGGCATGACCAACATGCCGGAGGCCAAGCTCGCGCGCGAGGCGGAGATCTGCTACGCGACCGTCGCCATGGTGACGGATTACGATTGCTGGCATGACGACCATGCCGACGTCGACGTCGCCTCGATCATCGCCATCATGAAGGACAACACGGAGAAGGCGCAGCGTCTCGTCGGGTGCCTTGCGCGCGAGTTCCCGCGCGAGCACCCCGCCTGCCCGATCGGCTCCGATCGCGCGCTCGACGTGGCGCTCATCACCGCGCCCGATGCGCGCGACGCCTCGCTGGTGCGCAAGCTCGATGCCGTCGCCGGCCGCGTCCTTGGCAAGAGCTAGCGACGGCGTGCCGTCCGCCGCTGTGGCGCGATGAGCGACCGGATACGCAGAATGAGCCGGCTCACGTCATAGGGTTTGCCGAAGTAGGCGTCCGCCACTCCGACGATGCCGTCCTTCGGCATGGTCCCCGAGACCACGATCACGCCGATATGCGGATGGAAGGCGCGCACGAACTTCGCCAGCGCAAGGCCGTCCCGCGAGCCGGGCATCTCGATGTCGGTTACGATCACGTCGATCGGAGCGCCCGTGCCGAGGACCGTCTCGGCCTCGTCCGCGCTGCGCGCCTCGCGCACGCCGAAACCGGCCTGGCCGAGCTCCATGGCGAGCGTGAAGCGCAGGATCGGGTCGTCTTCGACGATCAGCACGACGGCTGGCGGACGATCTGGCGGGCGTATGCTAAGTTTCGAAAGTGTCATTGTTTTCACCTGCTCGCCAACGTCGGGCAGGTGCCTGGGGTTCCGCCCCTCGGTAGATCGGGCCAACAACCGCACGAGCGAGGCTCCGAAACCACAGGTGGCGCCGGGGCTCCATCAGCAACCGTGCGTGCGTGGAGGGAAGGCCTGGCCGAGGAGTGTCCCGGCCGCCGCAGAGTTCAATGCCCCTCGACCTCGTTGGCCGGATCCGACTGCAAGAGCCCGTAGTTCTCGATGCCGATCTTGGCGATGAGGTCGAGCTGGGTCTCGATGAAGTCGATATGCCCTTCTTCGTCCTCGATGAGCTCCTCGAACAGCTCCATGGTCACATAGTCCTTCGCCGCCCGGCAGATATCGCGGCCGCGGATATAGGTTTCGTGCGCGATGAGCTCGCCCTTGAGGTCGCACTCGAGCACCTCTTTGAGATGCTCTCCGATCATGAGCGGGGCCACGTGCTGGAGGTTGGGCAGGCCCTCGAGGAAGATGATGCGGGTGACGAGCTTGTCGGCGTGGTGCATCTCCTCGATGGATTCGGCCCGCTCCTTCTTGGCGAGCTTGGTGAATCCCCAGTTCTCGAGCATCCGGTAGTGGAGCCAGTACTGGTTGACGGCGCCAAGCTCGAGCTTCAGCGCCTCGTTCAGAATGTCGATGACCTCGCGTTTACCCTTCATAAGCCCTCCCTCTGCCACGGCCTGCGAGCGGAAAACCGCTCGTGGAGCCGCCGCAGCCGCCGATACCTAGATTAGAAAAGTTCTAAGCTGTTCTAGTCCCGGCGCTGAGCGAGGTCAACGGCTTTTGTTGGATGCGCCCATGTCGGATGCGCCGCGCGAGCGTAGCGCTTCCACGTAGTCGCGAAAACTTTCAAGCACCCGTCACCAATGGCGGCATCCCCTGTTTTCCGTGTGCCCCCTGGAACAGCGGTCGCGACCTCGCCCCGCTAGCGTCCCGTCCATGGAAGCCGGGAATTCATAGGGGTCCGAGATGCAGTCGAGTGACGGGAAGCCTGAAGGGAAGAGCGGTCGCGTGGGCGTGCTCCTGATCCATGGACTGTGCGGCTCGCCGAGCGAAATCCGCTTTGTTGCCAATGGCCTGATGCGCAGCGGCTACACCGTGCTGTGCCCGCAGCTTGCCGGCCATGGCGGCAGCGAGGCCGACCTCATGGCCACCACCTGGCAGGATTGGTATGCGAGCGCCGAGAAGGGGCTCGAGGAGCTTTCCGCGACCTGCGACACGGTCATCGTCGGCGGCCTTTCGACCGGCGCAGTGCTGAGCCTGATGCTTGCGGCCCGTCACCCCGACAAGGTGCACGCGGTTGCGCTCTACTCGCCGACGCTGTGGCTTAGCGGCCGCCAGATCCCCTGGTATCTGCCGCTGTTCCGCCTGATCGACAGTAAGCGCCTGGCCAATCTGTTCCGCTTTCCGGTGCCGATGCACGTCGGCATCAAGGATCGCCGCATCCGCGACTTCATCCAGGGCGCCATGGCCGCCGGCGGCGCCAAGAGCGTTCCGTCGGCCACCCCCGGCGGCGCGGTGCTGGAGCGCCGGCGCCTGGCGAAGGAGGTGATGAAGGATCTCGGCGCCATCACCCAGCCGGTCCTCATCCTGCACGCCCGCGAGGACGACTATGCCGGCCTCGACAACGCGGCCTACCTGCAGCGCGAGCTGGCCGGCCCGGTCGACCTCGTGGTGCTGGAGGACAGCTATCACATGGTCACCGTCGATCGGCAGCGCCACGTGGTGCTGGACCGGACAGCCGCGTTCGTGTCCCGCATCGCAGGCTCCATCGCGGAGAGCATCCGCACCCGGCCGGCGCCGCAACTTCACGTCATCGGCGGACAGGCAGCCGCCGCCTGAGCCGGAAAAAGAAAGAGTATAAAAATCAGAATCATAGAGGCGTCGAGCGGATGCGACCGTCCGGCGCTCACAACCTCCGGCTAGGCTCCATCCGGAAAACTTTTTTGAGCGCAACCCGACAAACATGAGGCCGTGTTCCGGCCGGAACAGCGCCAGGGTCCCCGATCCGGCACTTTGGCTTCAACGGAGCGCTGATCGCTCCCGGCGCGTTCAGATGGAGAGAAACATGGCCAAGAAGCTCAGCATCACCGTTATCGCGGCCACAGTAGCCGCCAGCCTGGCAATCACCCCCGCCGCAGAGGCCGGTGGACGCGGCCTCGCCCTCGGCGTCGGCCTCGGCGTCCTCGCCGTCGGCGCCATGGCGCACCAGGCACAGCAGGCCAAGCAGGCCAAGATGGCCCGCGCCCGGGCACAAGCTCAGGCTCAGGCCCGCGCCAAGGCCCAGGCTCAGGCCAAAGCCAAGGCTCAGGCACGTGCCCAGGCTCAGGCCGCCGCGGCCAAGCGCCAGCAGCAGCTCGCCGCCGCCCAGAAGGCCAAGGCCGCCGCCGCCGCGGATGTGGAGCAGGAGGATGAGGTCGCCGAGAAGACGACCAAGTCCGGCCCCAGCACCTACGTCGCTGCGCCCTCGAGCACGGCCGCGCTCACCCAGGTGGATGTGGACCAGGCCAATGCGGCCAACGGCAGCACGCCGGTCGATACGGCAAGCGTTGCCGTCGCCGACAGCGCGCCCGCCGAGACCCCCTCCGCGACCGACGAGGAGGAAGAGCAGACCTGCAAGCGCTTTGTCCCCGCGCTCGGTGTCGCCGTGGATGTCGACTGCCCCTGAGCCTCGCAACGCGAATGATCGAAAGTCGAAGCCGGCCCTCGTGGCCGGCTTCTTTTTTGTCGACCGCAGAAGACCGGAGCCTTCGGGAAAAGAGGTCTTTGTCTCACCCGTAACAGCGCGGTGCCGTGGCCGCGTGCATTGTCGGGGCGAGTTTGACGCCGGGACATTCGACGCCGGCACCACACGAGAGCAACGCTCCGGAGACCACGCCATGAACAGGACGCTCATCGCGCTCGCTTCCGCCTTCGCTGCCACCGCCGCCCTCGCATCCGCGGCTCAGGCCGGCGGCGGCGTCCGGCTGGGCTTCGGCGGCCCGCTCGGCACTTTCGTCGCCACGCCGGCCCATGGCGGAGGCGGTGCCTACAGCAAGCCGGCGCGCAAGCACAAGGCGCCCGTCCAGCAGGCCGCGCGCAAGCCCGCGAAGGCCGCGCCGCGAATCGCCAAAGTCGAGCCGCCCTCGCCGCCGAAAGCCGCGCGCGAGGCCACGCAGACCGAGCCCGCTGCCGAGGAAGCCCCGCGCGCGACGGGCAGCTCGGCCCTGATCCAGGGGTCGATTCCGCCTCAGGAGCCGGACGCTGCCGCAGCGCCCGAGAGCGAGATACCCGAGGTCAAGGCTGAGGCACCTTCCGAGCCCGATCTGACTGCCACGACCGACGACGCCGACACCTGCAGGAGGTTCATCCCTTCCGTCGGCATGACGGTTTCCGTCGGCTGCGACGAATGACGGGCCGTCGCGCCGCGCTGGCCCGAACCATGACAGGATCGTGCCGAATCACGTGCACTCGGGCACGGTCCTCACACGATGGAATAAAACCGCGTTTCGATTTGCTGTGGCGCTGGACGCGGCAACAAGTTCAGAGCACAACTCTCCCGTTGCCTGATTGGAGTCGGACATGATGAAGAAGATCTTTGGCGGTGCGGCCTCGGCACCCGCACCGGGCAAAGTCATCAAGATGGCGCCCAAGATCGCCTACCGGAACCTGTTTCACGATCGCATGAGCCTGATCGTGACGCTGGTCGGCATCGTCTTCTCCGTGGTCCTGGTGGCGATCGAGGTCGGGCTCTATAAGGGCAGCGAGAACAAGATCGCAACCGTGCTCGACAAGGCGCCCGCCGATCTCTGGATCGTCCCCTTCGGCACCAAGAGCTTCGACGACCCTTCGCTCTTGATCGGGCACGAGAAGTACGCCGCGCTTTCGACGCCGGGCGTGCAGAAGGCCGAGGACATGATCGTGAGCTTCGCCTCCTGGCGCAAGCCTGAAGGCGGCCGCAAATCGTTCATCCTCGTCGGTCTCGACTGGGCCAACGGCGGCACGCGCCCCTGGAGCATCGACGAGGGCACGGTCGAGGACCTGGCCGCGCCCAACGCCGTGGCCGTTGACAGGTCGTACTTCAAGGACCTCGGCATCGAGGGCCGCGGCAGCTATGCCGAGATCAACAACCAGCGCATCAAGGTCACGGCGGTCACCAAAGGCATCCGTTCGTTTACGACGCTGCCCTACGTGTTCACGCCGATCAACACCGCGCGCAAGTTCGTAGGCGCGAGTGCCGCGCAGTCGACGTATGTGCTGGTGACGCTTCAGCCGGGCACGGATGTCGAGACGGTTCGCAAGTCGCTGCAGGACCGCATGCAGGGCGTCGAGGTGCTGACCCACGACGAGTTCACTCGCCGCTCGATCAACTACTGGATGTTCTCCACCGGCGCCGGCCTTGCGCTCATCACCGGCATGGTGCTCGGCGCCATCGTCGGCGTCGTCATCGTCGCGCAGACGCTCTACGCGAGCACCAAGGATCACTTGAACGAGTTCGCGACCTTACGCGCGCTCGGTGCGTCCGCGAGCTACATCCACGCCGTCATCCTGATCCAGGCGATGCTGAGCGCGGTGCTGGGCTACGCCGCCGGCATGTTGCTCGCCATGCTGGCCATCTACCGGCTGTCGGTGCGCGTGCCGACATTGACCATCGTCATGACGCCGAAGATTGCCGCCTATCTGTTCGCGCTGACGGTCGGCATGTGCATCTTCGCCGCCATCACGGCGATCCGGAAGGTCACGCGCATCGATCCTGCAGGCGTCTTCAACAGATAAGGAGCGGTCGCCGGCAAGCGTGCCAAGGGAATGGGATCCGGGAGGCGAGATGCTTTCCGGATCTCGTCCGTGAAGGGGAGCGAAGGGGACCGCGTCTTCACCCCGAGAAAGTTCCGTTGTAAGAGCGATTTCCGGTTTTTCATCGCTTTGCCTGCACGTCCTGTGTCGAGCGTAACAGACTGAAGCGTCGGCTGGTGCCAAGCTTGTTGCATTGAATTTCTGCGTTTCGCATTCGGGAGACTTCGCTGAAATGTCCAAGGCTGGAAGAGCATCGAACGGGTCGCAGCCCCTGCTCGAGGCGCGCAACATCGTGAAGTCGATCAATACCGGTGCCGGAGAGCTGCACATCCTGAAGGGTGTGAGCATGGATCTGCGCCCCGGCGAGCTGACGCTGCTGATGGGTCCTTCCGGCAGCGGCAAGACGACGTTGCTCTCGATCCTCGGCTGCATCCTGACCGCCACCAGCGGCGAGCTGCACCTCGCGGGCCACCAGGCTGTCGGCCTTGCGTCGGAGGATCTCGCCGAGATTCGCCGCCTCCACATCGGCTTCGTGTTCCAGAGCTACAACCTGGTCCCGACCCTGACCGCGCTCGAGAACGTGCTGGTCGCGCTCGACGTGCGCGACGCCCGCTCCGCCGACCCCATGGAGACCGCCGCCGAGGCGCTGAAGTCCGTCGGACTCGGTCATCGCATGCACACTTATCCTTCGAAGCTCTCGGGCGGCGAGAAGCAGCGCGTCGCCATTGCTCGCTCGCTCGCCGGCCGCCCGTCCGTGGTGCTGGCCGACGAGCCAACGGCCGCGCTCGACAGCGAGAACGGCAAGGCCGTGATGGAGCTCCTGAAGGAGGTCGCCAAGGATCCGACGCGGGCCGTCATGGCGGTCACGCACGACCACCGCACGCTCCACTACGCCGACCGCATCATCACCATCGAGGACGGACGCATCGTCGGCGACGACCGCTCGCCCAACAAGGGCGGCCCCGGCGACCATTCCAGCAAAAAGAACGTTGCAGCCTAAGGAAGATCACGTGCCATGCTGAAGCCCATCAACCTCATCCTGCTCCTGGGACTCGCCGGCGCCGGCGGCTACCTCGCCTACGACAAGTACAAGGACACGTCCTACGAGGAGCCGATTGCCCTCGAGACCAAGGACTACGTCGTTGCTGCCCCCGGACGCGTCGAGCCCAAGTCGGGCGAGATCCGCCTCGGCGCCACCTACCTCGGCCGTGTCGAGGAGATGCTGGTCAGCGTCGACGACAAGGTCGAGGAGGGCGAGCTTCTCTTGCGCCTCGACGACGCCGAGGCGCGCGCCAAGCTGGCCTCCGCCGAGACCGAGGCCGAAGCGCTGCGCGAGGATCGCGAGAAGGCGTTCGCCTCCGGCCGCGAGGACGTCCGCAAGGCGGAGGACGCCATCTATTCCGCCGAGCGCGCCGTGACGGGCGCACGCATCGAGCTCGACTACGCGATCGCGGCCAAGCGCAGCGGCACCGGCAGCGACGCCGCCGTGAGCGACGCGCGCCGTCGGCTCAAGGACGCCAACGACCGCCTCGAGCGCGAGCGCATCGCCTACGTCAAGGCCCAGTCCAAGGCCAACCTGCCGGCGCCGAGCCGCGCCGAATCCGCCGTCTCCGCCGCCCGCGCCGAGGTGCGCATGGCGGAAGCGCTGCTCGACAAGACCCGCATTCGCGCGCCGTCCGCCGGCACCATCCTCGAGGTCAACGCCAAGGCGGGCGAGGTCGTAGCGCCGTCGGCCGATCTGCCGCTGGTCGTCATGGGTGACATGACCGTCGTGCGCGTGAAGGCGGAGGTCGACGAGGGCGACGTGGACAAGATCAAGCTCAACCAGACCGCCTACGTGAAGAGCATCAGCCGCGGCGACGAGAAGTTCGAGGGCAAGGTGACGAGCATCGCGCCGACCCTCGGCTCGGCCAAGATCGGCCCGCGCGGCCCCCTGCGTCCGACCGACGTGGAGGTGATGGAGGTGACCATCGAGCTGACAGGGGATGCCGCGGCGTTGAAGCCCGGCATGCGGGTAGACGCCTTTTTTCGTAACTGACGTGCCGCGGTCGCCCGCATCCCCGCCCTCCCGCGGCCGCAGGCCCATCGCCCTGGCCGGGCTGGCGGTTCAAGACGAGCCTTAGCGGGGGTCAGCTTGAGCCCGACCTCTCCCCCTCATGGCCGCCCCCGAGGCGGCCGTCCAGGGGCCACTTGGAAAAGCGCGTGGGCTGAACGGACGCCGCGCCCTGCGACCAAATGTGTGGGCCGCCTGCAATGGCGGCCCTTTTTTATGCTGCAATGCAACGAAGTTGGTTGACAGGCTTGAAAAGATTGGGAATGTATCGGCCGGAACAGCACGCGCTGTCCATCTCTGGCATGGATCTGCCAAGCACCGCCGAGGCGGTCGCGATCGAGATGGAGCGTGTCATGCAAGGTCAAATCACGAAGTTCCACGAGAGCATCGGTTTCGGCGTCATCAGCGCCACCGATGGACGCAAATATCGCTTCTCGAGGACGGATATCCGCAACCCGAATGGCCGCTTGGTCGGTCTTGACGTGGATTTCCTCGTCGAATCGCGTAGTCCGAAAGACATCATTCTGTTGCATGGGTCGCCCTGGAGCGTCTTCGCCCACGCGAACCCGGCCACGAAGCGGAGCTGAACCGCCATGCCGCAAGCCATGAAATCGCCTGCCGTGATCGAGAATGCGCCCGAAAGCCCGGTCGACACCAGCGACGTGCCGCGCGTCGGCGCCCGCGAGCTGGCGCTTGCCCTCAAGATTCTCTCCGCCGGCAACGGCCTGCTGCTCCCTGTCGTGACCCTTTCCGACGAGGATCTACGGCGCGTCGAGCAGGATTTCTGGCAGATCTCGCCCCGTGCCCGCGTGCGCAAGGTAGCCGTCCTGCTGCGGTTCCGTAGCTTCCTGGCCGCCTGCCAGACGCGCCATGTGAGCGACCTGATCGCCCGCCACGGCCAGATGGCCCTCGTCATCGCGCTCGAGGCGGCAGCCAACATGCGCCTCAACGCCAAATGGGGCTTCAATCCGGTGAAGATGGCCCGCGCCATGAGCGAGGCCCTGGCCGCCACCGCCGACGGCTTCGACGGACAAACCGCCGCGGCTTAAATCGGCGTAAAGCCGATGCAACGCGCGCGGCACCGTCCTACATTCAGGGCATGCCGCTCGTCATCGCCCTCGTGGCGTTCTTCCTCGCAGTCTTCCTTCCCGCCCTGGGCCTGCTGATTGCCGGTCTTTCGCAGCTCGCAGGCCGCGCGGACAGCCTGGTTCCCCCGCGCGATTAACGGCCCTCGCGAACGCCCGTACGGTTCGTCGCCCGCGGCCTTATACTGGCCGCCGGGAGTGAAACGCTGGTCGGGCGCGCATGAAACCTGCCGACGCACCTGCCGACGGTCCAATGCGGGAGATCCGAGTGCACGAAAGTCCCGTGCACGAGATCCCCGACGTGGACCTGTTCTCGGGCCTGTCCGAGACCGAGCGCCGTGCGCTTGCGGCGCGGCTCGCCCTGCGGACGCTGCGGCGCGGCGACGTTCTGATGCGCCAGGGCGACGCGGCCGAGGCGCTCTATGTCGTCGTCTCCGGCCGCTTCGCCGTCACGCTGGAAGGCCGTCACGCCCCGGTGACCGAGATCGGCCCCGGACAGCCCGCGGGCGAGATCGCCTTCCTGACGGGCGGGACCAGGACGGCCACCGTCACCGCCATGCGCGACAGCCTGGTGCTCGCCTTGTCGCGCGCGGAGTTCGACGCCCTCGTCACCGCCCATCCGGGCATCTGGGGCACGCTCACGGCCACGCTCGCCCGCCGCCTGGCGGCGACCACCTCGCGCACCGCCGCGGCAGTCGAGCCGCATCCCCGTCCGCGCACCATCTGCGTGATCCCGGCCGGCAGCGCCCGCATGAGCGCCGCCTTCGTCGCCATGCTCGGCGAGGCGCTGGACCGTAGCGCGCGCTCGGCGCTGCTGACGAGCGAGACGGCGCCTGATGTCCTCGGCGTGAACGACGGGCTCGACGGCGCGGACGCGACCGCACGGCTCAACGCGCTCGAGGCGGCCCACGATCATGTGCTGCTGGTCGCCGACGATGACGCGACGCCGTGGACCGAGAAAGCGATCCGCCACGCCGATCTCGTGCTCGCCGTCGCGAGCCACGCGGATGATGCCGAGCCGAATGCCGTTGAGCGCCTCGCCGCACGCTTCGTGGCGCCCGACGCGACGCGCCTCGTGCTGCTGCACCCGCACCGCGGCAAAGTGCAGGGCACGGCGCGTTGGCTCGGCCCCCGCCAAGTCGCCATGCACCATCACGTGGCGCTCGACGGCCCCGCCGATGTCGACCGCCTCATGCGTTTCATCGAGGGCCGTGCCTTGGGCTTCGTGGCGGCCGGCGGCGGGGCGCTCGCCGCCGCGCACACCGGCGTCTTCAAGGCGCTCTCGGAGGCAGGCCTCGTCTTCGACATCATGGGCGGCACGTCGGCGGGAGCGGCTCTCGCGGCGGCCTTCCTGCTCGACGGCCGGCCCGACGACATCGACATCAAGCTTGCAGAGATGTTCGTCACCAACCGCGCGCTGCGCCGCTACACGCTGCCCCGCTACGCGTTGCTCGACCACACAGTGTTCGATTCCGAGCTGAAGCGGCTCTTCGGCAATACCGACATTGAGGACCTTTGGCTGCCCTTCTTCGCCGTCTCGACCAACCTGTCGCGTTTCTGCGTCGCCTGCCACCGCACCGGCCCGCTCTGGCGCGCGATCCGCGCCTCGGCCTCGATCCCCGTGCTGCTGCCGCCCGTCTACACGGCCGACGGCGATATGCTGGTCGACGGCTGCCTGCTCGACAACGTGCCGGTCAAGACCATGGGCGACCTCAAGGCCGGCCCCAACGTGATCGTGAGCTTCAAGCCACCGACGCTCGACCGCTACCACGTCGATTACGAGGCGCTGCCGTCGCGCGCCGCGCTGATCCGCCTCGCCCTCAACCCGCTGCGCCGCGACCGCCTCCCCGACGCGCCGGGCCTCGTCAGCGTGCTCATGCGGGCGCTGATGGCCAACCGCCGCGATTTCCTGCGCGAGATCCACGCCGACGACGTTTCGCTCCAGCCGCCGATCCCACAGGGCATGGGCTTCCTCGACTGGCACCGCCACCGCGAGCTGTTCCACGCAGCCTACCGCTGGACGCACGAGGAGCTGGCGGCACGCGCCAAGGCCGAGCCACCCGCCTGGCTGGCCGATGCCCTGGCACGGCGATAAAGGAAGCCGCGCGCCGCGCTGCCCTGGGTCCCGGCTCTCCGCGGCTTCGCCGCTCCGGCCGGGATGGCACTCGGGGTCAGCGTAACTAGCATTCTGTCCTCCCGGCCAAGCGAGGCGCAGCCGAGCGCAGAGCCGGGACCTAGGGGCCTACCCACTACGGCAGCGTCAACGCGACACGGGTGTCCGATAGAAGTCGAGCACCGCGTCGGTCATCGCGGCCACTGTGAACTTGCGCGCGACCACATCGCGCAGCTCCCGCGCCTGCGTACGCGCGCCCTCCGGATCCGCAAGCACCTCCTGCATGGCGCGGACAAGATCGTCCACTGATCCAGCAGGGATCAGCGTCGTCCGCGTGCCGGCGACGATCTCGGGAATGCCGCCCACGTCCGTCGCGATCAGCGGCTTGCCCGCCGCGCCGGCCTCGAGCACGACGTACGGGAAGCTCTCGGCGCGTGACGGCACAACCAGAGCGCGTCCGAGTGGGAACGCCTCGTGCGCGGGCATGGCGCCCGGGAACGTCACCTGGGCATCGAGGCCGAGCCGGTTCGCCTCCGTCTTGAAGGTCTCGCCGTCGGGTCCGGCACCGACGATGACGGCGCGGATAGGCCGCTCGGCCGCAACGCGCGTCAGCGCTGCGAGCAGCACGTCGACGCCCTTGAGCTGGCGCAGCTCGCCGACGAACAGGAAGTCGGCGGCGTCGTCCTTAGCCGGCTGCAGGACGAAGTCCTCCGGCCGAAGCCCGTTCGCAATGACGCGCTGCGGTGGCCCGCCGTCGCCCGCAAGCTGCGCGTACGCCTTCCGGGCGAAGTCGGATTCGAAGATGATCCCGTCGCTCATCCGACCGAGAATCCGCTCGACGGCCTGGAACACGGTTCCGGCCACGGTGCCGGGCTTGTAGTGCAGGCTGCCGCCGTGCGGCGTGTAGAACGCCTTGACCTGCACGCCGCGCAAGGCGAGCCACGTCTTGCCGAGTCGCGCATAGGCACCGCCCTTGGCGCCGTGCCCGTGCAGCACGTCGGGCGCCGCCGCGCGCGCGATCTTCACGATACGGCGCAGCGCCCCGAGATCGCCGAGGCCCGGCTGCCGGCGCATGGGGATCAGTGAGAGGCCGATCCGAAGCTTCGGCGCGATGTCCGACAGGCGCCGCACCGTGAGCGCGTCCGCCGCCGTGCTGTCGGCCACAATACCCACGAAGTGGCCGCGCCGCGCCTGCTCACCCGCGAGATCCAGCACGTGCCGGAAGAGCCCCCCGACGGGCGCGCGCATGACGTGAAGGATGCGCAGCGGCGGCGCATCGGCGCTGGCATCGCTCGCGGAGCCCATCAGAAGAAGCGCTCGTTGACGTAGACCACGTCGCCGGGCAGCACGGCGAAGTCGGCCGGAGCCTCGATCTGGTCCATGAACCCGCCGTTGCGGCGCGTGACGCGGTAGCTGCGCGTGCTGGCCCGGTCCGTGTAGCCGCCCGCGATGGCGATGGCGGTCTCGACTGTCATGCCGGAGACGAACGGATACTGGCCGCCGTTGCGCACTTCGCCGTAGATGAAGAACGGCCGGTTCTGCAGGATATCGACCGTCACCTGGGGGTCGCGCACGAACTCGGCGCCGAGTCGGTGGCGGATGACGTCCTCCACCTCCCGCGTCGTGCGCCCGCGGGCGCGCACCTCGTTGATCAGCGGCACGGTGATCATGCCGTCATGATCGACGGTGTAGGCGCGCGAAAGGTTGGGTTGGCCGTAGACGAAGACGCGCAGCTTGTCGCCGGTATCGAGCAGGTAGGGGCCGCCTGCATCGGGCGCATAGCCGGCCGCATGAACGATGGGCGCCTCCCAGGTGACCTGCCCGGCCGGGGGGCCGTCCGCATAGACCACGGTCTCGGCCTGCCGGCCCATGTTGTGGAGCGCCCCCGAGATCACCGTGTCTGGGTCGTGCGAGCAGCCGGCCAGCCCGAGCGCGCCGGCGCACGAGACAAGACGGATCAATGCTTTGAAGCCGGCGCGCATGGTTCGACCGCTGTTGGAAAATCGGGCAGCGGCCAGTGTGGCGGAGGCACGGTTAAGAAAATCTAAGGAAGTGCCTGATTTCGGGAAGCTTAAGGAAATTCTAACGCGGCACCGTGTATCCGGGGATAACGGATTCGCGGGACGAAAGAGAAATGGCTGCAACCACATACCACCGCCCGGACGATATCGATTTGCGCGCGCTCTGGCAGGGGGCGGTGAGAAGCCTTCCGAGGCTGGCGCTCATCGCGGCCGTCCTCGCCGCGGCGACCTACGGCCTGCTCGGCCTGTTCGCGCCCCAATACGTGTCGGAGACGCAACTCGCGATCGAATCGAAGAGCACCACCAATCCGTTCGCGGACCCGTCCCGCTCCGGCGCCTCCGACAACGTCGGCGTGCGCATGGACAAGGAGGCCGTCAACACGCACGTGCGCGCGCTTATGTCGATGGATCTCGGCGAGGAGATCGTGCGCGAGATGAAGCTCTGGGAGCGGCCGGAGTTCAACAGCGCGCGTGGCGCACCCGACAAGTGGTCCGCGCTGCTGCGTCTGGTCGGCATCGGCGCCCCCCGCGCCTCGGAGACCGACCAGGACCGCGCGCTCGACGCCTATTTCAAGCGCCTCGAGGTCTATTCGCCCAAGGAGAGCCGCTTCATCGGCGTGCGCTTCACCTCCATGGACCCCGAGCTGGCCGCGGCCGTCGCGAACCGCATCGCCGAGAACTACCGCGTGAACCTGGCCCATCAGAGCCTGATCGAGACCGACGAGGTGCAGAAGGCGCTCGCGCCCAAGATCGAGCGGCTTGCCGAGGAGGCGGCCGCTGCCGAAGCCGCGGTCGAGACGTTCCGTGGCGAGGCCAACATCTTTAAGGGGGGCGGCCAGCAGGCGACGGGGCTCAACGAGCAGCAGCTCGCCGAGCTCAACGCCGAGCTGTCGAAGGTCAAGGCCGCGCGCAGCGAGGCCGAGGCCCGTGCCAAGCAGGCGCGCGAGATGCAGGAGTTGGGCAGCGCCGAGACACTGGCTGACGTGCAGAAGTCGCCACTCATCCAGAGCCTCGTGCAGAGCCGCGTGCGCGTCGAGCGCCAGATCTCCGAGCTGTCGGCCACGCTACTGCCCGGCCACCCGCGCATGCGCCAGCTCACCGCCGACCTCAAGGGCCTCAAGGGCCAGATCGCCGCCGAGGTCGCCAAGATCGTGGACGGCCTCGATAAGGAGGCCAAGGTCGCGGCGCTGCGCGAGGATGCGATCCAGAAAAGCGTCGCTGACATCAAGACCCGCATCGTCTCGGCGGGTCCCGAGGAGGCCAAGCTCAGGAGCCTCGAGGCCGACGCCAAGTCGAAGCGCGCCGAGCTCGACCGCCTGCGCGCCCAGTACGAGGCCAACCGCGTGCGCTCCGACGACAGCCGCGCGATCCCCGTCGAGGCGCAGATCGTCTCCAGCGCACGGCCTTCGACCGTTCCGGTGTTCCCGAGGCGGACCGCGAGCGCGCTGCTCGTTGCCGTAGCGACGATGATGATCGGGCTCGCGCTCGTGATCACGCGTGGGCTGCTTGGCGGTGCCCGCATTGCGAGCGCTCGCACCGGCCGTGCCGAGCGCCGCAACGAGCGTCGGCGGCAGGAGCGCACGCCGCCCGTGCTGTCGGTCCCGGCGAGCGTGCAGCCGAAGCCGCAAGCGCCACAGGCTCCGCCTTCGCCTCCGGTACCGTCGGCGGTGTTGCCGCAGCGCGTCGAGCCGGTAGAGGCGGAGCAGGTGAAGCCCCCGGCGCAGATTGAGGAGCCCCAGGTCGCGGCCATGCAGGCGCCTGTCGGTCCGGCCGCGCCGTCCCCGGTCGAGGCGCCCCTGTCCGCAGTCGCTGGGATCGCCACGCACGACGCCATGGCCGACCGCATCGAGCAACTCCGCAAGGGCGGCCTCTCCGGCACGCGCACGCTGATCACGGGCTCCGCGGACGTCTTCTCGCTCGCGCGCGAGGCAGCCGACGTCTGCCGCCGCCTGGCCGACCGGGGCCTGACGGTCATCATGGTGGACTACAGCCTCAACGGCTCAGGCGTCGCAGAGCCGCTGGGCCAGCCGGCGTGGCCGGGCTTCAACGAGCTGGTCGACGGGCGCGCGCGCTTCGAGGACGTGGTGCGGTCGCTGAGGGACAGCGAGGTCCACCTCATTCCCTGCGGCCGCGGGCTCGACGACGCCGACGAGCCGCTCGATGCCGACAGCATCAACTTCCTGCTCGACGCGTTGGACGATGTCTACGAGCACATCGTGGTCGTCGCGCGCACCGAGCCTGCGCGGCGCTTGTTCGAGGCCATTCAGGGACGCTTCGACTGCGGCGTCACGATCGTTACCGGCGCGACGCAGAAGGCCCGCGTACGCGCGGAGGGCGCCGGATCCTTCCTCGGCTTCGAGGTGGACGGCATCGCGCTCTTTGCGCTGGATTCGTCCGAGGGCCAGGCCCGCGGCCGCCAGAGGCTCGCCCGCGCCGGCTGACCCTCCCTAGGGAAAAGGGGCGGCGCCGGGTTAACAGGATTTGAAGGAAGAGCCGCTTAGCTGGCCCCAGGCAAGCGCCGCGAGGCTGATCCGACTATGCGCCGCAGCACCATCGCGCTGACGAGGACTGCGCTCTCCGCGCTCCACTATTCGGGGCTGGGAGCGCTTCTGGCGCCGCTTGCGCGCGGCAAGGGCGTGATTTTCACGCTGCACAACGTCCGCCCCGAGCCGCCCGAGCCGTTCGCACCCAACCGCATTCTGAAGGTGACGCCGGAGTTCCTGGAAACGGCGATCGAGAGCGTCCGCGGCGCCGGCTACGACATCGTCTCGCTGGACGAGGCCGCGCGGCGCATGAGCGTGGCAGCGCCCGCGCCTTTCGCCTGTTTCACCTTCGACGACGGTTACCGCGACAACCGCGACTACGCCTATCCGGTCTTCAAGCGGCACGGCCTTCCGTTCGCGATCTATGTCCCGACCGTCTACGCCGACGGCGAAGGAGACCTGTGGTGGTTCGTGCTCGAGCAGGCGATCCGCAAGGCGGACCAGCTCCGCGTCGTGCTCGGCGGCGTCGAGCGCCGCTTCGAGACGCGCACAACCGAGCAGAAGGACGCCGCGTTCGACGCCATTTACTGGACCTTGCGCGCCGGGCCGGAGATCGAGCTGCGCGCGACCGTGCGCAAGATCGCCGATGCCGCCGGCTACGATCCGAGCAGGCTCTGTCGCGACCTGATCATGGACTGGGACGAGCTGAGGGCACTCGCCGCCGATCCGCTCGTCACCATCGGCGCCCACACGCGCCGCCACTTTGCCGTGGCGCAGCTCTCCGAGGACGAGGCGAGGGCCGAGATCGCGGAAAGCGTCGCGCGCATCGAGCGGGAGCTGGGCCGCCCCTGCCGTCATTTCAGCTTCCCCTACGGAGATGCCGGGAGCGCCGGCCCGCGCGATTTCGCCATCGCCCGCTCGCTCGGCCTTGCGACAGCGGTCACCACGCAGAAGGACGTGCTGCGCGCGCGGAACGCGTTGACGGGGCTTCCGCGCATATCGCTCAACGGCGACTACCAGGAGGCGCGCTATGTGCGCGCCATGATGACCGGCGTGCCGTCCCTGGCGCTCGATACTGTGAAGGCGTCGCTGGCCCGCGTGCGCGGACTCCGCGGTGCCCGCGGTCCGGAAAAGGCGGTGGCCTCCGGCGCCGCGGCTACGCGTCCGGGCGCAGCATCCATCTGACGAGCCACATGGCGGGCAGCACCCACAACAGCCCCGCCACCGGATAGTAGACGAGCTCGGCGATCGTGCTGCCGTTCACCTGCAGCATGATGGCCGCCATCATGGCCGCAAGCGCATAGACGGCGAGGAAGACGATGAGCGCGACGGCGCCGACGAGCTTGCGCGTGCGTAGCGTCATGAATCTCTGAAAATCCCTAGAGTTCCCTGATCTTAAGGCAGGATCGCCCGCGGTCCAGCGCCCGATGATCGCATTGATCGGCGCGCGGCTTGGCCCTATCACACCTGGGGCAGACCCGGGAAGGAAAAGCATGGCGGCAATTGGCACCATCAACGGCGAGGCGGAGGCGACGCGCACCCCATGGGACCGCGCCGTGCGCCTCTGGCTCTACGCCATTGCCGGTCTCGTGCTCGCGATGATTACCGTCGGCGGCGCGACGCGCCTCACCGATTCCGGCCTCTCGATCACCGAATGGCAGCCGATCCTGGGCGCCATCCCGCCGCTCACCGACGAGCACTGGCAGGAAGCCTTCGCCAAGTACAAGGAGATCCCCGAGTACCACCTGGTCAACAAGGGCATGTCGCTCGAGGCGTTCAAGGCCATCTACTGGTGGGAGTGGGGTCATCGCTTCCTGGGCCGCATCATCGGCCTCGCCTTCGCGCTGCCGCTGGCGGTGTTCTGGTACATGGGCGGGCTGCGGCCCGGCTATCCGCTGAAGCTCGCGGGCGTGCTGGCGCTCGGCGGCCTGCAGGGCGTCATCGGCTGGTACATGGTGAAGTCCGGCCTCGTCGACCGCGTGGACGTCAGTCAGTACCGCCTCGCGCTGCATCTGACCGTCGCCTTCGTCATCCTGGCGCTGGTCGTCTGGCTGGCGTTCGAGCTGGCGCAGCCGGAAAGCGAGCGTGCGCGCGGCGGGTTGCAGACCCTGCCGCTCCTGATCGTCGCCGCGATCTTTCTCCAGGTGGTGATCGGCGCCTTCGTCGCCAGCCTCAAGGGCGGGCTTGTCTACAACACGTGGCCGTCCATGAACGGCGCGCTGATCCCTGACGACCTGCTGGCCATCGAGCCCTGGTACCACAACCCGTTCGAGAACCCGGTGATGGCGCAGTTCAACCATCGGCTCGTCGCCTACGCCGTCGTCGTCCTGGCGGCGGTCGAGGCCTGGCGCCGGTTCGCCGCGCCCGCGGGGCGCGAGGTGCGGATCTCGGCGGCGCTGCTGCTTGCGGGTGTCATCGGGCAGGCCGCACTCGGCATTTGGACGCTGCTCGAGGCCGTGCCGCTAGGGCTCGGGATCGCCCATCAGAGGTGCGCGGCGATCCTGCTCGTGCTCGCCGTCCGCCATCTCCACGTGGTCTCGCGCAGGGCCTGACCACGCTCACGCGTCCGGATCGGAATCCTTTTTCCGCTTGGTCTTGTCGCGCGGCTGGCCGAAGTGCCGCCCGGACGCATACGCCGCGATGGCGAAGGCGCCTCCGACGAGAATGATGAGAGCGATCAGGGCCATGGCGAGACCTCCTGCGGCGTGTGCCGAAGCCTGCGCCGACCGTCCAGCCCGCGCAGTTCCGCAGGTGACAGGACCATCAGCCCGGCGAAGTCTCAGATGATGGGATCGAGCGCACCAGGATGGGCATTTTGATTTCGGGAGACAGGTGAAACGGATGCACTCCGATCTCTATGGCGCCGAGACGCGTATAGAACCCTGCGGCCGCGGGGTGCGCGTAGATGACCATGACGCTGCGGCGGAGACGGTTTGCACGGTCAACCGCGTACGAGAAGAGTTCCGTGCCGATGCCTATGCGATGGAAGCGCGGATCGACGAACAGGCGCTCAAGCAGGACGAAGCCCGCAAGAGTGGTGGGAGCGAGCGCCATGACTCCAAGCAGCGAGCCATCCTCTGCCTCGGCAACATAGGTCAGCCCCGATGAAAGGAGCGGCAAGTCGATTTCGAGAGCCGGCGCGTGCCGTTCGAGCAGCGCGTCGTCGTATCGTGGCAGTGATTTCGCGGCGTCCACGCTGAGCCGCGTCAGCGAGGGGGCCTCGTCAATCCGAGCTGTCCTGATCGGCTTGAGCCTCACATCGCCCTTCAGTTTGGTTGCTCTCTGAGGGTTGACGCAAAGGGAAAGACAGCGGTCGGCTAGAGTCCAAGCATGAGCTTGATGTTCTGCACGGCCGCGCCGGCCGCGCCTTTGCCGAGATTGTCGAGCCGTGCGACCAGAACCGCCTGGCGTGAGGCGTCGTTGGCGAACACGTAGAGCTCGAGCTTGTCGGTGCCGTTGAGCGCCAGCGCGTCGAGCCGCCCGTTGAGCTTCGCGGTCTCCGCCGCCGGGACGACGCGCACCAGCGCCGCACCCCGATAGTGCGCTTCGAGCGCCTGCTGCAGGTCACCGGCCGAAGGAGAGCCTGGCAGCGTGTCGAGGTGCAAGGGCACGCTGACCAGCATGCCCTGGCGGAAGTTTCCGACCGAGGGCACGAAGATCGGCCGCTGCTTGAGGCCGCTGTAGCGCTCGAGCTCCGGCAGGTGCTTGTGGGAAAGGCCGAGCCCGTAGAGCTCGAACGCCGGCGCGGTATGCGCGACCTCGTAGGACTCGATCATCGCCTTGCCGCCGCCCGAGTAGCCCGAGACGGCGTTGACGGTGGTCGGGTGGTCGGAGGGCACGAGGCCCGCATCCACAAGCGGCCGGATGAGCGCGATGCCGCCGGTCGGATAGCACCCCGGGTTGGCCACGCGCTTGGCCGCGCGGATGGCGTCCGCCTGCGCGCTGTCCAGCTCCGGGAACCCGTACACCCAGCCCTCGGCAACGCGATGTGCCGTCGAGGCGTCGACAATGCGCGGCGCGCGATTGCCGAGCGAGTCCGCGAGCCCCACCGCGTCGATTGCAGCCGCGTCGGGCAGGCACAGCACGACGAGATCAACCTCGCCCATCAGCGCGCGGCGTGCGTCAGGGTCCTTGCGGGCGTCAGTGGCAATACTGGCCACCTCAACGGCAGGCTCGGCGGCGAGCCGCTCGCGGATCTCGAGACCGGTCGTGCCGGCTTCCCCGTCGATGAAGACGCGCGCTCCCGAGGCTGGCGGCTTGGTGCTCATCCGCCGGGACCGCTTGGCCCAAGGCCGAGCCGGTGCAGCACGGCCTGCCACAGCGTCTCCGAGCACCCGATGTTATAGGTGGCGCAGGTGATCTTGTGGCTGTCGGTGTAGATCATGTCGAGCGCCACCCACAGGATGATGAGCAGGCCGATCCAGGCGATCCACGGATACTTGGCGAGTAGCCGTGCGATGTAGGTCGATGCCACGGCCATCAGGATGATGGCGAGGCCGAGGCCGATGATGAGCACCGGCAGCGGCTCCTGCGCACCCTGGGCGACGCCGGCCACGGCGAGCACGTTGTCGAGCGACATCGACACGTCGGCGAGGATAATGGTCCAGAGCGCGCTCCAGAAGCTGACCTCGCCGGGGTGCCGGGCCGTCGAGGCGACGTTTGCCTCTACTTCGTCGATGGAATGCTCGCTGCCGTCGACGAGCTGGCGGTACATCTTCCAGGCGACGAACAGGAGCAGGAGCCCGCCCGCCAGCGTGAGGCCGATGATCTGCAGGAGCTGGACCGCGACGCCGGAGAACAGGACGCGGAGGATGACCGCGCCGGCGATGCCCCAGAAGATGACCTTCGCTCTGAGCTGCGGCGCAACACGCGACGCCGCCATGCCGACGACGATGGCGTTGTCGCCCGCAAGCGTCAGATCGATGATGATGATGTTGATGAGCTCGACCGCGTGATCGGATATCCACTGCAGCATCTGTTAATTCTATCCCCAGCCAAGCCGCGTCCTGAACAAACGTGCCATTAGGTGAGGCGTTGCGCCTTCGTCAAGCTCCGCCTTAGCAAAACAGCCCGCCTTAGGGGGCGGGCTGTAGGTATTTGGCGAAAAGGTCGCGCCGGATCAGCGCTTCGAGAACTGGAAGCTGCGGCGCGCCTTGGCGCGGCCGTACTTCTTGCGTTCCACGGTGCGGCTGTCGCGGGTCAGGAAGCCCCCCTTCTTGAGCACGCCGCGCAGCTCCGGCTCGTAGTAGGTGAGCGCCTTGGAGATGCCGTGGCGGACGGCGCCGGCCTGGCCCGAAAGCCCGCCGCCGGCGACCGTGACGACGATGTCGAACTGCGTCGCCCGGTTGGCGGCCGCGAGCGGCTGCTGGAGCAGCATCTGCAGCACGGGCCGCGCGAAATACTGCTTGTAGTCTTTCTTGTTGACCGTGATCTGGCCCCGGCCGGGCTTGATCCAGACGCGGGCCACGGCGTCCTTGCGCTTGCCGGTGGCATAGGCGCGCCCGAAGCTGTCGAGCTTCTGCACGTGAACCGGCGCATCGGCGGGAGTGGCCCCCTTGAGGGCGCCGAGATCGTCCAGAGACTTGGTTTCCTGCACCATGACTGTCAGGCCCTCGCGTTCGTGCGATTGAGAGCGGCGATGTCGAGCTTCGTCGGCGTCTGCGCCGCGTGCGGATGCTCGGCACCCTTGTAGATCTTGAGGTTGCGCATCAGCTTGCGCTGCAGCGGACCGCGTCGGAGCATGCGCTCGACGGCGAGCTCGAT
>NZ_JADZBI010000244.1 GCF_020852195.1 Hyphomicrobium sp. | reverse complement strand
CGCGAGATCGCGGCCGGGTGAGGGGGCGGAGGTCGGCACGGCATCAGCGGGCTCCGGCGAGAAGGCGCTGCTCGACGGCCCGCCAGACGTGGTCCGCGATGGCGTCGGGCTTCAGCGTGCCGTCGATCACAAGGCAGCGCTGAGGCTCGGCGCGGGCAATGTCGCGGAATGCCTGGCGCAGCCGCTCGTGATAGTCCGCGTCCGCCGCATCGAAACGGGAGAGCGCACCGCGCGCCTCCGTGCGCCGCTGCCCCTCGCCGGCCGGAATGTCGAGGATCACGGTCAGGTCGGGAAAGGTGGGCGCCACGCTGCCGGCCTCGACGGCGGCGATCAGCGCGCTCGACACGCCGCCGAGCACGCCCTGGTAGACGCGTGTCGAATCCACGAAGCGGTCGGAGACGACCCACGTGCCGTGCGCGAGCGCGGGGCGGATGACCTTGGCCACGTGCTCGGCGCGCGCGGCCGCGAACAGCAAGAGCTCGGTGACGTGCTCGGGCTCGGCGTCCAGAACGAGCGCGCGGATGCTCTCGCCGAGCGGCGTGCCGCCCGGCTCGCGCGTGATGACGGTCGCAAGCCCGGCCGCGCGCAGGCGCTCTGCCAGCAAGGCCACCTGTGTAGACTTGCCCGCGCCCTCGCCGCCTTCGAAGGTGATGAACTTTCCACGCGTCATGGCGGCGGAGACTAGTGGCAGTTCGAGACGGATGGAAGCGGCCTGAATGTCGGGCGTTCCGAAGCTTGCCTAAATCCCGATCTTCATCGGGATGGCGAACAAAAAGTCGTCATTCCGATGAAGATCGGGAATTTAGGTACGTCTCCCAGCAGCAACGGCAAATAGAGAGCGCTTGGCCCTGGATGGCTGGGTGTCGATGCAAAACATTGCGCCGCGATGACCCCGGCCACGACGTGAGGGGCGAGGAGAGGTCGGGATCAAAGCGGGATGAGGCGGAGGGCGAGGTGGAGGAGCGAGTCGACGCCGCGCCAATAGAAGCTCGCCTCTTCGACATCGTTCTCCGCGTAGAGCGGCGTCTCGCTCACGGCGATCGGCTCGTTGCTGCCGGGCACGGTGCTCGTGACGCGGAACATGGCCACCTGGTCGCCCTTCTTGACCGGCGGCTTCAGCGGTCCCTCGTAGACGATCTCGCCGCGAATCTTCTGGTTGAGCGGAAACTTGGGCAGAATGACCTCGAGCTCGCCGTCGCCGGCGAGCGGCACGTAGAAATCCGTTCCGCCCCAGACACGGGCATAGCCGACCGACTCGCCGGCGTTGAACAGCTTGGCGCTGGAGACGCTCTTGGCCCCCCATTCCAGCATGCGCCGCGTCTCGGACTGACGCTCCTTTTCATTCTCGAAGCCGAGGACGACGCCGATCAGCCGGCGGCCGTCCCTCACCGACGAGACGACCATGCCGTAGCCCGCCTCGCGCGTATGGCCGGTCTTCATGCCGTCCACGCCGATGTCCGCTGAGAGCAGCGGGTTGCGGTTGTAGAATTTGTGCCTGCGGTAGGCGAACTCCCGCTGGCTGAAGACCTTGTACTGGTCCGGGTAGGTCTTGATGATGTAGCGGGCAAGCTCGGCGAGCTCGCGCGCCGTCATCAGATGCTGGGGATGGGGCAGGCCGGTCGGGTTGCGGAAGGTCGATTTCTCGAGGCCGATGCGGCGCGCCTCCGCCTCCATCATCTTCGCGAACGCGTCCACGGAGCCCGCCATGCCCTCGGCGACCGTGATGGCCGCGTCGTTGCCCGACTGCACCGCGATACCCTGGATCAGCTCGCTGATCGGCGTCTTGTTGTGGATCGGAATGAACATGGCGGCGGTGCCCGAGGGCGCGCCGCCGGTCCGCCAGGCGTTCTCGCTGGTCTGGAACTCGGTCTCGGGCGTGTATTTCCCGTCCTTCAGCGCGCGGAACAGCACGGCCAGCGTCATGAGCTTGCTCATGCTCGCTGGCGGCACCAACTCGTCGGCGGCCTTCTGGTAGATGATAGAGCCGGAGTCGTAATCCATCAGGATTGCGTTCCGGGCCGTGGTCGAGAAGCCGCCTGATTGCTGGGCCACAGCGCCGCCGAGCCACGCCGCCAGACCGGCCAGCAGCGCGGCGGCAACCGTCAGCATCCGTTTCATGGGTGGGCCCTCGCGCCGGTAGGAAGAGGCGCCGTTAACTATGGCGCCAGCCGGCGCCAAGTCAATGCGGTCGCCCCCTTACCCGCAGGCCCCTACTCCGGCGCCGTGTTGGACGACGACGTCCAGTCCTTGGCATGCATGAAGATGGTGCCGTTCTCGAAGGCGCGTGCGTCGTAGAAGGGGAGAACGCGCTCGAAGGACACGGAGATCGGCTTGGCGGGTCCTTGCTGGCCCAACAGGCTGCCGAGGCCGCCCGTCTCCCTCGCGGGCGTCACGGTCAGGGTGAACTCGTAGGGTCCCACCTCGCGGATGATCTGCTCGGGTTTCTCCTCCTCGCCGCGGGTATAGAAGATGATCTGCTCCGTGCGGCTCGAGCGCCCTTCGAGCGGCAGCGGCGCGAAGCCCGTATAGCTGCGGGTGCGCGTGCGCTCCATAGACCAGACGCCGAGTTCGGCGGCGTAGAAATGCTTGGTCTGCTTGGTTCTGGGATCGGTGACGGCGAGGTCCATGTGCAGCGCCGTGCCGGTCTGAGCGCCCTCGTTGGAGAGCGTGACCGGGATCGAGATCATCTCGAAGTTGGTGTTGGTGTAGGGCGCCGCGTAGTAGATCACGCGGGGCACGTAGACGCGCAGGTCCGCGCTCTTGAGCGTGGTGTCCCAAAGGCTGAAGCCCGAGAACAGCACGGCCACGGCCGAGAGCAGCGTGGCCGCCATCCCGCCCGAGAAGTGCCTGGCATTGTCCGTGGTGATGTCGGCGGCGTCCTGAGGCACGCCGCTCCTCAACTGGGTCATTCGGTTCCCTCCCCTCGTTCCCCCCGGCCGATCTCATCGCACCCCGGCAATGGGCTTATCAATTCCGGCGAAGGTGTGGCTCAGGCCCCAGGCCGCCGCGCCGACGCCCCTCCCGGGGGTGGGTAGGTCGCAAATCACCCCGTTGAGTAGGACGATTGGCTGCGCGTTCGGGTCGTTGCCCGTCGCCGTCCCGCTCCCGTATCCTCCGCGCGGAAATTCGAGCACTCTACCGATCGTTCCGCACGCACCCGGGCGGCGCGAAAAGAGTGGAGGCCATCCCCGGGGGAAACCGACCATGCCGACCACAAAGGTCTTTTCGGCCGAAGACGCGATCGCGCGCATCCGTGACGGCGACGTCATCGCGACGACGGGATTCGTGCAGAGCTGCATTCCCGAGATGCTGCATGCGGCCCTCGAGAAGCGCTACGTCGAGACGCGCGCGCCGCGCGATCTCACGCTCATCATGTGCGCCGGCGCCGGCGACAGCAAAGGCCTCGGCACGGGCCGGCTGCATCACGAAGGGCTGTTGAAACGCGTTATCGCCGCCAACTTCGGGCGCATGCCGAAGGTCGCCGAGGCGGCGCAAGACAACAAGATCCAGGGCTACAACCTGCCCCAGGGCGTAATCTCGAAGCTCTATCGGAGCTGCGCCTCGGGCAGCCCGGGGCTTTTCACCAAGGTCGGCCTGCACACCTATGTCGATCCGCGCCTCGGCGGCGGCAAGGTCAACACCGTGACGAAGGAGGATCTCGTCAAGCTGGTCGAGGTCGACGGCAAGGAGTGGCTTTTCTACAAGGCGACGCCCATCAACGTCGCCCTGATCCGTGCCACCAGCGCCGATCCCCTCGGCAACCTCAGCATGGAGAGGGAGTGCCTGACGCTCGACGTGCTGGCGCAGGCCATGGCGGCGCACAACAACGGCGGCGTCGTCATCGCGCAGGTCGAGCGCCTGGTTGAGGCCGGCTCCATCAAGCCGAAGGACGTCAAGGTTCCCGGCATCCTCGTCGACTGCGTGGTGGTCGCCGATCCGCCCGAGATGCACCGCATGAATTATGGCGTCGTCTACGATCCGGGCCTTGCCGGCGAGGTGCGCGTGACGGTGGACAGCCTACCCTGCATGGCGCTCGACGAGCGCAAGATCATCGCGCGGCGCGCCGCCTTCGAGCTGCCGCCGAACGGCGTCATCAACCTCGGCGTGGGCGCCCCCGACGGCGTCGCCAACGTCGCCAACGAGGAGAAGGTCACGCCCTACCTCGTGATGACCACCGAGGCCGGCGCGGTCGGCGGCGTGCTCGCGGGCGGATCGAGTTTCGGCGCCTCGGCCAACGCGCACTCGATCATCGACCAGAACCAGATGTTCGATTTCTACCACGGCGGCGGGCTCGACCTCACCTGCCTGGGCATGGCGGAATGCGACAGCCTCGGCAACGTCAACACGAGCAAGTTCGGTGGGCGCCTCAACGGCTGCGGCGGCTTCATCGACATCTCGCAGAACGCGCGCGCGGTGGTGTTCGCGGGCACCTTCACGGCCGGCGGGCTTGAGGTTGCCATCGAGGACGGCAAGCTCCGCATCGTCAAGGAGGGGCGCGCGAGGAAGTTCGTGAAGCAGGTCGAGCAGGTGACGTTCTCCGGCACCTACGCCGCCGAACGCAGCCAACCCGTGCTCTACGTCACCGAGCGCTGCGTGTTCCAGCTCACGGACCACGGGCTCGAGCTGATTGAGGTGGCGCCCGGCATCGACATCGAGCGCGACATCCTCCCGCACATGGCCTTCAAGCCGCACATCCACAGGCCGGTGCCGATGAACCCCGCCATCTTCCGCGACCAGCCGATGGGCCTGCTCGCGGACCTCCTCAACGAGGGGCTCAAGGACCGCATCAGCTACGACGCCGCGCGCAACATCCTGTCGGTCAACCTCGAGGCCTGGAGCGCGCGCAAGAAGGCCGACGTCACGGATCTTCAGAAAGCCATCTCGGACGCCTGCAAGGCGGCCGGGCGGCGGGTCAACGCCGTGATCAACCAGGACGGCTGCCGGATCGCCGAGGACCTCTACGACGTCTACGCGGACATGGTCGCGCACGTCCACAAGACCTATTACGCACGCATGGCGCGCTACGCGACGAGCGCCATCACGCGCCAGAAGCTGCAGGACGCGCTCCGGCGGCGCGGGCTCGAGACGCAGATCTACGAGCGCGCCGAGGACGCCTACGCCGTGCTTGAGCAGGAGGCGGCCTAAACCTGCTCGCCGGCACGGGCGACAGCTGCGCAGCGGAGCGGCGCTTGCCTTTCGCTAGGGCAGCGGTGATTTTGGGGGACGTTCCATCCCTCGCCTTTCCCATTGCAGGCTGCCATGTCCTCGCGTGCACACGGGCCCCTCTGGTGCGCCACGTTCGTCGTGCTCGACGCGGCGCAGGCGGTGCTGTTCGGCAGCTTCCTGCAGCGGATGGATTCCTTCCTGATCGGGTTCCTCGTGTTCGGGCTGTCGTCGCTCGGCTGCCTCGTTGCCGTCCTCTGGCGCGTGCCGCATGAGTTGCAGACGGCACGCGCCATGCCCGGCCTGCTCGCCATGCTCAACGTATCGTCGGCCGCGGGGTGGCTCGCCTATCTCGGCGCGATCCAGCTCATCGAGCCGGCCGTCGCCTTCACGGTCTTCTCGGGCGTCATTCCGCTCGCGGTGGTGGCGGCGCGCGCGTGGACGCCGGCCCAGACCCCGCTGCATGGATGGGAACGCACGGGGCTTGCCGTGCTCGCGCTCGGTCTCGTCGCGCTCGCGGTCACGACACTGGCTGGACTTTCGGGCTTCGTGCGCGGCGGCGGTGCGGTCGCCGCGGCCGGCCTCCTGTTTTCCGTCCTCTCCGGCGTAGCGATGTCCGGCATGCTTCTCGCCAGCTATCGCCTAAGTGCGCGGGGCGTCAGCCCCACGGCCGTGTTCGCGCTGCGCTTCCCGCTCTACCTGCTGCTGGCCGCCGGCGGCTATCTCCTTGGGCTCGACGACAAGGGCTCCTTGCCGCCCGCCGATCTTCTGGCCGCGGTCGCGGTGGGGCTCGCCGTGCTGGCGTTCCCGATCTACGCGGTGCAGAAGGCGGTCTCGCTGACATCCGCGCTTACCCTCGGCGCGGCGACAGCGCTGATCCCGGTTGTAGTGCTCGTGATGCAGATGGCCGAGGGGCGTGTGGACTACTCGCAGGCGACGGCCGTGGGGCTTGCCATCTACACCGCCGGCGCGCTGCTCGCGGCGGCAGGTCGGGCGCGGGCGGAATCGAGGAGGAAACCACATCGCCCGTTCCTCGACGTGTCTGGATCCCGGCCTCCGCCAGGATGACGTATTCTTTGTTGCGAACGCCTGCCCGACAAACCCGTCACTCCGGCGAGGGCCGGCGTCCAGACACCTAGCCGCATTACGCGCCGACGGTCCGATCAGGAGCGGGTCAGACAATGACCGCGTCGGGAGCGCGCTGCTCCAGCGCGTCGGCGAGGATGTCGAGGGCCTTCGCGAGCTGAACGCGGCTGCGTGCGGCGCCGAGCGCGAGGCGGATGGCGTTCGGAGGCGCGGCATCGGTGGCGAAGGCGTCTCCCGTCACCACGGCGAGGCCGCGGCCGTGCAGGTGGGCGGCGAAACGCGCCGCTGGCCAGTGGGCGGGCAGCGGCAGCCAGATGTGATGGCCGCTGGGATGCGCGGCGTAGGCATGGGGTGCGAGGGCCTCGCGGGCGAGCTGCTGGCGCGCTGCAGCCTCAGAACGAACGGCCGTCATGATGGCTTCGGCGGTGCCGTCGCGCATCCAGCGCGTGGCAACCGCAGCCATCAGCGGCGCCGGCATCTGCAGCGTTGCGCGCAGGAGGCCCGCGAGGCGTGCTGCAGCCTCCGCATCCGGTGTGACGACAAGAGACGTGCGCAGGCCCGGCGCGATGCATTTCGAGAGGCTGGCCGCCAGGTAGGCGCGCTCGGGGATCAGCGTCGACAGCGGCGCAAGGCCGGGGGCGAGAAATGAGTACGGGTCGTCCTCGATCAGCGTCAGGCCGCGCTTGCGCACGATGTCGGCGATGCGCGCGCGCCGCTCGGCCGGCATGGTGGCGGTTGTCGGGTTGTGCAGCGTCGGCAGCAGGTAGACGAGCCTGGCGGCCCCGGCGCGGGCGGCGCGATCGAGGGCCGCCGGCACGATGCCCGCCTCGTCCATGTCGAGGCCGATGAGGCGGATGCCCGCCGCCGACGCGGCCGCCTTGAGGCCGGGGTAGGTCAGGCGCTCGGTGAGCATGGAATCGCCTGGCGCGGCGTGCGCCAGCAGCAGGCAAAAGAGCGCCGCCTGCGTGCCCGGCGCGAGGATCAGGCGGTCCGGCGTGATGCCGGGCACCAGCGCCTGCAGCCATTCGGCAGCCGCCTGGCGCTCGGCCGCCGTGCCGCCCGGCTGCTGATACGTGAGGTAGGCCGCGAGCCCGGACTCGGCGCGTATGTCCGACAGCGCCTTCGCGAACCGCGCGTCGAGGTCGGCCTCGGCCGGCTGCGGCGGCAGGTTCATGGAGAGATCGATGCCGGGCGTTGCCGCAGAGCGCAGCGCCGGCGACGGCAGGCCCTTCACGAAGGTGCCGCGGCCAACGGTGGCTTCCGTCAAGCCCTGGCGCCTGGCCTCCGCGTAGGCGCGCGTGACCGTCGTCAGGTCGACGCCGAGGGCTCGCGCGAGCCTGCGATGGGTCGGCAGCGCCTGTCCCTGGCGCAGACGCCCGGCCGCGATGTCCTCCGCCAGCGCGGTGACGATGCGCTGGTACAAAGGGCCCTGACGGTCAACGATTGTAGGTATCCAATCCATACAAGTAAGTCATATCGCGCATTGTAGATCCATACAATCACGTCTATGACATGGACATCAAGCGCGCAGCTCGCACAACAGGAGGCTCACATGACACCCTCGGAACCGACCATGGCCGTTGCGCTCGGGCGCGGTGCGCGCTGCAAGTGCCCCGCCTGCGGCGAGGGTGCCCTGTTCCGGAAATACCTCAAGGTTGTCGATACGTGTGGGGCCTGCGGCGAGGCGCTGCATCACCATCGCGCCGACGACATGCCGGCCTACATCGTCATGTCCATCGTCGGGCATATCGTGGTCGGGCTCGTGCTCTGGGTCGAGTTCCGCTATGCGTGGCCGGTGTGGCTGCATCTCTCGGTCTGGCTGCCGCTCACGCTCGCGCTGACGCTGGCGCTGCTGCAGCCGGTAAAAGGATTTATCGTGGCGCTGCAGTGGGCGCTGCGCATGCACGGGTTCGGCACGAGCCGTGCGCCGCTTGCCGCGACCGTTTCGACCAACTGACGATCCGAGCCGAACTGCTCTCGCCTCTTGAGCCCCACCTCACACAGCCTGTCCTTGCGCCACGCGCTCCTCGCGCTCGCGGTGACGGCTGTCTGGGGCTCCAACTTCGTCGTCATCCACATCGGTCTCGAGCACCTGCCGCCGCTCCTGTTCGCGGCGCTGCGCTTTCTCTGCTCGCTCTTTCCCGCCGTGCTGTTCCTCAAGCGTCCGGCCGTGCCGTGGAGCAATCTCGCCGCTTACGGGTTGCTGGTCGGCGTCGGGCAGTTCGGAATTCTGTACATCGCCATCAACGGGCACGTGACGCCGGGGCTCGCCTCGCTGGTCGTGCAGACGCAGGTGTTTTTCACCATCGGGCTAGCGGTGCTGCTCAGCGGCGAGCGCGTGCATCGCGTGCAGATCGCGGCGCTCGCGGTGACGATGGCGGGTCTCGCCATCATCCTCCTGCACACCGACGGGCACACGACGGCGCTCGGGCTGGCGCTGGTGCTGATCGCGGCGGCGGCGTGGGCTGGCAGCAACATCGTCGTGCGCGCGACGCCCAACGTCGACATGGTCGCCTACGTGGTGTGGGCCAGCCTGTTTTCGGTGCCGCCGCTCATCGCCCTCTCGCTCCTGTTCGAAGGCGCCGCCGCAATCCGCAACGGGCTCGCCAACGCGGACGCTGCGACGTGGGGCGCCGTGCTCTGGCAGGCGGTCGGCAACACGCTGTTCGGCTATGCCATGTGGGGCTGGCTGCTCGCACGCTATCCGGTGGCGACGATTGCGCCGATGGCACTCCTGGTGCCGGTGTTCGGAATGGGCGCGTCGGCGTTGTGGCTCGGCGAGCCGCTGCAGGACTGGAAGCTTTTGGCCGCCGGGCTGGTCATGGGCGGCCTTGCGCTTAACCTGCTGTGGCCGTGGGTGATGGGCCGGCGCCGCCAGATGCGCGGCGAAGCGGCGGCGGGGCGCACCTCGATCCCTCGATGAGGCCCGCGGGTTGACATGCGCCAATGATGAGAACATAACAAGAACAAAAGAGTGGAGTGCAGCCCTTGGAGTTGTTCGACAAGCTCAAGATCCTCGCCGATGCCGCCAAGTACGACGCATCCTGCGCGTCGTCCGGGGCGCCGAAGCGGGCGGCGGCCAAAGGCGGCCTGGGCTCGACCACCGGCGCCGGCATCTGCCACGCCTACACCCCGGACGGGCGCTGCGTATCGCTGCTCAAGATCCTGCTCACCAATGCCTGTCTGTTCGATTGCGCCTACTGCATCAATCGGCGGTCGTCCAACGTGCGCCGCGCCCGCTTCACGGTCGACGAGGTCGTGACGCTGACGACCGAGTTCTACAAGCGCAACTGCATCGAAGGGCTGTTCCTGTCGTCGGGAATCATCCGGTCCCCGGACTACACGATGGAGCAGATGATGCTGGTGGCCAAGCGGCTGCGGCGCGATCACGGCTTCGCCGGCTACATCCACCTCAAGACCATTCCCGAGGCGAGCCCGTGGCTGATCGAGCAGGCGGGCCTGTGGGCGGACCGCCTGTCGATCAACGTCGAGCTGCCGACGCGCGCGAGCCTCGAGCGCCTCGCCCCCGAGAAGAACGGGGCGACCATCGAGACCGCGATGGGCCAAATGCACGAGCGGATCAGCGAGGCGCGCGCGGAGAAGCGGCGCTTCTCGCCCGCGGGACAGAGCACGCAGGTGATCGTCGGCGCGGACGAAACCACGGACACGGAGCTTCTGGCGACGAGCGCTTCGCTCTATGGCCGCTTCAAGCTCTCGCGCGTGTACTACTCCGCCTTCAGCCCGATCGATCATGCAAGCAGCCTGCTGCCGCCCAAGCCGCCGCCGCTCGCGCGCGAGCACCGGCTCTATCAGGCCGACTGGCTGCTCCGTTACTACGGCTTCTCGATCGACGAGATCGCCGCCAGTAGCGCCGGCGGCATGCTCGATCTCACGATCGATCCGAAGCTCGCCTGGGCGCTCAAGAACCGCGGCGTGTTTCCGGTCGACGTCAACACCGGCCCGCGCGAGCTCCTGTTGCGCGTGCCCGGCCTCGGCGCCCGCGCGGTCGACAAGATCATCGCCGCGCGGCGCCATACGCGGCTCAGCGCGGCGGACGTCCAGCGGCTCACGGTCTCTTTCAAGCGCGCAGCGCCGTTCCTCATCGCGGCCGATCACCGGCCGGTGCGTTTGACGGACCGGGCCGACCTCAGCCGCCGCTTCGCGCGGCCCGCGCAACTGAGCCTCCTCTGATGGTGACGGTCGCAGTCACGCTCAAGCCGGGCGCCGATCTGGACGGCTTCCGCAAGGCCGTGCGCGCGCTGATCGCGCGAGACGTGGCGCCGGAGCACGTCGTCTGGCAGAGCGAGGCCGCGCTCTCGCTGTTCGGGGAGGCGATGGCGGACGAATCTGCGCCGGTCGCGCTGTCCCGCGCGGCCTGCGAATTGATCGGTCACGTCGTGTGCCACCGCGATGCCGAGCGCTATGGGCTGCTCTATACGCTCGTCTGGCGCATGACGCATGGCGAGCCAGCCCTGCTCGACGTGGCGAGCGACCCGCTGGTGTTCCGCCTCGCCATGATGGAGAAAGCCGTCCGCCGCGACCTGCACAAGATGCACGCCTTCCTGCGCTTTCGGCGCGTGGAGGGTTCGGACGGCGAGCGCTACGTGGCCTGGTTCGAGCCCGACCATTTCATCCTCGAGGCCACGGCCGACTTTTTCGTCGACCGCTTCCGCAGCCTCACTTGGTCGATCCTGACGCCCGTCGGATCGCTGCTCTGGGACGGAGAGACGCTGACGGTCGGACCGCCCGCGCGCCGCGAGGATGCGCCGCCGTCGGACGACTTCGAGGCCGGCTGGGCCAGCTACTACGCCAGCACGTTCAACCCGGCGCGTACCAACGTCGCGCAGATGCAGAAGGAGATGCCGAAAAAGTACTGGCGCAACATGCCGGAAACAAAATTGATCCCGTACCTGCTTCGATCGGCCGGCTCGCGCGTTGAGACGATCATGAAAAAGGCGCCGGACACGCCCCGCAGGAAAGCCCCCACCGAGGCCGTCCTCGCCATCGAGGATGCGCCAAAGACGCTGGCCGAGCTCAATGCCATCATCACGGCCGCCGAACCGTTCGTGCACGGCGGCAAGCGCGCCGTGCTCGGCGAGGGCCCGCTGCGGCCGGCAATCGCCTTCGTCGGTGAGCAGCCAGGCGATCAGGAGGATATCGAGGGGCGCCCATTCGTCGGCCCGGCCGGGCAGCTTCTCACGCGCGCCATGGCGGAGGCCGGCATCGAGCGCGATGCGTGCTACGTCACGAACGCGGTCAAGCATTTCAAGTTCGAGCAGCGCGGCAAGCGGCGCCTGCACCAGAAGCCGACCACCGGGGAGGTGCGCCATTACCGCTGGTGGCTGATGAAGGAGCTCGAGCTCGTGCAGCCCGCCCTGGTGGTCGCGCTCGGGGCGACGGCGGTGCTGGCGCTCGCCGGCAAGGCGCTTCCGATCACGAAGTGCCGCGGCCCGGCACGGTTCGGTGCGTGGCCGGGTTTCATCACCGTGCATCCGTCGTACCTGCTCCGCCTCCCCGACGCGGCGGCAAAGCGCGCAGCCTACACGGCCTTCGTCGCCGATCTGGCGAAAGCCCGCACCCTGGCTCGGAAGGCGATCGAGGCTGCGGCGTGAGTGTTCAGGCCGGTGCGCGTCGGCTAGAGTGCCTGCCAACCAACAACCAGGGAGGATGGGCATGAGGCCCAGGACGATATTAGCTCTTGCCTGCGGGATGGCCCTGGCCGCCGCGCCGGCCACGGTCTCGGCGCAGGATCTCTGGCAATACATCGACCTCAACTCGGAGGCCTTCACCAAGGCCGACATGACACGGGCCGACGTCGAGGCCGCGATCAAGGCTGCGGGCGACGCAGGCGGCGTCGACCTCAGCGGCAAGCAGCTCAACAAGCTCGACCTCTCGGGGCTCGATCTGCACGGCGCCAATCTGCAGTCGGCGCGCATCAACGGCACCAAGCTCGCGGGAGCCAACCTCAAAGGAGCCAACCTCGATCAGGCGTGGGGAGTCGAAGCAGACCTCACGGGCGCCAACCTGGAAGGCGCGCGCGTCATCTCGGCCCAGCTCATCCGCGCCAAGCTCGACGGCGCCAACCTCTCGCATGCGCGCCTCGCCAGCGACCTCACGCAAGCGAGCCTCGTCGGCGCGCATCTCGATGGCATCAACATGACGGACGGCAAGCCGGCGCGCGAAAGCCGGCGTCATCCGTTCGTCCTGCGCTCGGCCAAGCTGGACGGCGCGACGCTGACACGGGCTGGGCTGATCGGCGCCGTGCTCGAGTTCGCCTCGCTCAAGGACGCCAATCTGTCGGGCAGCATTCTCGCCGGTGCCGCGCTCGGCGGCGCCGATCTCAACGGCGCCAACGTGACGGGTGCGGACTTCAACGGCACGGATCTCGCCTCGGCGCATATCGAGGTGCTGGTCGGCCGGGAGGCCATCGTCAACCTCGACAAGGCGCGCAACATCGACCAAGCGTACGTGAAGTAGCAGGCTGCCGTCAGCCGGCCGCCTCGGCCGGTCCCGGCGCCGCCGGCCGCAGGAGCGGCGCCTGAGCCGCGCCCTCGCCAACGGCGGCGACCGGCGCGGGCGGCGCGCCGCGCCGCGGTCCCCGCACACCTCGTGGCG
>NZ_JADZBI010000243.1 GCF_020852195.1 Hyphomicrobium sp. | reverse complement strand
GACGCGCTCCGGGAAGCGGCCCTCGAGGATGCGCTTCGGCGTCGTGGTCTTGATGCCGCCCGGATAGCCGGTGTGACGGAAGTATTCCTTGCCCTCACGCTTGTTTCCGGTCAGGACGACCTTTTCGGCGTTGACGACGATGACGTTGTCGCCGCAATCGACATGCGGCGTATAGATGGGCTTGTGCTTGCCCTTGAGGCGCGTGGCGATGAGCGCGGCGAGACGGCCGACGACGAGGCCCTCGGCGTCGATCAGCACCCACGTCTTGTCCACCTCGCCGGGCTTGGCGACGAAAGTCTTCATGGCGGGAAGCGCTCCTGCCTGAGAGTTGGAAGAACCGGCGGCTCCGATGGAGCGCCGCGGAAAGTGGGCTGTGTACGCTGCGTCGAAAGAGCAGTCAATCGCCACACAAAAATAAATAATCAAGAAATATCAGCACTATAATAGTAACGGTAAAATGAAACCATATATACGGTATCAAAATACCATATATATATTCAGGGGCGGATGGAGCATCCTTCCGTTAACCGTTCTTGCCGAGGCCCTCCCATCGGTGTAGCCCATTCGACTGCGATGTGTCTGGCGAGCGTTTCCTCACGCCGGTACGGTACGTTGCTCGGATGCTTCCGGCGTGATGCGCTGGGAGCGCCGTGGGCCGGCTGTTCTTAGATCCGTCTCAGTTTGATCTTAGGTGTCGGCATAGGAGCGACGCGCTGGGGAAAGCAACGCGATCCGAGGAAGGGGAGGTTACGCCTGATGAGCACTTTTTTTTCACGCCTTAAGTCGCTGGCGCTGGTACTCGGCTTGAGCGCGGGCGTGGCCGCCGCAGGAGCGCTGGGCGCTGCGGCTCAGGAGTTCAAGCAGATCGAGCTCACCGACCCCATGGTGAAATCGTTCATCTCGGCACAGAAGGATTTTGCGCCGCTCGCAAGCAAGCTCGTTGAAGGCGGCGAATCCCCCGATGCGGCGTTGACCAAGGATCTCGAGGACATCGCCAAGAAGCACGGCTTCGGGAGCTTTGCGGAGTTCGAGGACGTTGGCGCCAACATCACGCTGATCCTCGACGGCCTCGACCGCTCGTCGGGCGAGTTCACCGATCCGATCGAGAAGATGAAGAAGGAGCTCGAGGACATCAAGGCCGACGAGTCGATCCCGGCGGAGGACAAGAAGCTCGCCGTCGACGACCTGACGCAGGAGATCGCCGCGTCGCAGCCGCTCAAGTTCAAGGGCAACATCGACGTCGTAAAGAAGCATATTGCGGAGATCGAGGCGCTGATCCCCGAGGAGGCCGGCGAGAGCGGCCCCGAAGAGGGAGAGCCGCCGGCACCGTAAGCGGTCGAGCAAGAGGGCCTGTCGTAGGGCGCCGTCCCCCGTGACCACCGACACCAAGTCTGCGGATGCGCTGTCGCCAGTGGGCGAGGCAGAGGCCGTGCGCATCGCGCGGCCTGAGCCCGGCATCGCGGTGATCACGCTCGACGCGCCCGCGACGCGCAACAGCCTGTCGCGGCAGGTGATCGCCGCCCTCGACGAGGCCGTCGCACGGCTTTCCCGCGAGCCGGACGTGGCGGCTGTCGTCCTAACGGCGACAGGCCGGGTCTTTTCCGCGGGCCACGACCTCAAGGAGCTGACCCGCCACCGCGCCGATGCGGACGGCGGCCGCGCCTTCTATGCCGACACCATGCAGGCGTGTGCCCGGCTCATGCAGGCGATCGTAAACAGCCCCAAGCCGGTGATCGCCGCCGTGCAGGGCGTCGCCACCGCGGCCGGCTGCCAGCTCGTCGCCACCTGCGATCTCGCCGTCGCCGCCTCCACTGCGACGTTCGCCACGCCGGGCGTCAACATCGGCCTCTTCTGCTCGACGCCGATGGTGGCGCTCTCGCGCAACGTCTCGCGCAAGCGCGCCATGGAGATGCTGCTGCTCGGCGAGATGCTCTCCGCCGAGGAGGCCGAGCGCTACGGCCTTGTCAACCGCGTCGTCGCGCCCGAGCGCGTGCTCGACGAGGCGCTTGCCATGGCCCGCATCATCGCCGCGAAATCGCCGGCGACCGTCGCCATTGGCAAGGAGGCCTTCTACCGGCAGATCGAGCAGCCGCTCGCCGAGGCGTATGCGTATGCGGCCTCCGTCATGGTCGAGAACATGATGGCGCGTGACGCGGCCGAAGGCATCGGCGCCTTCCTGGAGAAGCGTCCGCCGGTGTGGAAGGGCTGCTGACGATGGAGCCGCGGCTCTCCTTCGTCACCCTCGGCGTCGCCGACATCGCCCGCGCACGCGCCTTCTACGAGCGGCTGGGCTTCAAGCCGTCTTCCGCTTCGACCGAGGATGTCGCCTTCTATGATGCGGGCGGCGTGGTGCTGGCGCTGTGGGGGCGCGAGGCGCTCGCCGAGGATGCGGGCATTCCAGACAACGGCGTGGGCTTTTCGGGGATCGCCGTTGCGCACAACGTGCGCGCCGAGGAGGACGTGGCGCGCGTGCTGGCCGAGGCTGAGGCGGCAGGCGCCACCATCGTCAAGCCGTCGCAGAAGGCGTTCTGGGGCGGGCAGATCGGTTACTTCTCCGATCCGGACGGCCATCTTTGGGAGATCGCCTACAATCCCTTCATGCCGCTCGACGCCGCGGGCCGGGTGACGTTGCCGTATGCGGCGCCGGCCGCCGAGCCGGCCGACGCGGAGATCGCGCGCATCCTGAAGACCTCGCGCACGTTTGCCGTCATAGGTGCCTCCGACAACCCAGGTCGCCCGAGCTACGGCGTCATGAGCTTCCTCAAGGCCAAGGGCTACAAGATCGTCCCCGTCAATCCGACGCTCGAAGGCCGCAAGGTGCTGGGCCTCGCCGTGCGCAAGGACCTGGCCGCCATCCGCCAGCCCGTCGACGTGGTGGACATCTTCCGCCGGCCGGACGCCGCGCTCGACGCCGTGCGTGCGGCCATCCGCGAGAAGGACCGCCTGGGCATCAGGACGGTCTGGATGCAGATCGGCGTCGTCAACGAGGCCGCTGCCGCCGAAGCCCGCGCGGCCGGCCTTACCGTCGTCATGGACCGCTGCCCCAAGATCGAGCACGCGCGCCTGATCGGCGCGTGACGATTGGGTTGCGGCCCCTGGGACCCAGGGCCTACGCCCCCACTCACTCAATCTTCCGTAACCTCGAAGCTCCCTTCGAGATCGGCGGTCGAGCTTCCACCCACGAACACATCGAACGTGCCCGGCTCGATGACGGGCCGCCCCTCGTCGTCATGGTAGGCGAGGTCGGCAGCCGCCAGCGTGAAGCGCACCGTTCGCCGCTGGCCGGGCTTGAGCGCGACCTTCTCGAAGCCCTTGAGCTCGCGCAGCGGCCGCGACCGCGCCGCGACGAGCTGGCGCGTATAGAGCTGCACCACCTCATGGCCGGCGCGCGTCCCGGTGTTCGTCACGTCGACGCGAATCTCGATCCGACCGTTGCGCGCCATCGTCGGCACGCTCGTCTTCAAGTCCGAATAGGCGAAGGTCGTGTAGCTGAGCCCGTGTCCGAACGGGTAGAGCGGCGTCGGCTTCTCGTCCACGTAGCCGGTGGTATAGCGGTCGCCCGTCGCCGGCCGGCTCGTGGGCAGGTCGCCGTAGGAGATCGGCACCTGGCCGACCGAGCGTGGAAACGTCATCGGCAGCTTGCCCGAAGGTGCGACCTCGCCGGTGAGCACCTCGGCCAGCGCCGTGCGCCCCTCGGTCCCCGGATGCCAGGCGACCATCACCGCCGCGACCTTCTCCACGGCTTCCGTAAGGGCGAGCGGCCGCCCGGTCTCGACCACGAGCACGATCGGCTTGCCGACCTCGGCCAGCGCATCGAGCATCTCGCCCTGCACGCCCGTGAGCCCGAGATCCGCGCGCGAGGCCGCCTCGCCGGAGATGATGCAGTCCTCCGCCACGACGAGCACGACCAAGTTTGCCGCGCGGGCCGCCGCCAGCGCGCCGGCCTTGTCCTTGAACGAAAGACCGCAAGGATCGGCGAAGCCTTCGGCGAACAGCAGGTCCTGCGTCGTGCCGATGCGGCTCTCGAGAGCATCGCGCAGTGACTCCGTCTCGGGTTTCTTGAGCCCGGCCGGCCCGTACCAGGAGTGATCGCTGGTCGCGAGCGCGGCCGCGCCGATGAGCGCCACCGTGCCCGATTGCGGCGTGATCGGCAGCGTCGCCCCGTCGTTCTTGAGCAGCACGAAGCTCTCCCTGGCGACGGCGCGCGCCGTCGCGCGCACGCTCGCCTCGGAAACCGGCGACGGAATCTTGCGCACGCCGCCGGGCGAGTCCGGGAACAGCCCCATGCGGTACTTGACGGTCAGCACGCGGCGCACCGCCGCATCGATCTCCGCGGCCGGCACCTCTCCCGCGCGCGCGGCGCTTTCGAGGTGGCGCTCGTAGGCCTTGCTCGTCATGTCGAGATCGATGCCGGCGTTGAGCGCCTTGCGGGCGGCCTCCGCGAGGTCGCCTGCAACGCCGTGGTTGATGAGCTCGTAGATGGCCGCGAAGTCCGACATCACGATGCCCTCGAAGCCGAGCCGCTCCTTGAGGATGTCGGTGATCAGCGCGCGGTTCGCCGTCACCGGCACGCCGTTGACGGTATTGAACGAGGCCATCACAGTCTCCGTCCCGGCGTCGATCGCGGCTTCGAACGGCGGGATGTAGCGGTCGAACAGCTCCGAGAGCGAGATCTGCGCGCCGTTGTAGTCGCGCCCGCCCTCCGGCGCCCCGTAGCCGACGAAATGCTTGGCCGCCGTCGCGAGCCCGCCTTTGCGGTATCCGCGCACGCGCGCCGCCGCGAAGGCCGAGCCAAGGAACGGGTCCTCGCCCGCGCCTTCGATGACGCGGCCCCAGCGGGGATCGCGCGAAATGTCGATCATTGGCGCGAACGTGAGGTTGATGCCGTTCTGCGCCGTCTGACGGGCGATCATCTCCGCGGCATCCTGGGCGAGCTGCGGCCGCCATGTCGCGGCCCAGGCAATCGGCGTCGGGAACGTGATGTGGAACGCGTGGATGGCATCGATGGCAAGCAGGAGCGGGATCTTAAGGCGGGAGGCTCGCGCCGCGTCCTGGAACGCCCGCAGGTGGACCGGATTCACCACGTTGAGCATGTTGCCGATACGCCCCTGCCTGACGGTGGCGAGCTGGTCCTCGTAGGGGAACGCGAGCGACGGGAAGTTGAGCTGGCCGATCTTCTCCGCGAGCGTCATGCGCGCCATGAGGGCGGAGACTTTGGTCGCGATCTCGGCCTCGGCTGCGCGCGATGGCGCCGGGCTGGGCGATGGAGTCGCATGGGCAGGGAGGGTTGCCAGAGAAGCCAGCAGGATCAAAAGGATAAGGCGGGATCTCATCGAGGAGGGCTCTGTCCGATGGCAAGGCCGCCATGCTATACGGCAGGCCCGTCTCGCGTCTATTTCGCACCTTGCGCGTTGGGCCGTGTGCTACAACATGTCCACCCACCGCGACCCCTCCCGACACGAGCCGGTCCAGACCGAGGAGACAATGCGATGCCGGCAAGCGGCGTCCAGGCAAAGAAGCTCGACACCGACCGTTCGGCGCGCACGCTGTTGCCGATTGAGCTCGACGGCATCGAGGTCGTGCTGGAGGCCCGTGCCTACCAGGGCAAGGACGAGCACACCCAGGCCATGGCCCTGATCAATCGCGGCAAAGGTCCCGAGGCGGGAGAGGTCCCGCTCGTACGCGTGCATTCGGGCTGCGTCACGGGCGACATCTTCCATTCGTTGCGGTGCGACTGCCGGGCCCAGCTCGACGCGGCGCTGCGGCGCATTACGGCGACACCCAACGGCATTCTCATCTATCTGCCCTACCATGAGGGGCGCGGCATCGGCCTGTTCAAGAAGATCAAGGCCTACGCGCTGCAGGACCAGGGCCGCGACACGGTGGACGCCAACATCGAGATCGGCGAGCCCATCGACGCGCGCGAGTACGAGCTGGCCGCCGAGATCCTGCAAGACCTCGGCTTCGTGCGCATCCACCTGATGACGAACAACCCGGCCAAGATCGAAGCGCTGGAGGATGCAGGCATCGAGATCATCGACCGCGTCCCCGTGGTCATCCGGCCAGGCGCCCACAACGAGCACTACCTCGAGACCAAGCGCCGCCGCATGTCCCACAAGCTCTGACCCGGCTCGCAGGAAAAAAGCGCTCTCACCACGCAAGCCCGGCCATCGCCGCCAGCGCCGGCGGTGTGCCCGGGGGAAACAGCGAGACGAGCTTCTCCGGATCGATGGCATCTCCCGTCATCGCCTCGCGCCGATGGATGCCGCCCGCGACGAACAGCGCGTCGAGCCCGGCCATCTCGGCGCCCGCGAGATCCGTCCGCACGGCATCGCCGATGACGAGGATCCTGTCGGTAGTGACCCGGCCGCCGCGGATCCGCTCGGCCTCGGCCTTCGCCGTCGCATAGGCCGCGGGGTGAGGCTTGCCGGCCCAGAACACCTCGCCGCCGAGGTGCGCGTAGGCGTCCGCCAGCGCCCCCGCGCAAAGGAAGAGGCGCCCTCCGACGTCGACCACCAGATCCGGATTGGCGCACACGAACGGCAACGCGCGGGCCTGCGCCTGCGCGAGCAGATCCCGGTAGCTCTCGACCGTCTCGTTGACGTCGTCGACGAGCCCAGTGCAGACCACGGCCTCGGCGGTCTCGATCGGAGCATGCTCGGCCGTCGCTCGTTCGAAGAATGCCGCATCGCGGCCGCGCGGTCCGATGAAGTGCACCCTCCGGTATGACTTCTCCGCCAGATGCGCGAGCGCGATCTCTCCTGACGAGACGATGCCGTCGTAGGCCTCGGGCCGAACGTGCCGCGCCTCCAGCATGGCCTCCACGCGATGGATCGGCACGGGCGCGTTGGTGAGCAGAATAACAGTCCCCCCGCGCTCCCGGAAGCGAACCAGCGCCTCCACGGCCCGCGCGTAAGCCCGCACGCCGTCGTGCACGACGCCCCAGACATCGCAATAGAGGACGTCGTAGCGCTGGAGCAGGAACCCGGCGCCGGAGACGATCGGAGGGACGCGAGGTCCGAGGGACGGTGTCATCGATCTTCCGGCGCGATAGGGAGACGTTGGCGGAGCAAACCGCATAAGCGGGAGGGACAGCGGATGCAAGCCCCCAGACCACGATCGCTTCGGACCCTATCAGTACGAAGCGTGAATCATAGGTCTCATCAAAAAACCTGGAGCGCGATCCCGCTTCATCCAAAACTGATCGCGCTCTAGGGATGCCGGGCGATTGATCGATCGCAACAGCGCGGGCTGGAACGAATGATAGGCGTCATGCGATGTTGAATCTGGTTGGCACGTAGCTACGGAGCGCAAGGCCCATGTCGAACACGCCGCATACGCTGGCAGAGGAATTCCCGGACAAGGTGGAGGCTATTCACAAGCTTAAGGTATCGGATGCGAAATTCGCGCGTCTGCTTGAGGACTACGACGAGGTTAACGACCAGGTGCACTTGGCCGAGACGAACGTCAAGCCGATGGATCAGTTCGAGGAGGAGAAGCTTCGCAAGCGTCGGCTCCAGATCAAGGACGCGATCGCCGAAGCCCTTTCCGCGGTAAAGGACGCGTGATCACGACCTAGCCGGCCTCGGGAGGGATGCCGGCAGCACCGAGAAGCAATGGTCTCTGCAACCGGAAAAAAGTGGAGCGGCTCGCGGTAGGAAGGAAGAAGAATCTGCGAGCCGCTCCATAGGCTCCTCGGGCAGAGGAAGGCGGATTTCCGGCGACACGGCGTGGCCCTTGCGGTTCAAACCCGCGGCCACCGGCGTGCTAAAATTGAGCGACATACGAAGCCTCCGGTCAGACTTGGTTGGGCCGAAGGATGGAGTGCCGCCGCATCCAGCGATGCAGCGTGCGCCGGTTGATCTTCAGCGTCGCGGCGGCATCCGAAACACACCAGTTGTGCCGCGCCAGAACCGCAACCAGCTCGGACGGAGGCATGTCCTCCATATCGGCAGGCGCCGCGTCGCCGCTCTCTCCCGGCGTCGAAGCGGAGAGGTCGAGCCAGCTCGGAAGATCGTCGGGATGGATTTCGTCGTCAGTCGCCTTCGCGAGCGCATAGCGCACCGCGAGGCGCAATTCGCGGATGTTGCCCGGCCACGTCTGCGCCATCAGCACCCCGAGGGCGGCAGGAGAGAGTACAGGCAACGGAGAGATCCCCATTTCGGCCGCTTCGATGGCAAGCGCCTGCGAGATGATCCGTTCCTTGTCTTGCCTCTTGCGAAGCGGCGGCAATTCGAGGCGGACGCCGGCAATGCGAAAGAAGAGGTCCTGCCGAAAGCGGCCGTCCTTCACCATCTTGGGCAGATCTTGATGGCTCGCGCAGATGACATTGAAGTCGACAGGGATCGGCTTGGCGCCTCCCAGCGGCACTACCTCTCGCCGCGCCAGGACGCGCAGGAGGCGCGTTTGCAGCGTGAGGGGCATATCGCCGATTTCGTCGAGAAATAGCGTGCCGTTGTTAGCCTCGACGATGCGGCCGCGCCGGCCTTCTCTCCTGCCGCCCGTGAAGGTTCCGGTCTCGTATCCGAACAGCTCGCTTTCAACCAGGCTCTCGGGGATCGACGAGCAGTCGATGGCGACGAAAGGGCCTAGCGACCGCGACCCCGCGTTGTGGATGGCGCGTGCGAACTCCTCCTTTCCGGTTCCGGTCTCCCCTTGCAGAAGGATGGGCAGACGACGATCGGCAAGGCGCTTGATCGTGGTGGTCTGGCTCCGCAGCGTCGGGTCGCCCCCGGCCAGAGTGTCGAGGGTGAGCCGTATGTCATGGAGCGCGCCGGCGCGTTGCGCGGTCTGCTTCGCGCGTTTTCCGGCACTTCTGCCCATGTGCGTTTTCAAGCTTGCGAAGCACGGGTGCTCGAGCCCCCGCAAGCGCGCTATGCCGATACGCTCGAGGACGCCGCTGTCCCGGGCATGGTGGGCGGGTCCGTCCCAGTTGATCTCCATGAAGCCCGATGGAAGACATCCGACGAGGTCGGTCCGGTCCATTGACGGCTCACTGCCCAGACACTCGACCACGCGGCCATCGTCGCCGAGCGCGAAGAGCATGCTGTCGCCGTCCATATCGTCCACGCGGCTGAGGACGCGGAGGATGGGCCGCTTTGCGTTGCGTGCGAAGAAGTGCCGCCGCTCGATGCGGCGCGCGGTGGCCTCAATGAGCTCCAGTACAAAGGACAGGGTGTCCTCGGACAGGCTCGCCATCGACGACACGTCGAGCGTGGCGAGGATTTCGCCATTCCAGTCCCGGATCGGGGCGGCCATGCAGGTCAACCCCGCATACGCATGAAAATAGTGTTCGTTGCGGCGAATGGTCAGCGCGCGCCGTTCGACAAGCGACGTTCCGATTCCGCTTGTTCCGGCAAACGGCTCGCTCCACACGGCACCGGCACGGACGCCGAGCCGCGAGATGTCGCTGTCGATGGGCCTCGTGCCCTCGACATCGACAGCGATCCCCGCGGAGTCGGCCAGTATCGCGACGTAGTTGACCGGGGCAACGCGGCAGAGAAACTGCTTGATCTCGCTCTCGGCAACTGCGCGCAGCAATCCGAGTCCCTCACGGGCGGCGGTGAGCTCCTGAGCCGTCACGACGTGCGGCCCTTTGAAGTGAGATGCACTGAGTTTGTACGTGTCAGCGCAGCGTCGCCACGACGAGCCCACATGATCGACTGGGGTGTCTCTCGCAATCACCGTTCGGCGATCCTCTGGTTGTTCGAGCACGAGCACCGAGTTGCTGATCTTCCGGCATTGCTCCACCGCTTCTCGGCAATAGTGGGCGCCTCGGTCATGCCCATCACCATTTCCCGAGCGACTTCAGATAGGCGACGAGCTCCCAGATCTCTTCATGGGAGAACACGTCGCCCCAGGGCGGCATCGGGGTGGCGCCTTTTCCGCCGTCGCGGATGGTGTTGTAGACGTACTCCTCCGTCAGTCCCGTACGATCCACGAACAGGGTCGGATTCTGGCCGTGGCAGTACGCGGCGCACGTGGAATTGAAGGTGCTCTCGCCGGATTTGATCTTCTTCGGGTCCGAGAGATCGAACGGCGGCGTCCCTGCAATCTTCGTCGGCGGGGCTTCCGCTTCACTCTGCTCGCTTCGAGGAATGCCGCCAGCTCTTGCGAGGTCGGAAAGAATTCCGAACGCGACAGTGGCCAGAAGTGCCATCGCGGCCGCCTTGGCGCATCGAGCGTGAGCGTGTTTGTTCATTGTCACCATTGGTCCGTTTGCATGGCACGCGCCGCTGAACGGGCGCGTGCCCGCAATGAAAATGTTGGCCCGCCCCGCTGAGCGGGACGGGCTATCGCGTGAGTGCTGAGGTCAGTTCACCTGGACCGCGACAAGCTCCGAGGGCGTGCCGGCGCCGCCCACAGGGGCGATGACGAACTGCTTGCCGTCGACGATATAGGACATCAGGGCCCCAAAGACGCCGAGCGGCAGCTCGATCTCGCCAAGGAGATTGCCGGTCTTGGCGTCGTACGCGTAAAGCGCCGACTCGTCCTGCTTCTCCTTGTTCTGCCCGATCAGGGCGTTGCCGCGCGTGTTCAGGCCGAGCACGTCATAGGCACCGTTGGGAGCGATGAACACGATGTCGTCCGTGATCGTGATGAAGCTCTGGTGCACCGCGCCCACCGTATCAAGCCCAGCCGCCTTGACGGCGGGGTGGTTGATAGGGCCCTTTCCGGCGGGAACACGCCACTTGTGCTCGCCGGTGTTCATGTCGATGGCCGTGATGGTCGAGAACGGCGGCTTGAACAGCGGCAGGCCGTCCG
>NZ_JADZBI010000242.1 GCF_020852195.1 Hyphomicrobium sp. | reverse complement strand
GTAGTCGAGGATCTGGCCCTCGCGGGTATTCTCGACCTTGTAGGAAACCTTCTTCACCGGGCCGTAGAGGCTGTCGACCGGAATGAGGCCGATCGGCGCGTCGTCGGGGCGGTTGCGGTCGGCGGGCACGTAGCCCTTGCCCATGTCGGCGGTGAACTCCATGCGGATCTGCGCGCCCTGGTCGAGATGGCAGATGACGTGCTCGGGGTTCAAGATGTCGACCTCGGAGCCGGTCTCGATGTCGCCGGCCTTGACCGGGCCCGGACCTTCCTTCTTCAGCACCATGCGCTTGACGCCATCCGAGTGGATGCGCAGCGCGATCTCCTTGATGTTGAGAACGATGCTGGTGACGTCCTCGCGCACGCCGGGGATCGAGGAGAACTCATGCAGCACGCCGTCGATCTGCACGGTCTTGATGGCGGCGCCCTGAAGCGACGACAGCAGCACGCGGCGCAGCGCGTTGCCGAGCGTCATGCCGAAGCCGCGCTCGAGCGGCTCGGCGATGATGGTGGCGGTGCGGGTGCGGTCGCGGCCCGGAGTGATCTCGAGCTTCGACGGCTTGATGAGGTCTTGCCAGTTCTTCTGCAGTACGTTCGTCACGGGGGGTCCTCGTAGCGGTTCGGGGTGCCGCCTCGCCCAAGGGCGGCACGCTTCCAACAGAGGATAAGCTCGAGACCGGAGACGGGAGTGGCGCGGCAGTTTCCCGCCCAGGGAAGGCCCCGAGCTCGCTTGGTCTTACACGCGGCGGCGCTTGCGCGGCCGACATCCGTTGTGCGGGATCGGCGTCACATCGCGGATGGAGGTGATCTGGAAGCCGACCGACTGCAGCGCGCGCAGCGCCGACTCACGGCCGGAGCCGGGACCGCAAACCTCGACCTCGAGCACCTTCATGCCGTGCTCCATGGCCTTCTTGCCGGCGTCCTCAGCAGCCATCTGGGCGGCGAAGGGCGTCGACTTGCGCGAGCCCTTGAAGCCCATGGTGCCCGACGACGACCAGGCCAGCGTGTTGCCCTGGGCATCGGTGATGGTGATCATCGTGTTGTTGAACGAGGCGTTCACGTGCGCCACGCCGGAGGTGATGTTCTTCTTCTCCCGGCGGCGGACTTTCGTTCGTGCCTGATCTTTCGCCATGAAATCGCAACTCCTCATGCCCGTCGCCCGGGCCAATCTGAACAGCCGTCAGCGGCCGAATTCCTTGAACGCCCTTAAGCCTTCTTCTTGCCGGCGATCGGCTTCGCCGGACCCTTGCGGGTGCGGGCGTTGGTGTGAGTCCGCTGGCCGCGGACCGGCAGGCCCTTGCGGTGGCGCAGCCCACGGTAGCAGCCGAGGTCCATCAAGCGCTTGATATTCATAGCAACTTCGCGGCGGAGATCGCCCTCGACGACGTAGTCGCGGTCGATCGCCTCGCGGATCTGCAGCACCTCGGCGTCGGTGAGCTGGTTTACGCGGCGCTCGGCCGGGATGCCGACCCGCTTGCAGATCTCCTCAGCGAACTTAGGCCCGATGCCATGGATGTATTGAAGCGCGATCAGAACGCGCTTCTGCGTCGGGATATTCACACCAGCTATGCGGGCCACTTCCGTCTCCTGGGGGCTTCTTCATCGACCGCGAGGCGGCCATCTATCTGTTATTCAACGAAAAAACACGGATTGACCTGATCCGGGCGAAGATCGCCGCACGGAGCAGGCCTTCCGTTCCATCGTCCTGAAAGCGCGGTGTTGTAGCTTGGTCATAATGCTTCGTCAACCTGAGCCTTGATCTGTGACACTTTTCCCAATCCCGTCGCCTACGCCGCGAGCAGGTCGTCGATCTGCCGGCTAACCTCGGCGATGGGCGCCATGCCGTCGATGGTCTTCAGCTTGCCCTGGGCGAAGTAGTAGCCGATCAGCGGCGACGTCTCCCGGTAGTAGGCCAGGAGGCGGGTGCGGAGCGCCTCGGCATTGTCGTCGGCGCGGGGCGTGCCGCCGGCGGCGATGGTCTCGCGGGCGCGGTTCTCAATGCGGGCCGCGAGCGCCTCGTCGTCGACCTTGAGCTCGATCACGAGGTCCAGGATCGTGCCCTTGGAGTCGAGCAGTTGGTCGAGGGCGGCGGCCTGCTTCAGCGTGCGCGGGAAACCGTCGAGGATGAAGCCGTTGGCACAATCCGGCTGCTCGATGCGGTCGGCGATGATGCCGATCACGACCTCGTCTGGCACGAGGCCGCCGCTCTTCATGATGGCCTCGGCCTTGCGGCCGATCTCGGTGCCGGCCTTGACGGCGGCGCGGAGCATGTCGCCAGTCGAGAGCTGCACGAGGCCGCGCCGTTTGGCCAGCGCATCGGCCTGCGTCCCCTTGCCGGCGCCAGGCGGTCCCAGAAGAATGAGTTTCATCGCCGGCCGCCCCTCGTCGTCGCGCCGCGGAGCTTCGCCTTCTTAATCAGCCCCTCGTATTGGTGGGCGAGCAGATGGCTCTGGATCTGGGCAACGGTGTCCATGGTCACGCTCACCGCAATCAGGAGCGACGTGCCGCCGAAGTAGAACGGAACGCCCGCGTAGGCGGTCAGCATCTCGGGCATGACGCAGACGGCCGCGAGATAGATGGCGCCGACGACCGTGATGCGCGTCAGAACGTAGTCGATGTACTCGGCCGTCTTCTCGCCGGGGCGGATGCCGGGAAGGAAGCCGCCGTGCTTGCGCAGGTTGTCAGCGGTGTCCTTCGGGTTGAAGACGACGGCCGTGTAGAAGAAGGCGAAGAAGACGATCATCGCCACGTAGATGGCGATGTGCAGAGGCTGGCCGGTGCCGAGGGCGGCCACCAGAGTCTGCAGCCACTCGGGTCCACCGCCCTGGGCGGAAGAGAACTGCGCGGCCGTGATCGGCAAGAGCAGCAGCGACGACGCGAAGATCGGCGGGATAACGCCCGACGTGTTCAGCTTCAACGGCAAGTGCGACGATTCACCCTGGGCAACGCGGTTGCCCTGCTGTCGTTTGGGGTACTGGATCAGCAATCGTCGCTGCGCACGCTCGATGAAGACGATGGCGGCGACGACGGCCAGCATCAGCGCCAG
>NZ_JADZBI010000241.1 GCF_020852195.1 Hyphomicrobium sp. | reverse complement strand
GGAGCGGTTCAAGACGGGGTTCGCTCCTCGCCGAGCCAGAAGCTTCGTTCGAGACGCGCTCAGCCGCTTCAGCCTCGGTCACGTCGCCCACGAAGCGGAAGCCCTTTCGTGGAACCGTGCGAACGAGGTGCTGATCCTCGCCGCTGTCGCCGATGGCCTTGCGAACAGCATTGATATGGCTGGCGAGCGTCGATTCCGAAACGATGCGTCCACCCCACACGGCCTCGATCATATGATCTTTGCTCACCACGCGGTGGCGATTCTGAACCAGGTAGAGCAGCAGATCGAAGACTTGCGGACCGACGGCAACCGCCTTCGCAGCCCGCGTAAGCTCTCGGCGCTCGGGGTCGAGGACACAGTCTGAGAACAGGAATTGCACGTCGGACTCCGCAGCAGCCAACCGGAGCGTGTTGGTCAGGGTACATAGCATGATACCGGCCCCGGCTTGGGGCTTGGACGTATTTGCAAGGTAAACCAAAAGGTATTTGACGGTCCCCGCAAAGTCTTTCTGCCGCATCCAAGGCAATCTCCATGCAGTGGCGACGCCAGCGCGGCGTCGATTGTCGGAGATGTCTCATGAAAATCGTCGTCATCGGGGGGACTGGTCTCATCGGATCGAAGGTCGTCGAACTGTTGCGTGGCAAGGGCCACGACGTCCTGGCTGCATCCCCCAACACCGGTGTGAACACCATCGCTCGAGAGGGGCTGGCGGAAGCCCTTTCGGGCGCAAGCGTCGTCGTCGACGTGGCCAACTCGCCGTCGTTCGAGGACAAGGCCGTGCTGGAGTTCTTCGAGACTGCGGGCCGCAACCTGCTCGCCGCGGAGGCGGCAGCCGGCGTCGGCCATCACGTGGCACTCTCCGTCGTGGGCGTCGATCGTCTTCCCGACAGCGGCTACATGCGAGCCAAGGTGGCGCAGGAGAAGCTCATTCAAAGGTCGAAGGCCCCGTACACGATCGTCCGCTCGACGCAGTTTTTCGAGTTTGTCGGGGCAATCACGCAGTCTGCGACCGAAGGCAACGCCATCCGCCTGTCACCCGCGCTTCTTCAGCCCATAGCCTCAGATGATGTAGCATCAGCGCTGGCCGCGGTTGCCATGGGCAAACCGGTCAACGGAATCGTCGAGCTGGCAGGCCCCGAGAAGATCCCGCTCGACGCTTTGGTCAGGTCTCACCTGGAGGCAATGGGCGACCGCCGCCAAGTCATTGCCGACATCCGCGCCCGCTACTTCGGCACCGAACTCGACGACAGATCGCTCACGCCTAGCGGACATCCGATGCTGGGCGCGATCCGCTTCGAGGATTGGCTGCGCCGTCCGTCGGACCGGGCCTGATCGGCATCGCTCACACCTGCACGGTAGCCACAGCCGTTAAGACGGCAGGAGATTACCCATGATCAAAACAGCCTGCATCACCGCGGCGGTCGTGCTCGGCATCGCCGCCACTGCCAATGGCACCCTCATGCTCGTCAACCCGGAACGTTGGTATCTTGCGGTGCCGGGCGTGACCACGACAGGCCCGTTCAATCAGCACTTCGTCCGCGACATCGGACTGGTCTTCCTGCTCGTGGGCGGCTCGTTCCTGCTCGGTGCCGCGCGTCCACACATCAGGGTCGCATTCTGGGCCATACCGTCGATCTGGCTCTCGGGACACGCGCTCTTTCACTTCTGGGAAGTGGCCGTCGGTATCTGCGGCCCATCGGCCTTGGCGCGTGACTTTCCGGCGGTGACGCTGCCGGCCGTCATCGGGCTCTGCATCACAGGTTGGGCGATGGCTGAGGCGCGCCAAGCGACTTCCGTGACCGTTGCGAAGGCGTCGTGATGGATACCCTCGCTGGAAAAGTCGCGATCGTAACCGGTGCAAGCTCAGGCATCGGCCGCGCGGCGGCCCTTGGGTTGGCTGATCTTGGTGTCAGGGTTCTCATTACGGGGCGTCGCGAGGGACGGCTCGCGGAAGTGGCGGCTGCGCACCAAAAATATATCCGGCTTCGTGGCCGACGTAGCCCAGCCGGACGATGCCAGCCGCACCGTCGGCCGGGCGATAAGTCTGTGGGGCCGCCTTGATGTTCTGGTGAACAATGCTGGTGCGGGAGCCATTCTTCCCCTGGCTGAGGTCACAGCAGATCAGATCGCGAGCATCTTTTCAGTCAATGTCGTCGGGCCTAGCCTGCTCGCCGCTGCAGCGATTCCCCACCTCGCGCAGGGGAAAGGCTCGATCATCAACATCTCGAGCACGTTCGGGCACAAGACGGCTGCAAGCCTTTCGCACTACGCCGCAAGTAAGGCGGCCCTGGAGCACCTCACGCGCTGCTGGGCTCTCGAGCTTGCGTCTCAGGGCATCCGCGTCAACGCGATTGCGGCCGGACCGACCGAGTCGAACGCGCTGACCGGCATGATGGGGCTGTCTCCCGAAGCCGCCGCGGCAATTGAAGCTCAGGAGCGCGAGCAGATTCCCCTCCGGCGGCGCGGCGTTCCCGACGATGTCGCGCGCTGGATCGTGTCACTCGCCGGACAGCACGCAGAGTGGGTGACAGGGCAGGTCATCGCCATCGATGGCGGGTTGAGCGTGACCTAACGGGTCCGTAGCCGCGATTTCGAGCCGGCGTATTTGGGAGGCGTGCCATGGACAAGGAAGAGGAGGACCAGCGGCGCCGTCCCGCCGATGCCGAAATGGCGCGCGTTCTGAAGACCAAGCCACTCAATATTGTTACGGGACTGGACCCAGCCAGCGGCGGAATTGCCCATTGGAAGCATGGTGCCCTGCACGATGTCGTTCAGCCGATGGCCGATCATGTGATCATGACGTACATCGACACCCTGCAACCCCTGGAGCGACGAGCAGGTCGGAGCGTCGCAACCGGCGTGGCGCGCCCAGGCGTCGTGACAATCATCCCCGCAGACACGAGCGCGCGATGGGACATCAATGGTGCCGTCGATGTCGTTCAACTCTATCTTCCTCAAGCAACGATCGAGCGTGTCGCTGCCGAAGCCAACAATGCATCGTCGACCGAGCTTCTGGAGCGGACCGGCCATCTCGACCCGATCACGTCGCGCCTACTCTCCACGGCCGCGGAAGCGCTTGAGGGTAACACGACGCTGGACACCATGTTCCGGCAGCAACTGACAGACCTGCTTGCAACCCGACTGTTGGCAGCGCACGCGGGGATGCCGGTCGAGCCTCCGCCGGTATCAGGTGGGCTGCCCCCAAGGGTCCTGCGCCGTGCAATAGAGCGACTTCGCTCGGAGACCGACGCGGACGTCTCGCTGGCGGCCCTGGCCGCTGACGCCGGACTGTCGCGCTTTCATTTCTGCCGCGCCTTCAAGGAAAGTACAGGAATGCCGCCGCATGCGTGGCTCCGGCAGTATCGGTTGGAGCAGGCGAAGGCTATGTTGCGCGATCCATCCATGACAATCGTCACGGTGGCCGTGGCGCTCGGCTATGCGTCCCAGACGGCTTTCGCCGCAGCGTTCAAAAAGCTGACCGGCCTATCTCCAAGCGAATTTCGGCGCCTCGCCACTTGACAGCAATTCCTCTGCAATCGCCGCAATCGCTCTGGCGCAGCACCTGGCGCATCCCGCTAAACCATCCGCATGCCCGCACGGTTGGGGCGAACGAAGTGGTCAACGACATTGCCGAAGGAGACTGACATGTTGAAGATTGCGACAAAGCAGAACTTGGACACCAGCCCGCATCCCGCCGGTCTGGGGCGTGAAGAGCTGGTCCCGTCGCGCTACGCGGTGCGGGTCGGCGAAATCGATGTGCTGGTGGTCAGCGATGGCGTCCTGCCGCTGCCGACGCAGATGTTGGGCCACAACGCCGATCCGACCGACCGGGCGGTCTGGATGGCCGACATGTTCCTGCCGCCGGACGCTTTCGACTGGTCGCTGAACGTCGTCGTGGTGCGCAGCGGCGCACGGACCATTCTTATCGACGCCGGACTGGGGCTGGATCCCGACTTGAATTTGCCGCGGGCCGGCCAGTTGATCAAAAGGCTGCAGGCCGCCGGCATCGATCTCGGGTCCGTGACCGATCTGGTGCTGACCCACATGCACATGGACCACATCGGCGGACTGCTGGTCGGCGGGGTGAAGGAGCAGCTGCGTCAGGATCTGCGGATCCACGTGGCGGCCGCCGAGGTCGCCTTCTGGGAGTCGCCCGATTTCACGCGCGCCTCCATGCCACAGGGGTTTCCGGATGCCCTTCGGTCGGCGGCAAAGCGGTTCGTGAAAGAGTACCGGAACTATCTGCGGCCGTTCGATGAAGAATACCAGGTTGCGCCCGGCGTGATCGTCCGCCGCACCGGCGGGCACACGCCCGGGCACAGCGTGGTGCGTGTGGCCTCCGGCGGCGAAGCGCTGACGTTTGCAGGCGACGCTGTCTTCGCGGTCGGCTTCGACCACCCCGACTGGCACAACGGGTTCGAGCATGATCCCGAGGAGGCTGCCCGCGTTCGTGTCCGTCTTTTGACGGAACTCGCGGAGACCGGCGAGATGCTGGTGGCCACCCACCTTCCCTTCCCCTCCGTCGGACGCGTGGCAGTCGATGGCGACGCCTTTCGCTGGGTTCCCGTCTTCTGGGACTACTGATCCGAGGTGAGCAAAGCCGGTCGCTCGGCGTCAGCACATAAACGGCGCGGAGATCGACCGCTACCCCATGCTTCACAAGGAAAAACCTGATGGATTCGTTTCGTTCTTCAGCCGCCGCGACGCGGCGCGAGGTCCTCGTGGCCGGCATGGCGGCCGCGGCGGCCGGGTTGATGGCCACAAACGGCATCGCAGCAGCGCTTGAATTTTCCTCTCAAAGCCAAGGAATTCGTTCGATGAACACGATCACCACCAAGGATGGCGTCCAGATCTTCTACAAAGACTGGGGACCGAAAACCGCGCAGCCCATCGTCTTTCACCACGGGTGGCCGCTGAGCTCCGACGACTGGGATGCGCAGATGCTCTATTTCGTCGGTAAAGGCTATCGCGTCGTCGCGCATGACCGCCGCGGTCACGGCCGGTCCGATCAGGTCAGTGACGGACACGACATGGATCACTACGCTGCTGACGTCGCAGCCGTCGTCGAGCATCTCGATCTCAGCAACGTCATTCACATCGGACATTCGACCGGCGGCGGAGAAGCTGCGCGATACGTCGCGCGCCACGGCAAAGGCCGCACGGCGAAGCTGGTGCTCATCGGCGCCGTGCCTCCGATCATGGTCAAAACTCCGGCCAGCCCCAGCGGACTGCCGATCGAGGTGTTCGATGGTCTGCGCAAGGAGCTCGCAGCAAATCGATCGCAGTTCTATTTCGAGTTCGCGAGCGGACCCTTCTACGGCTACAATCGCCCCGATGCGAAGCCGTCGCAGGCCGTCATATGGAACTGGTGGCGGCAAGCCATGATGGGCAGCGCCAAGGCTCAGTACGACGGTATCAAAGCGTTCTCGGAAACGGACTTCACCGCGGATCTGAAAGCCATCGACGTTCCAACGCTCGCAATGCACGGCGACGACGACCAGATCGTTCCGATCGCCAATTCCGCTCCTCTGTCAGCGAAGCTTCTGAAGAACGGGACGCTCAAGATCTACCACCAGCTACCGCACGGCATGTGCACGACCCACGCTGATGTCGTGAACGCCGACCTGCTGAAGTTCATCGCCGACTGACACACGCAAAGACCCGCACGAGGACTGACTCCGTTGCAAAACGGAGGACGGAGACGTGCGGGCGAATCGAGAGGATAACCTCATGAAACTGGTCATCATCGGTGCCGGATTTGCCGGTATGTACGCAGCTCTTTCTTCGGCTCGCCTCCGTGACATCAAGGGTGTAACACCCGAGGAGCTTGAGATCGTACTCGTCGCGCCCGAGCCGACTCTGGTGGTCAGGCCGCGCCTCTACGAGCCGAGACCCGAAACACGGACGGCGCCTCTGCTCGACGTCCTCAACGCGATCGACGTTACCTATGTCCAGGGAACGGCAGAGAGCGTCGACACCACATGCCGCTCGGTCGTGGTGGGCGGAGCCGATGGCGGGCGCACTTCGATCGCCTACGACCGCCTGATCGTCGCGACCGGCAGCCGCCTATTTCGGCCCAATGTGCCGGGCCTCGCGCAGCATGCCTTCAGCGTCGATAATCTGGAGGATGCCATCGTGCTCGATCGCCATCTCAAGAGCCTTGCTGACCGTCCGGAATCCGAAGTGCGCGACACCGTGGTCGTTGCGGGCGGTGGCTTCACGGGGCTGGAGGCAGCAACAGAGATGCCTGCCCGTCTTCGCGAGGTGCTTGGCAAAAACGTGACGACGAGAGTGATCATCGTTGACCGTAACGAGGCGATTGCGCCCGATATGGGTGCCGCCCCGCGCCCGGTGATCGAGGAGGCCCTTCGCAAGCTTGGCGTCGAAACCCGCCTCGGTGTCGGCGTTGCGGCAATTGATGACACGAGCGCCACGCTGTCCAGCGGCGAGCGCATCGAGACCGCAACGGTCATCTGGGCCGCCGGAATGCGCGCCGCTCCTCTTACCGCGCAGATTCCGGGGGAACGCGACAACTTCGGCCGTCTCGTCGTCGACCGCGAGCTGCATGTCGTCGGCGTCCCCGGCGTGTTCGCTACGGGGGACGCGGCCAAGGCCGCCTGTGACGATATGGGTAATTATGCGCTGATGTCATGCCAGCACGCGACGCGCATGGGTGCCTTCGCCGGCAACAACGCCGCGGCAGAACTGCTTGGCGAAGCACCGATCCCTTATCTCCAAAAGGCTTATGTCACTTGCCTCGACCTCGGAGAGGCTGGTGCGCTGTTCACGCGCGGATGGGATCGCAAGATCGAGCACGTCGGAACGGATGCAAAGAAGATCAAGCAGGAGATCAACACGGTGTGGATCTACCCGCCGAAACCCGTTCGTGCCGCAGCCCTCGCGTCTGCCGATCCGCAGCGCGTCACCGATCTCTGATCCAGCTCTGGAATAGTCACACCCACTGGAGGCAATCGTCATGTTCCGAGAAACTTTGCGATCGACGGCATTTCCCGCGCTGCCCACCAGCAACGCCTTTACCACAGCTCCCCATCAGTCTTGTGCCGGGTCTTGTCCGATGACAGCTGGACGGCTCAATGAAGCGCAATGTTCCCGCTGCCGCCTGTCACATCCTTTGAACCTCGCTCGCCCCCAGCGAGGATCTTGCGCCCCTGCAGAGCTCCCCCCGCTGCGATAGGGTGCGTAATGCGGCCGGCCCTTTCCCTCGGGCCGGCCGCCACCGCTCACCTTCCGGCGCGAATTTTCCGTTTAGACCGGCTGCTACCACGGGTGATTTCGACGCTTAGTCCCACGAACGGAAGTCGGGATCTGACCTGGTCAGTGAATGATCGCGGTGTGATTGACGGCAGCTTCTGAGGGATAAACGGTCATTCACAGCGGCCGGCAGAAGTCAGTCAATGCCCGGTCCGCAGCCTCCCTAACCCAACGGGCACAGGTCTCTCGAACGGCGTATCCTTCGTAACAGCGCCGCCGCCCGGATCCTAGTTAGTTCCCCCCACCCAGCCCGGCTCAGCCCTCGTGGGCGCTGACCTCGTCGGGCATCGCAACACCTCTATTGGAGACCTGCAATGGCGCACTTCACGCCCTCCCGCACTGCGCTCTGGACAAGCTTCGGCCTATCGGTACTCGTCGTTCTGTTTCTTCTCGTTGATGCCGGCGTGAGCATATTCGCTCCACACTTGCTTGCCGACGTACAAGCTCAAGTGGGCTTTCCTGCGGAGCTTTCCCCTCTCCTTGGCGGCATCATGCTGCTTTGCGCGCTCGTCTTCGCGATACCGAGAACCGCCGCGATCGGCGCCATTCTCATTACTGCATTTGCGGGCGGAGCGATTTGCACGCATGTCAGGATCGGAGAGCTCGGATCACCACCCCAGCTTATTGCGTTTGCTTTGGCGGCCATTGCATGGCTGAGCCTATGGCTTCGTGATGCTGACGTCCGACGCGCACTAGGGTATCGCAGCTAGTACTAGCGTATCGATTGCGGGCACCAACTTAATCACCGTCACGACCATGCGGAGTCAGCCGGGTCCCATTTGCGGAAATCCAGTCCCAACGATTGGCGATCCGGATGCCATCGCTGATCACGTCTGTTATTTGGGCACGACCCGTCGAAAGTTCGGATGGTCAGGCGCGCGCTCATGACCCTTAGCCAACATTGACCGAAGCGTTGGAGGCGAAATCCGCTTGGAGAGACCAAGCTGGCCGCTGTTCACTTGGATTTCCATAGGCGGATCGTTGCGATTGAAGCTTGAGTGTATCCGGCGGGATCCGTGTCGCCACCAAAGCGGGCTTTGCTGGTGATCGTATTTGTCGTCAAGAGCCCGCCGACATACGTGGTCGGCAGTCCGCTCAGGATGAGCTGACAGCGGACCGGAAACAGGCCGGTGTCGGGGAAGTCGATCCCGACCGCGAGGCACTCGCCGTTCCCCCGAAAGGAAATCGAGCCCAACTCGATTTCAGCGTAGAAGTTCTGTCGGGCTGGTTCGCTCGTCGCGCCAAAGCAGCCGCGCAGCTCAGCTGCGCGCTTGCGTTTCGTGTCGGCGACTTTGCCGTCGGGTTGTAATTCAAGGCTCCAGAACGAGAAGAATCGCTCGGCATCCGTTGGAAACGGCTCGAACCCGGTCCTGCCCGAGGAGCACCAGCCCGCGACGGGTTCATGCGGCTCCCTGATGCTGCGAAGAATGTAGATTTCCTCCAGCGCTTCCTTTGAAGCAGGCGCGGCGTTGCCGGAAGGCGTCGTGCCGGCGAACAGCAGCGTGACAACGGTCGCGATTGCAGCCGCCACGATCGAACCGAGGCAACCCGACAGCATCGGCCGACCGATCTTCCAGTTCATGACACCTCCGTGCATGCCACCGATTTGCCGGCATGCGGTCGGGTGCGCCGCATCAGGTGGTCTCGCTCTTGTGGGCTCCAGGACCCAGGACAAAGAACCAATGGCAGAAGAGACCGACGCCCCAGCCAAGCAGCACCCACAGGCTCCAATAGGGCGAGCCGGTCAATAGATTGATGACAAGCAGCACCACGATGGTGAGGACGAAAACGATCGCATGGATGCGGAAGCCAAGCTTCTGCTCCGACGGAGTGAGGTGTTTCATGACACGCTCCGAAGCCCGCTGGGTTGGCGACATCTTGGCGGCGGAGCCGGGCCAGTTCCGCCGTTCACGTCTTCATTATACACATCATCTTGGCAGCCAGCCGATCCCATGCGCATGAAGACTATGAATGTAGAGGCGATCGGCGGTCTCGGTGGCGCCCGTTGCCTCGGGATAGGCGCCGCTCGGATCCTGCAGATCGTCGACGACGCGGCCGTCCTCGTCGATGGCAAAGACGTGCCCATACGACTCGCCAAGCGGCAGAAGGAAGCGCGGCAGCCTCAGCAGAACCTTTCGCAGGAACGGCCTCTCGGCAAGGCTGTCCGCCGCCGGGTTGCGCGGCTTGAAGAGCCCGACCCAGATGCGCCCATCGCGTCCGCGCATCAGATTGTCCGGGTAGCCCGGCAGGTTATCCAGAAGCACCCTGGCCTGCGTCGATCCGCTTTGCACGTCGAGATCGTTGGCCCGGCCGTCGATCTTCCAAAGGCGATAGCGGCCCGTCTCGGTCACGAAGAGAGACTGGCCGTCGGATGACACGGCGATCCCGTTGGGGAAGGACAAGCCATGGGCGACGATGCGGGTGTCTCCGCTCGCCGGGTCATGGGCAAGCACCCGACCGCTTGCGGATTGCTCGATGATGTCGAGCACGCTCGCCGGGTACGTGCCGCCCCAATCCGCGGGAGCGAAACGCGTGGACGCGTCCGTGAAATAGATCGTCCCGTCCGGCGCCACGACGACACCGTCGGCATAGCGGATCGGATCACCGGGGCTCGTGCGGTCGGCCAGCACGGTCACGCGCCGATCCGCGGTAATGGCCAGCAAGCCTTTCACGGCGTCCGCGGCAATCATGCGCCCTCGGGCGTCGAAGTCGAAGCCGAGCACACGCCCACCCGTATTCACGAACACCTCCTGGTTCGTGCCAGCCGGTTCCATGCGTATCAGGTTGCCGCTGTGCATGGCGGCGTAGAGCTTTCCGTCCGGGCCAATCGCGATGTGCTCGGGACCGATCTCGCTCCCGGTATCGATCATGTGCAGTCCAGACAAGCGGGTGTTCGGTGCGAAGGCGCCGACGTAGCCCGGCGGCTTTTGCGCCGGCCACGACACGGGCTCTGCAGGAACGGGCCAGAGACTGAGATAGGCCGCGGCTGCCGCCAACACGAGCGCTGCAATACCGGCCGCCCTGAGACTCATGAAACGCCCCCAAGCGTAAAATATCTTCCAAAGATAGCACTGCGTCGAGCGGCCAGCGCAAAGTTCCGTTGGCCATCAGCGATCTGACTGGCAACTCAAAAAAAGCCTTGCCCGTCCTCGTCGCGCCTGTACCAGATCAAATTTGCCCTATAGCCGATGAGGTTACGACCGCTCATGGCCCATCGCAGCGAGCACGCTTTGGCAGTGGCGTCCCAGAAGCGGATATCGCCCCGCCCGAAGCAGCGCTTCGATGCATCCAAACACTACGTCCGGTTGGGGGTGAAGAGCGCATGTTATTGCGATATGCGAATAAAGCCCACCACGCGCATACTCTTTGGCGTCACTTCCTTCGACAGGCTCTTGCTGTAAGTCGTCAGCGCGGCCTTCGCCGCGGCATAGGCCGTGGTCGATTCCGGCAGGGGCAGCTCGTGCTGGATCGACGTCACATGGATCACGACGCCAGCGCCCCGTTTTACCATCGCCGGCACCAGCGCGCGGTCCAAGCGGACCGCCGGCAGGAGGTTGAGGTTCAATTCCTTGACCCATTCGGCATCATCAAGCGCCGCACAGCCGCCGCCTGGTGCGCTCAACCCACCCAGCACACGTTGTGCGCCGTGCGGTGCATTTCCATAGGTGCACGACGCGGGAATCAGCCAGGCATTTGAGGCCTAAGGTCTTAGGAGGCTGCCACCTGAAAAAGTATCGCTTCGACTCGCTTGCTTTGCGACGGTCTTACTGTTTCGCGTGTCACTCTGGCCTTCCACGGTTTCCGACGGCGTAAGTTGCTACATTGTCCATCGTCGTACCGACAGCGTGAGGCTTGATTCCAAGACGTTCGATGGGTCGGTTGGCCCGGTTGAGCCAGAATGTATGATAGCCGAACCATGCGGCCCCGCTTACGTCCCAACCGTTCGATGATACGAACAGAATGTCGCCAGCCGGTATGCCGAATGCCTTAGGGCCGAGGTCGTAAGCTTCCGATGCCGTCTTGAACTTTCTCACAGCATCGACGCTCAGAATCTTATCGAGATAGTTTCCGAGGCCCGAAGCAGCGAGTGCTGTTTCCAGCATTTTTTGCGTCCCGTTGGAGAGGATCCCGAGCGGCAATCCTGCCGATCGCATCCGCTCAAGCGCAGGCATATTTTCCGGAAAGGCTTGCAGGCGCTCATACTCGGCCATGAGGCGTGCGCGATCATCCTCCGTCAGCGGCAGCCCCAAGTCCTCACAGCAGAACACTAGCGCATCCGACGTGACCTGCCAGAAATCGGCGTAGCGATTACACAGTGTGCGCAAGCGGGTGTACTCGATCTGTTTGTCCCGCCAGCAGGTGGCGAGCACGGGTCCGCGTCCCGGAAAAATGCTTTCGGCTGTGGACACGATCGAATACACATCGAACAACGTACCGTAGGCATCGAAGACGACGGCTTTCACCATAGGGTTGGTTCTCTCTCCGCAAATTGTCCGTGTGGAGGTCTGGTGGCTGTCCAGCCGGCCTGATCCAGCCGCTTTGACGGATTTGGAATCTCATTGACGAACATGCGCGTCTTGGCCGGTATCAAGCGTGCCAAGCGGCAGGAGCGCGTACACGCCAGCTTCCGATCTTATAGAATGGAGCCGGGTACTGGCTTTATTTGTGTTTCTCATCCAAGGCTGGACGAAGTTCTGAGCGGTTCACTTTTTCAGTGAGGAATCCGGTCCTCTCACTCGCCAACGTCCACTCTTCGGGCAACGCCCGCGATCGGGCACGCGCAGATTGCCGCCTTAGCTTGCGCGGATACGGACACGAAAGCAGTATCTTCCCTTTTGCCTGCCTCGTCGGCTTTGTGTTCCGAAATAGAACAGATCTTCTTGCCACTTACTACGTCTTTGGTTGGGTTTACGGGGATCTGTGCGAGGTGGAAAATTCGACATTCGCAAGTAGCGCCTTATGCCAATTGGAGGCCTGGATCAATGTCTACCATCGCGATGCCAACGCCCGATGAGGCGATCATCGCCCGAAAATCTGAGATCGTTGCGGCCCTTGCTGCCGCGCTACCTGCGGAAACGATCGTCTCTGATCCGGAGGAGACGCGCGCTTATGAGTGCGATGCCTTGACCGCCTACAGGTGTCCGCCGTTGGCCGTCGTGCTGCCACGCACGACCGAGGAGGTAGCGACTGCGATGCGGATATGTCATGGACTTCGCGTTCCGGTGATTCCACGGGGCGCGGGCACATCGCTTGCCGGCGGAGCGCTGCCAACCGCCGACAGCGTGGTCATCGGCACCATGCGCTTGCGCGAGTTCCTCGAAATCGACACTGCAAACCGCTACATCCGCGTGCAGACCGGCGTAACCAATCTTTCCGTGAGCGCTGAGCTGGAGTCGGAGGGCTTTTTTTACGCCCCCGACCCGTCGTCGCAACTCGCCTGCACCATTGCGGGCAATATCGGGATGAACTCGGGCGGTGCGCACTGTCTCAAATACGGAGTGACTGCCAACAATCTTCTCGGTGTACGCATGGTTCTCGCCACCGGTGAAATCGTTGAATTGGGCGGTCCGCTCCTGGGCGCTTCGGGACTGGATATTCTCAGCCTGATCTGCGGGTCGGAAGGGCAATTGGCGATCGTCACCGAGGCCACGCTGCGGATTGTCCCCAAGCCTGAAGGTGCGCGACCGATGCTGATTGGCTTCGACAGTGCCGAGACAGCGGGCGAATGTGTCGCCCGCATCATTCGCTCCGGGGTGCTTCCAGTGGCGATCGAATACATGGACGATGTGTGTCTGCGGGCGGTCGAGGCGTTCTCCAAGGCTGGGTACCCTGATTGCCCGGCCGTGCTGATCGTGGAGGTGGAAGGATCAGACCAAGAGATCGCCGATCAAATCGAGCGGATCCGCGCCGTTGCCGCCGAGCTCCACCCGATCGAGTTTCGCTGCAGCCGCAACGCTGACGAATCGCAGGCGATCTGGAAGGGGCGCAAGTCGGCCTTCGGAGCTATGGGCCGCCTTGGCGACTACCTCTGCCTTGATGGTACCGTGCCAGTCTCGAAGCTACCCTATGCACTTAAGCGGATCGGCGAGCTTTCCAAGAAAGCCGGTCTAGAAGTCGCCAATGTGTTCCATGCCGGTGACGGCAATATGCACCCGCTGATCCTGTTCAATGCCAACAGGCCTGGAGATCTGGAGAGGGCGGAGGCCCTGGGCAACGACATCCTGCGGCTTTGCGTCGACCTGGGGGGATGCCTATCGGGCGAGCATGGTGTAGGCGTCGAAAAGCGTGACCTGATGCCCACGCAGTTCGCACCGGACGACATGGCCATACAAATGGAGATCAAAGGTGCCTTCGATCGCGCATGGTTGCTCAATCCGGCAAAGGTCTTCCCGTTGGAGGCCAGCCGGCCACATCGCGAGGGAGCGGCGACATGCTCTTAAAGACTTGCGACGGCGGCAACGCATCGAATTTCACAGCGCCGGGTGACGAGTCGGAACTGGCGGCCTTTGTCGAAGAAAGCTACGCAAGGCGGCGAGCGCTGCACATCGCCGGAGGCGGAACGCGCGTCCGATGGGCCGAAGTGGGCGGCGATTTCCTGCTGACGGCGCGCGGACTTGGCGGAATCGTGACCTATGAGCCGGGCGAGCTGACGCTGATCGCTCGCGCTGGTACCCCCGTTGAGGAGATCGAACAGACGCTTGCAGCGCAGGGACAGGCGCTTGCCTTCGAACCCATGGATCATAGGCTGTTGCTTGGCTCGAGTGGCACGCCGACCATCGGTGGCGTGGTCTCGGCGAATGTCTGCGGTCCGCGTCGGGTACAGGCTGGCGCGTGCCGGGACTACATTCTCGGCGTGCGGTTCGTCGACGGTAAAGGGCGCATCATCAAAAACGGGGGGCGGGTGATGAAGAACGTCACTGGGCTTAACCTCGGAAGATTGCTCTGCGGTTCCTATGGGACGCTCGGCATATTATCGGAAGTGGCGCTTAAAACTCTGCCAATGGCGGAAAGCCAGCAGACACTGGCCTTTGGCGGCGTCTCGGCGGCGGAAGCGGTAGAGCTGTTTTCTGCTGCGCTGAGAACACCTTTCGAAGTCTCGGGAGCGGCGTTCCGTGGCGCAACCGCTTGGCTGAGAGTTGAGGGTTTTTCACGCCAGGTGGAGTATCGCCGGGAGCGCCTGATCACCTTGTTCCGCGACCGAAAGATCGACATTTACGGGGAAGAAGAGAGCCGCAGTTTGTGGCGTGGGCTGCGCGATCTGCACCACTTTGCCGGCACCTCAGATGCCGTTTGGCGCATCTTCGTCAAGCCAACCGATGCGCCGGCGGTGGTTGCCGCATTGCAGGCGCTTGGCGGCGATGCATCTCTCGACTGGGGAGGCGGGCTGATCTGGTATTGCGGCAGCGGCGATGCCGTTTCGGTGCGCAAGGCTGCGGAGGGCGGACAGGCGACGCTGGTCCGCGGGGGAGCATTGCCGGCCAGTCCTATCTTTCCGCCAGAACCAAAAGGAATAGCCTATCTTTCGGCGGCTCTGCGCAAGACATTTGATCCTGCGGGAATATTTAATCCCGGTCTGGTGGATGGCTGAGATGCAAACGAACTTCACCGAGGACCAACTTGCCGATCCTGCGACCCGACGTTCGAATGAGATTTTGCGCTCCTGCGTGCATTGCGGCTTTTGCACAGCGACATGCCCGACCTACAAAGTGCTGGGCGACGAACTCGACAGTCCGAGGGGCCGAATATATCTCATGAAGGACATGCTGGAGAACAGCAAGGTTCCCGATGAGAAGACCGTCAAACACATCGATCGGTGCTTGAGCTGCCTGAGCTGCATGACCACCTGCCCGTCGGGCGTGCACTACATGCATCTGGTCGACCATGCGCGCGAATACATAGAGCAGAACTACAAGCGCCGCTGGGACGAGCGAGCCTTGCGCTGGCTCCTGGCGCGGATCCTCCCCTATCCCGGCCGTTTCCGTGTGGCGTTGCTTGGCGCGAAGCTCGCTAAGCCTTTCCGTAAGCTCCTTCCTGACGCCCGCCTGCGTGCCATGCTGGAGATGGTGCCGGCGCGGCTTCCTGCTCCAAGCCCCAGCGACCACCCGCAGACCATCCCGGCCGAGAACGATCGCGTAAAGCGCGTTGCGCTCTTGACGGGCTGCGCTCAGCGCGCGCTGAACACAGACATCAATGATGCCACTATTCGGCTTTTGCGGCGACACGGCTGCGAGGTGGTCATCGCTAAGGGCATTGGCTGTTGCGGAGCTTTGACTCACCATATGGGCAAGACTCGCGAGAGCCATCAGATGGCGGCGATCAATGTTCGCGCGCTAACGGCCGAAATTGACGCCGGCGGACTTGATGCGGTGGTGATCAACACCTCAGGCTGCGGGACCACAGTCAAGGACTACGGCCACATGTTCCGAAACGATGCTCTGGCGGAAGATGCCGGCCGCGTGGCGGCCCTGGCGAAGGATATTACCGAAGTTTTGAGCGACCTTGGCCTCAAGGATGCTTCGCATGCCGAGCCGCTGCGGGTGGCGTATCATGCCGCGTGCTCGCTTCAGCATGGTCAGCAGGTTCGAAGCGCGCCGAAGGACTTGCTCAAGGCGGCCGGTTTTGTGGTTGTCGAGCCGCGAGACAGCCACATCTGCTGCGGCTCAGCCGGTACCTACAATCTCTTGCAGCCGGCAATCTCGGTCGAGCTCAAGGCTCGCAAGGTAGCTACGTTGGAAGCGATCCGGCCGCAGGTAATTTGTACTGGCAACATCGGCTGCATGATGCAGATAGGCTCGGGAACGGGGATTCCGGTCGTTCATACGGTCGAGTTGCTGGATTGGGCAACCGGTGGGCCGCGGCCATCTAGTCTCGGGCAAGTCGCTAGCGCTGAGTCTCCGAGGGCGCAGCTGGTAAGCGCTTAGGGACGAGAATTTTTTGCTCGACAGGCTGTCGAGGCAGAAGCAGCCGTCGTTCGGCTGTGATCTTCGTGTGGGTCTGCTGCCGGGATCCAAGTCACCTTGCGCCGAGACGCCGTGATACCTCTGCGGCGGCCTCGACGACCCACCTACCTATTTCACGAACCTTTCCGTCTGGCATTCTGATTGTCGGCCCGGAGATTGAAACCCCCGCCACCGCTTCGCCATAGCTGTTGCGAATCGACGCTGCCACGCAGCGCATTCCGATGGTCCGCTCCTCATCGTCGAGAGAGTAGCCTCTTTGCCGAGTCCGCTTTACTGCTTCGCGCAATTGCTCGGCACTGGCGATCGTTCTGTCTGTAAATCGGTTGAACTTGGCTGTCTTGATAAACGCCTCAAGCCGGTCGTCGTCGAAGGTGCTCAACAGCGCTTTGCCGATGCCGGACGCGTGCAAAGGTGACCTTGTGCCTGGTGGAAAAAATGCTCGGATCGTTTCATGAGTCTCTACTTGGCTGATGAACAGCACGTCCCCATCGCGCTGGATGCCGAGATTGGACGTCTCGCCAGTCCTGACCATAAGATCTCTCATGATCGAGCGGCTGCGCTCGACGATGTTGATGCGCCTTAGAAAGGCTGACCCCAATCTGAATGCTTCAGCTCCGATAAACCACTGCTGGCTCTCAGGAGTGCATTCGGCATAGTGCCGCTGCTCGAGCGTGGTCAACACTCGGTGCATGGTCGCTGGCGATTGTCTCAGATGGCTCGATAGCTCCGTAAGCGTGATGCCTTCGCGGGCGGCTAGAGCTTCAAGCACGTCAAGCGCGCGATCGAGGGACTGAATGTTTGCGATCTGCGTGGATTTCAGGCCTCTCGGCCGGCCGCGGCGACGCGCCTGCTGCTGCATCGACATCTCTCATCTAGTGCTTTGGTCGAAGACACATACGCGCAAATATTTTTCTGCACAATGAAAAAATACAACAGATTGATTGTAAATGTCTATCTATATTTATGGCACAAAATGAAAAAGCATTTCAAAAAACGTTACTGATTATGCGGTTCGTGGTAGTTGTCCTTCAAAACGAGGAGCAGCGCCACATGAGCACTCAGAACCCGGTTTTCATACCGGGCCCGACCAACATTCCTGAAGTGCTCCGTAGGGCGGTGGACATGCCCACCATCGACCACCGTAGTCCGCTTTTCGGCAAGATCCTGCACCCCGCGCTGGCGGGAGTGAAGAAGGTGCTGAAGGCAACGCAGGCGCAGGTGTTTGTCTTTCCTTCCACGGGCACGGGCGGTTGGGAAACGGCCATCACGAATGTGCTCTCGCCGGGGGACAAGGTACTGGCTACGCGCAACGGCATGTTCAGCCATCGCTGGATCGATATGTGTCAGCGCCATGGTCTCGACGTCACTGTCGTGAAGCAGGACTGGGGTGATGGAGTCCCCGCGCACCGGTTCGAAGAGGTTCTGACGGCGGACAGGGAGCACCAGATCGAGGCTGTTCTTGCCACGCACAACGAGACCGCGACCGGGGTGCGGTCTGACATAGCGGCGGTGCGGCAGGCCCTTGATACGGCAAAGCACCCGGCATTGCTGTTCGTTGACGGGGTCAGCTCGATCGGGTCGATGGACTTCCGTATGGATGAATGGGGCGTAGATGTCGCCGTTGCTGGCAGCCAGAAGGGCTTCATGTTGCCACCTGGACTTGCCATCGTCGGCTTCTCGCCTCGCGCGGTGGCGGCTGCGGAGACGGCCACATTGCCGCGAACGTTCTTCGACATTCGAGATATGGCCAAGAGCTACGCCAGCGGCGGCTTTCCGTATACGCCGCCCGTTGGCCTGTTGAACGGGCTGAGGCTTGCGACGGAGATGCTGCTTGAAGAGGGTCTCGAGAACGTCTTCTCGCGTCATCATCGGATAGCAGAAGGCGTCCGCAAGGCTGTTGCAGCCTGGGGCTTACAACTGTGCGCGGTCCGACCCGAGCTCTACTCGGACACGGTCAGCGCCATACGCGTGCCCCCGGGATTCGATGCCAACAAGGTTGTCGCCCAAGCACTCAACCCATACGGCGTCGCCTTTGGTACCGGGCTTGGCGACGTCGCCGGCAAGGTCTTCCGGATCGGTCACTTGGGGAGTCTCACCGACGTGATGGCTCTGTCCGGGATTGCCGCGGCGGAGATGGCGATGGTCGATCTTGGCATTCCTGTGAAGTTGGGTTCCGGTGTGGCCGCCGCACAAGAACACTATCGCCTGAGCGTCGGGGCCGTTCAGAAGAAGGCGGCATGATGATGGACGGTTGCATTCATATTCCGACGCTTCAGGACATGCTGGCGGCGCGCCAACGGATCATGCGCTATGTCCACTGTACGCCGGTGCAGACCTCGCGGACGCTGAATGCTCTGACTGGAGCGCAGTTGTTCTTCAAGTGCGAGAACTTTCAGAAGGCTGGCGCATTTAAGGCGCGTGGTGCTTCGAATGCTGTTCTCGGACTTTCGCAAAGGCAGGCGCAGAACGGCGTTGCAACCCATTCAAGTGGCAATCATGGAACCTGTCTAACCTATGCTGCGGGGCGGCGTGGCATTCCCTGCACCGTCGTGATGCCGCGCACCGCACCCCAGGTGAAGAAGGATGCCGTCAGGGGCTACGGCGGACGCGTGGTGGAATGCGAGCCTTCGACATCCAGTCGGGAGGCGGTGTTCGCCGAAGTCGTTGCTGAGACAGGGGCCGAATTCGTTCACCCCTACAACGATCATCGCGTGATAGCCGGTCAAGGGACGTGCTCGGCTGAATTGATCGAGCAGGTGGACGGTCTCGACGCTGTGGTGGCCCCCATAGGCGGAGGTGGAATGATCTCCGGCACCTGCCTGACGCTTTCAAACCTCGCACCACATCTCAAGATCTACGCGGCCGAACCCGAACAGGCCGATGACGCATATCGTAGCTTCAACGCCGGGTACATCATCGCCGACGACGCGCCAAATACTGTCGCCGATGGGCTCAAGGTGCCTCTGAAGGAGCTGACTTGGCACTTTGTGAGCACCTACGTGACAGACATCCTGACGGCTTCCGAAGAGGAGATCGTCGACGCGATGAAGCTGATCTGGAAACGCATGAAGATCGTTGTCGAGGCTTCCAGCGCTGTGCCGTTGGCCGTGATTCTCAGAAACCCCAGAGTTTTTGCCGGTAAGCGAGTCGGAATCATCATCACTGGGGGCAATGTCGATGTCGACAAGCTGCCTTGGACACGAGGAGAGCTTCAATGAATGCACTCACGAGTCTTGCCCGCCTTGAGGTTGGCTATGACGTTCCCGCGCTGCCGGGTATGGATGAGGCAAATATTCAAACACCTTGTCTAATCCTCGACTTGGATGCGCTGGAGCGAAACATCAAGAAGATGGGTGAATATGCAAATGCGCATGGGATGCGTCATCGCGCGCACGGCAAGATGCATAAATCCGTCGACGTGCTGAAGCTACAGATGAAATTCGGCGCCGTAGGCGTCTGTTGCCAGAAGGTCTCTGAGGCTGAGGTGTTCGTCCGCGCTGGAATCCACGATGTTCTTGTCTCCAATCAGGTGCGCGATCCGGTCAAGATCGACCGGCTCGCCCGGTTGCCCATGCTGGGCGCTCGCGTGATCGTCTGCGTCGACGATTTAGCCAATGTGGCCGACCTATCCGCGGCGGCGCAGAAGCATAGCACCACTATCGAGTGCCTCGTCGAGATCGATTGCGGTGCTGGGCGCTGCGGCGTGAGGAGATCTGAAGAGGTGCTTGAGATCGCCAAAGCCATCGACGCGGAAGCGGGCCTGAAGTTCACCGGTATACAAGCCTATCAAGGTGCGATGCAGCACATCGAGAGCTATGAGCAGCGTAAAGCTAAACTCGACGTGGCCATTGCGCAGGTGGCCGACGCCGTCAGCGCGTTGAAAGCGATTGGCCTTGAAGCGGAGCTGGTATCGGGTGGCGGCACGGGATCGTACTATTTCGAGTCGAATTCGGGAGTCTACAACGAGCTTCAGTGCGGCTCTTATGCCTTTATGGATGCCGATTACGGCCGTATCCGTGACAGGGACGGCAAGCGCATAGACCAGGGTGAATGGCAGAATGCTCTCTTCATCCTGACATCCGTGATGAGTCACGCCAAGCCGCATCTGGCGGTTGTCGATGCCGGCCTCAAGGCACAATCCGTCGATAGCGGGCTGCCTTTCGTCTATGGGCGCGATGGCGTGAAATACATCAAGTGCTCGGATGAACACGGTGTTATCGAAGATCCGAATGGCGTCCTCAAGATCAATGAAAAGCTCCGATTGGTGCCGGGCCACTGCGATCCGACTTGCAATGTCCATGATTGGTACGTCGGCGTGCGCAACGGAAAGGTTGAGACCCTTTGGCCGATTTCCGCGCGCGGCAAAGCATACTGAAAAATAGCGGAAGCGTCCTGGGCGCCATCCTAGGGGAGGAAAGTTCATGATCATCGTGCCCGAACGCGCGATCGCCGGGCTGATTTCGGCTGCCGACTGCTTTGCCGCCGTCGAGCAAGTTTTCGCGTCGATGGCGAAGAAATCCGCCTACAACTTTCCTGTCATCCGCGAAGCCATCGGCCACGCCAACGCTTTGTATGGATTCAAGTCCGGCTTTGATCGCGAGAGCCTAGCGCTTGGTCTCAAGTCGGGCGGCTTCTGGCCGAACAATGCTGCAATGGGGCTCACGAACCATCAGTCTACGATTTTTCTGTTCGATGCTGACACTGGCCGCTGCCGTGCGGTGGTGGGGGGAAATCTACTGACCGCGCTGCGCACGGCTGCGGCCTCGGCCATCTCGATTAAGTACTTGGCACGGCCTGACGCACAGGTCATCGGAATGATCGGCGCCGGCCATCAGTCAGCCTTCCAGCTAAGGGCGGCGCTGGACCAACGGCCCTTCGAGAGAGTGTTGGGCTGGAACCGCCGTCCCGAAGCATTGATACGCCTTGAGGCGGTGGCTGCCGAAAGAGGCATTCCTTTCGAATCCGTCGGTCTCGACCGGCTTGGTGCAGAGGCCGACGTCATCATTACGATTACCTCCTCCTTCGCGCCGATCCTCAAAGCAGTACAAGTTCGTCCAGGGACGCATTTGGCCTGCATGGGAACGGACACCAAGGGCAAACAAGAGGTCGAGGCTGAGCTCGTCGCCAACGCGACGGTGTTTACCGATGAGATAGCGCAATCAATATCGATCGGTGAAGCACAACACGCAGTTGAAAATGGTCTGCTTGCTGTTGATGACATCATCGAAATAGGCGCAGTCATTGGTCCCAGCCATTGGGGACGCAGCACACCCGATGAGATCACCTTGTTCGATGGCACCGGCGTCGGCCTTCAGGATCTCGCCGTTGCGTGTGCCGCAGTAGATTTGGCGATCGCCAAAGGTGTGGCCATCGAAGTGGAGTTCTAGGCGGGCGCTTTGCGGCTAGGTCGCTGCTGAGACATGGCAATGCTGCAAGCGTTTGGTGATCTGCGCCGTCGATCAGAAGTGCTGATCATACGCGAATCGGGTCTCCGCGGTTTGGTCTCCGTCAGGTGGTCAGAATTTCTTTCGGGGTAGCAATGGATAGGGGTTTGCCAGCTGTTTTCCGACAGAGCGCCTCTCACTGGCCAAGGCGAATGGGGGAATTATCATGGCGCAGGACAGTAGTGACGCCAAGCGCCAGGAGGCGCTTGACTACCACGAGTTTCCCAAGCCGGGGAAGCTGGAGATTCGCGCGACGAAGCCAATGGCAACGGGACGTGATCTCTCAAATGCGTATTCTCCCGGTGTTGCGGAAGCTTGCCTTCAAATCGAAAGCGACACCGGCAACGCAGTCCGGTTCACTGCGAAGGGAAATTTGGTCGCGGTCATCTCGAACGGGACTGCGGTGCTTGGGCTCGGGAATATTGGGGCGCAGGCCTCGAAGCCTGTGATGGAAGGCAAGGCAGTTCTCTTTAAGAAGTTCGCGGGTGTGGATTGCTTCGACATCGAAGTCAACGAGAGTGACCCCAAAAAGCTTGCGGAGATCGTGTGTAAACTGGAACCAACCTTCGGCGCTGTGAACCTGGAGGACATAAAGGCGCCCGACTGCTTCATCGTGGAACGGTTGTGCCGGGAGAGGATGAGGATTCCAGTATTCCACGATGACCAGCACGGGACCGCAATCGTCGCCTCGGCCGCCGTGCTCAACGCTCTCCATATTTCGGGCAAGAAGATAGAGGATGTGCGGGTGACTGCTGTCGGTGCCGGTGCGGCAGGCATCGCGTGTTTGAAGATGCTTGTCGTCATGGGGCTTCGCCGCGAGAACATCATGCTACTCGATATCGACGGGGTGGTTCACAGCGGCCGAAACAACTTGAGCTTTGAACAGCGCGAATTTGCCCGCGATACAAGCGCGAGAACGCTTGCTGATGCGATCGTGGGGGCCGATCTGGTCCTCGGCCTCTCCGGGCCTGGTGTCCTGAAGAAGGACATGGTGGCCCGCATGGCGGAGAACCCGATCGTCTTCGCACTCGCCAACCCCAAACCCGAAATCATGCCCGAGGAGGTACGTGAGGTCGCACCCCGGGCGTTAATTGCGACGGGCCGCTCGGACTATCCCAATCAGGTCAACAACGTCCTGTGTTTTCCCTTTATCTTCCGGGGCGCGCTGGATGTGGGGGCGACGGAGATCAACGATGCCATGAAGCTCGCTTGCGTCGAGGCTATTGCCGCATTGGCGCGCGCCCCGATTTCCGCTGAGGTTGAGGAAGTCTATCAGGGCGAACGTTTGACCTTCGGACCCAACTATCTGATCCCGAAACCGTTTGATCCGCGCCTGCTGCCCACCATCGCCCATGCGGTCGCCAAGGCAGCTACAGACTCGGGGGTTGCGACGCGCAATCTCGACTTGGACGCCTATCAATCTGCGCTGAACGCAAAAGTCTTCAGGTCCCACACGATCATGCGATGTGTGTTCGATGCTGCAAGGGCGTCGGAGCGTCGGATTGTCTTTGCCGAGGGCGAGGATGAGCGCGTGTTGCGCGCAATCCGGGCGATCACCGAGGAACTCCATACTACACCGATCCTATTGGGGCGGGCAGATGTGATCGAAGCGCGCATCGAGCGCGAGGGGCTTAGTCTTTGCCGTGGCAAGGACTTCGAGGTCGTAGATCCTCAGGACGACCCGCGCTATCGTGACTACTGGACGACCTATCATCGCCTCTTGCGGCGCAAGGGTGTGACGCCCGATCTCGCAAGAACCGTACTACGCACCAACACGACAGCGATTGCAGCCTTGATGGTCCAGCGTGGTGAGGCGGATAGCATGATCTGCGGAACCTTTGGTCAATACGGGTGGCACCTCAACCATGTGACGCAAATCCTCGCGGCGTCGGGGGCAACGCCGATCGGCGCTCTCTCGCTTATGATCCTGGATGATGGACCGTTGTTCCTCGCCGACACGCATGTGCATCGCTTTCCTTCCCCTCGGGAAATCGCAGGCATCACGATCGCTGCCGCCCGTCACGTCAGGCGTTTCGGAGTGGAGCCAAAAATTGCACTGATCTCGGATTCGGAGTTTGGCAACCTCAATACAAGTTCGGGTCAGACCATGCGTGCAGCAATCGATCTTCTCGATGCCGGGGATCAATCCTTCACCTATGAGGGGGAAATGCATGTGAACGCTGCCCTCGATGTCCAGTACCGGGAGCGCATCTATCCCGATGGACGCTTATCGGGCAAAGCCAACGTGCTTGTGTTCTCTAACGCTGAGACTGCGGGCGTCACCAGAAACGTTCTGCGGACGATCGCCAAGGCAACGGAGGTGGGACCAATTCTGATGGGCTTGAGTAACCAGGTGCATATCGTGACGCCGTCAATTTCCGTGAGAGGGTTGCTCAATGTTGCGGCACTGGCGCGCTCGCAGGTGTCGACCTACGCTTGATTGAGCGACAGGTGTAGGCGAGCGTTTTGCTGGCGAAGCCGAGAAGGCATGCTTTGGCGCAAGGTGGGAAGAATAGGCCGGATATCATCGCGCGCGCTGCCTCCTGATGTGTCATCGACGGACCCCGAAGATCCATGGGTCCGCGCGGGAAACGGCAGCAATATCGGGAGATGTCAGCGTGGGGGAGATCTGGATCCTATGTACAATGCTTGAGATGACTGAACGGACCAGATGCTGCTCGGCAACTACTCGCCCTTAGATTGGATCAATCGTCGATAAAATGTGCCGCGGCTGATTCCGAGGCTTTTTGCTGCGCGAGAGACGTTGCCACCGTGCTGGTCGAGCACGTCTTTGAGAATCGCAGTGGTTTTGGCCTGGAGACGTTGTGCGTTAGTTGCGTTGGCCTCTGGCGCAGCATCTCGGATCTCCTGCGGGAGGGCGGAGGGCGGAATGTCGACCATCGGCTCAGCCAGTGCGAATAGTGTTCGCAGCACTCCAACGAGCTGTCGATAATTGCCGGGCCAATCGTACCGAGCCAATAGCTGGACGGTCGCTGAAGCAAGTGTGTATCGTTGGTCGCCCGAGGTGGTCTGGAGCCAGAGTTCCTTTAAAAGAAGGTCGAGGTCGACGTGCTCTCGCAGGGGCTTGAGGCGTAAGTGGAACTGGGAAATCCGGTAATAGAGATCTTGCCTGAAACGTTTCGCTGCGACCATGTCCTCGAGCTTGAGATGGCTCGCGCAGATAAGCATAAAATCTACCGGTACCGGTTTGGAGCCGCCAAGCGGCACGACCTCACGTTCCTGCAATACGCGCAGTAGGCGAGCCTGCGCGGGAAGCGGCATGTCTCCGATCTCGTCGAGCAGTAGCACCCCACCGTCTGCCTCGCGCACCAAGCCCTTCGAGCCGCTTTTTCGCGCGCCGGTGAACGCCCCTTCGAGGTAGCCGAACAGCTCCGCTTCGATCAGCGATTCCGGCAGTCCTGCGCAGTTAACGGCCACGAACGGATGCGTGGCACGCGACGAGAGCGCATGAAGGTGGCGGGCGAACACCTCCTTGCCGCAGCCGGTCTCGCCGGACAGGACGATCGGTACCCCGCACTCCATGACTCGGAGCGCTCGTTCGATGTTGGTGCGCATAGCGACATCATAGATCGGCCTCGTAAGTGTGACCCGTTTTAGCTCAGGCGGGCTGGGCACGGACCGCGCAAGGGTTCTGGTATCGGGCTTTGCGCTGTGGAGCAGGCGTCCATCCGAACTCCGGAGCTGATCAAGATGTCTTGCCGGGTCCTCATGAGAACCGGCATCGAACAGCTCGCCGAAGCTGCGTTGGCCAAGGGCCTTCCAGTCCAGATTCAAAACAGCGAGGCCATAACGGTTTGCCGCGACCAAACGGGAGCCATCGAAGACCAGCACGCCCTCCTTCGGCGTTCCGAGCAACTCCCGCTCCGTGTGTAGCCTAACGACCTGATACCGTGTGAAAGCGCCGGCGAACTGCCGGTGTTCTATCTGGTCGATGGCAAGCTCAACTAGACCAAGCGCATAGGCTGAGGCCATCGAGCTCGGGACCGAGAGGTTGAGCACGCCCGCGACCGAGCCGAACGGCGTCATGATCGGGGCCGCGGCGCAATCAAGGAAGCGATTTGGCTGAAGAAAGTGTTCGGCCCCTCGCACTATGAGAGGCTTCAGCTCCATCAGCACAGCTCCGATGCCGTTGGTTCCGCGCAACCGTTCGTTCCACGACCAGCCAGGGCACAGTTCGACCTCTAAGACGCGTCGCGAGAAATCCTCTGCTCCGACAGAATCCAACACTAAGCCTGAGGGATCAGCGACAATAGCAACTCCGTCGCCGCCAGCGGCAGCTCGACGCAATGTCTCTAGTTCGGGTCGACAGCACCGATAAACCGCCTCGTTCTGCTCGATGCGAAGCTTCAGCTCATATGAGCTGAGCCGGTCCACGGACGGATCGGAGTCGCTGGAGAGACCATAAGATTCGCAGCGGCGCCAAGACCTCAGGATATGCTCTGGTCGGGGCGTACCTCGAGCGTGCGCAGTTCGATGGACTTGCCGTCCCATGAGCGGCATTCCCTCTCATTTGGCGTTTCCCGAAAAACAGTTTTACGATGGAACAACGTTTTTCGCAGTTGTTCTGCGTTAGAGCGATCTTTGCATGAGTGTCCGCGGACGTCCAGCAGTCAGACCGTGCTGCCGACTATTTGACCTACTTCAGTACATCCTGATTTTACAACTCTTTCTCCGCTGTGATGGCGCGAGAGCGCGATGCTGTGCTGCAACATGGCACGCCGGTTGCTGATTAGCGGCAGGTTTATTCGCGCATGCCGGCATTTCTGACGCCAAATCAGCGCGCATCAGACCCGAGAATAACAAATCACCGTTCGCCGACCGGGCGAACGTATTGCAGGGGAGCAAACGCGATGGGAGCCCATTTCTGGGGTGAATTTTTCGGAACTATGCTGCTGATACTGCTAGGCAATGGTGTCGTAGCGAACGTTTTGCTTACGCAGTCCAAAGGAAACGGCGGCGGCTGGATAGTTATTTCGGCCGGCTGGGCGTTCGCGGTCCTCTCCGGCGTCATGGTCGCCGTAGCCATAGGTTCCAACGGTCACATCAATCCCGCGGTGACGCTCGCATTTGCATACTCGTCGGGTGTGTGGACTACCGTTCCATCTTATATCGTGGCCCAATTCGCAGGGGGATTCGTAGGCGCAGTTTTAGTCTGGATCGCCTATCTGCCGCACTGGGCCAAAACCGAAGATCCCGGGCTCAAGTTTGCTTGCTTCTCAACGAGTCCGGCGATCCGAGACACGAAATCCAATTTCGCCACTGAGGTGATCGCCACTTTTGTTCTGCTTTTCGTGGTCATCGCGATTTTCTCGAAGGCCGTTGGGGCATCCGGCGTGCTCGCGCCGCTGATGGTCGCCTTCCTCGTCTGGGGTATCGGCCTCTCACTAGGTGGACCCACGGGCTACGCCATAAATCCCGCGCGCGATCTGGCGCCTCGCGTCGCCCACGCTTTGTTGCCGATCGCTGGGAAGGGCTCGTCTGACTGGGGGTACTCCTGGGTACCCGTCGTCGGCCCTATCACCGGCGCCCTGCTTGCAATCGTTGTCGCTTGGGTCGCTGGCCTAGGCTGACACGCGCCAGGCTTGTTTGCGGGCCTCTACCCAATCCGAAAATAAATAGTCGGGCCACTAGAGAGAGCATCGAGAACGAAAAGTCAGCACGCATTCAAAAGAAACGACGAGGCAAAGTGATTCAACTTGAGGACACGAATGCGCAGCCTTCTAAAAGCAAAGTTGTGCTGAACGGGAACTAAAACACCAACGAAAGGGAGAAAACCTATGAATGTACGCGTCGATATCCCCTCAATTAAGCCATTGATCAGCGACAAGCTGGCGAAATGGCTGGCAACGCCACGTCCTATGCTCATCGACGGCAAATGGACGCCGGCTCAGTCTGGCAAAACTTTCGCTGTTCACGATCCTGCAACCGGAGAAAAGATCTCGGACGGGGCCGAGGGTGACGCCGCTGACCTCGCACTTGCTGTCAGGGCTGCGCGCAGGGCCTTCGAGAGCGGACCGTGGCCATCGATGACACCGTCCGAACGCGGCAGGATCATCCACAGGCTCGGTGATCTTGTGCTTGAGCATGCGGACGAGCTCGCGACGCTCGAGGCGATTGACAATGGCAAGCCAAAGCATGTGGCTCGCGCGGCCGATGTCACGCTCTCGGCCGACATGTTCCACTACATGTCCGGCTGGGCAACTAAGATCGAGGGCAAGACAATATCGATCTCAGGGCTCGCCGCGCCCGGGATCGATTTCTTCTCCGCCACGCGCCCCGAGCCGATCGGCGTCGTCGGACAGATCATTCCGTGGAACTTTCCGCTCCTCATGGCGGCGTGGAAGCTTGGGCCGGCGCTTGCCACGGGCTGCACGATCGTACTCAAGGTGGCGGAGGAGACGCCGTTGTCTGCACTCCGTCTCGGCGAGCTCGTGCTCGAGGCCGGCATCCCCCCAGGCGTTGTTAACATCGTTCCGGGTTTCGGCGAAACGGCCGGTGCAGCGCTTGCCGCCCATCCGGACGTCGACAAAGTGGCGTTCACCGGCTCCACTGAGGTTGGTCGCTTGATTGTCAAGGCCTCGGCCGGGAACCTTAAGAAGGTGTCGCTGGAGCTCGGCGGAAAATCGCCAAATATCGTTCTTGCCGACGCTGACTTGGGCCTTGCCATCCAGGGTGCGACTGCCGCCGTGTTCTTCAACCACGGCCAGTGCTGCAACGCGGGATCGCGCTTGTTTGTTCATAGGTCGATCTTCAACCGCGTGGTGGAAGGAGTCGCCGCGGAGGCGGCCAAGATCAAGCTCGGCCATGGACTCGACCCCACGACCGAGATGGGACCGCTGGTTTCCCAGGTGCAGTACAATCGGGTGACCGGCTTGCTGGCTTCGGGCCATGAACAGGGAGCGAAAGCGATCTGCGGCGGCTCCGGGGCGGGCGGCAATGGCTATTTTGTGCCGCCGACCATCTTCACGAACACCAACCCGTCGATGCGCGTCGTCTCCGAGGAGATCTTCGGGCCAGTGCTTGTCGCCGCGCCGTTCGACGAGGTTGACGACGCGCTGATCGCCGAAGCCAACAACTCGATCTATGGGCTGGCGGCTGGCGTCTGGTCGACCAATACGGCCAAGGCCCAGGCGATCGCACATCGTCTCCGGGCTGGCACCGTGTGGGTGAACTGCTACCACATCTTCGACGCTGCGCTGCCGTTTGGCGGATACAAGCAATCCGGCTGGGGCCGTGAAATGGGGCAAGCGGTCCTGTCCAACTATCTCGAGACCAAAGCGATCACGACACGTCTCGGCTGACACCAGAGGGCTTGCGCCGGGAGACTGGGCAAGCCCACCGCGTCAGACACTATGAGCCACATCATCTGATCTCTCCGCGCGGATGGCGATGCCATGGGCCGTCTAAGGGATTTGCTGGCTTTTTCGTGCCGCTGGCCTTTCAGCGGAGAAGACGTCGCATGCAAGGCGACTGAAGCGCATGGCGTGCCAGATGCAAACTGAGGAGTAACATGTCTAACGATACACGAGGCGGCCGTGCGGCCGGCAAAGTGGATGAAGATGCGTTCGACGTTGGTCGCCGCAACGTGATTCAGGGGCTTGCGGTTTCCGGGTGCTGTCTTGCTGCTGCTGGCCTCCTGGGGAATTCGCCTGCTCTCGCGCAGAACAGGCGCTTTCCACGTCCGGAGCCCGGACAACGTTTCGCGCACATGACCGGCGACAAGGAAGGACAGACTGTCGTTCCGGACGATGTGCAGATCGGCCAGCCGCCGCTCCTCGTCTATCCCATGGACCCAAAAACACAGGATGTCTTCGGGTCACGCGCAAATCTGCTCATCCTCATGCGCGTGCCTGAGACCGATCTGGATCCACCCACGAAGCCGCACTCTGCCGACGGCATCGTGGCGTACTCGGGGATCTGCACGCATGAAGGCTGTCCGATCTCCGGTCAGCACGAAAACCCACGCATGGCGCTCTGCAACTGCCACGGCTCGACGTTCGATCTTGGCAACAACGGGACCGTGGTCCACGGCCCAGCGACTCGCAGGCTTGCCATGCTGCCGGTGACCATCACCGACGGAACGTTGGTGGTAGCGGGGCGGCTCAATGGACCGATTGGGCCGCCCACATCGTGAGCAACACGACTATCGTCTCACGCAATTGAAACTTCATAACTGGGAGAACGTCCATGAAACTACGAACATCCATTGCAGCTCTTGCACTGGTGGCCACACCGGCCTCCGTGCAATCCGCTGAGTACAAGTTGCCGGAGTATAAGTCCGTCACTGAGGATCGGATGAAAAATCCGGAACCAGAAAACTGGCTCTTGACGAAGGGCAACTACGAGGGTTGGAGCTATACGCCGCTCGATCAGATTACGACTGAAAACGTGTCCAAGCTGAGACCCGTTTGGTCCGCGGCCACGGGCGTGAACTCGGGCCACGAGGCCCCCGCCATCGTCAACGGCGATTACATGTTCGTGGCAACGCCGCACAACAACGTGTTGGCCTTCGATGCGAAGACCGGCCGGTTTCTGTGGCGCTTCGTACGCGAGGTGCCGGAAGGCATGGGCGCCTTGAACCGGACCAATCGCGGCGTGGCGCTTTGGGGTGACAAGGTCTACGTCGGCAGCGTCGACTGCGTCCTGACCGCCATCGACGCCAAGACCGGCGAGAAAGTCTGGGAGGCACAGGTCTGCGATTGGGAGACCAAGAGTGCTTACATCACGTCGGCGCCGCTTGCGGTGAAGGGCAAGATCATCATCGGTCCGTCCGGCGGTGAGTTCGGTGTGCGTGGCTACATCAAGGCTTTCGACGCCGAGACCGGCAAGGAAGCCTGGACGACCTACTCCGTTCCCGGCCCCGGCGAGCCGGGCCATGAAACCTGGCCGCAGGATGGCAGGTGGAAAGATGCCTGGAAGAACGGCGGCGGCACCATGTGGATGCCGGGCAACTACGATGCGAAGAACGACGTGATCTACTGGGGTGTTGGAAACGGCGCGCCATGGATCGCCGATCAGCGTCCGGGTGACAATCTGTACCTGGCTTCAGCCCTCGCCATCAATCCGGATGACGGGAAGATCATCAGTCATTTCCAGTACCACTGGAACGACGGCTGGGACTGGGCAGCCATGAACGCGCCAACGCTTGTCGAATTCAATAAGGACGGTAAGAAGGTCCCAGGCCTGATAAGTGCGCAGCGTAACGGCGTGCTCTACTGGCTGGAGCGTGACGAAAAGGGCAAGATCACGTTCGACAAGGCTGAGAAGTACGTGCACAACAACGTCTTCAAGTCTATCGATCCAAAGACCGGCCGCCCGACCTACAACGAGGACGCCATCCCTCGGACTGGCAAGGCGGCGACCTATTGCCCGACCCTCTGGGGCGGCAAGGACTGGCCGTATGAGGCCTACAGCCCGAAAAGCGGGATGCTCTACATTCCCTTCAACGACAATCACTGCAGCACGCTGACCGGTATCGTCCAGCCGATCACGCCCGGCGTGTGGTCTGCCGGTGTGGACATCAACGCTCTTCACATCAAGCTCCTCGATGGCTGGGATC
>NZ_JADZBI010000240.1 GCF_020852195.1 Hyphomicrobium sp. | reverse complement strand
TCTGCTTCATCTTCACGGATGCCGCCATTGCCGCCAAGCCGCTGCAGGCGCTGCTCTCGGAGCACGTCGAGACCACGTTCAACGCGATGACGATCGACGGCGATACGTCGACCAGCGACACCTGCCTCGTGTTCGCGACGGGGACGGCCGCGGCGCGCGGGCAGGAGCCCGTCACCAAGGCCGGCAGCAAGAAGCTCAAGGCGTTCTCGGCGGCGCTGCACGACCTGCTGCGTGATCTCGCCATCCAGGTGGCGAAGGACGGCGAGGGGATCTCGAAGTTCGTCACGTTCGAGGTCGAGGGCGCGGAGAGCCGCGAGGCAGCGCGGAGGATCGGGCTTGCGTGCGCAAACTCGCCCATCCTCAAGACTGCGATCGCGGGCGAGGATCCGAACTGGGGGCGCGTGGTGATGGCGGTCGGTAAGGCCGGCGAGGCTGCGGACCGCGACAAGCTCGCGATCTGGTTCGGCGAGCACTGCGTGGCGCGCGAGGGCGAGCGGGCGGCCGAGTATGACGAGGCGACGGTAGCCGCCTATATGAAGGGGCGTGAGATCACGATCCGCATCGATGTCGGCGTCGGCCATGGGGCGGCGCATGTCTGGACCTGCGATCTCACGCACGACTACGTGTCGATCAACGCGGACTACCGCAGCTAGGAGGGCGCGCAACCGTGACGCCGGATTTCTGGATCGAGCGCTGGCAGAAGGGCGAGATCGGCTTCCATCAGGCGGCCGGCAACGATCTCCTGCAGAAACACTGGTCTTCGCTCGGGGCAGCGCCGGGCAGCACGGTGTTCGTGCCGCTGTGCGGTAAAAGCCTCGACATGGTGTGGCTCGCCGGGCAGGGGCATCGCGTGATCGGCGTCGAGTTGTCGCCGCTGGCCGTCGACGATTTCTTCCGGGAGCTGGGCGTCGAGGCCGACACGCGGACGGCGGGGGCGCTCGTCGTGCGCACGGCGGGCCCGATCACGATCTGGTGCGGAGACATCTTCGATCTTCCTGCCGAGGTGGTGCGCGAGGTCGGAGCGGTCTACGATCGCGCGGCGCTGGTCGCGTTTCCGCCGAGCCTGCAGGCGCGCTATGCGCAGCGGCTCGCAGACATCCTGCCGGCGGGCGTGCCGACGCTCCTCGTCTCGCTTGCCTATCCGCAGGAGGAGATGTCCGGGCCGCCGTTCTCGACGCCGCTGGCCAGGGTGGCGGAGCTGTTCGGCAAGACGCACGATATCTCCCTCTACGAGAGCCGCGACGGGCTCGCGCAAAGCCCGAACCTCCGGGAGCGCGGCCTCTCCGCGCTCGAGGAAGCCGCCTACGTGCTGAGGCCGAAGGCCGCGTGATCGCGTGGGGGACCGCTCGATGACCTTTCAACGTCGAGACTGTTGAAATGAGCCGTCTCAGGCGAGCACGTCCGGGGCGGAGCGGATGGCGTCGTAGACGAGGGCGAGGTCGGAGGCGGTCGTGCAGTAGGGCGGCATCACGTAGATGGTGTTGCCGAGCGGGCGTAGCAGGATGCCGTGTTTGAGGAAGTGCGCGCGGAGCCTCGGGCCGGCGGTGGCGAGATAACCGCCGTCGGCGACCTTGAGGTCGATGGCCGCGATGGTGCCGATACAGCGCGGGTTTTCGAAGCGCGTGTCGTCGGCGAGCGTGGCGAGCGCGCTCGCCTGCAGCCCGGCCAGCTTCGTGATGCGGTCCAGGACCGGCTCGTTGTCCCAGATCGCGAGGTTGGCCGCTGCCGCCGCGCAGCATACTGGGTTCGCAGTGTAGCTCGACGAGTGAAAGAATGTGCGCGTGCGGTCCTCCGAGAAGTGGGCCTCGAAGATCCGCGGTGTGGCGAGCGTAGCGGCGAGCGGCAGCGATCCGCCTGTGAGGCCCTTGGCGAGGCAGAGGATGTCTGGCGTGATGCCGGCCTGCTCGCAGGCGAACAGAGTGCCGGTGCGGCCCCAGCCGGTCATCACCTCGTCGGCGATGAAGAGCGCGTCGTGGCGCTCGCAGATGCGCTTCATCTCGGCCAGCGTGTCGGCGCCGTAGATCAGCATGCCGCCGGCACCTAGGATCAGCGGCTCGACAACGAATGCGGCGAGTGGCGCCTCGCGGCAGGCGGCTTCCAAGGCGTCCAGTGTCTCCTGCTCGCGGCCGGGATGCGGAAACGGTATGCGCACGACGTCGAACAGCAGCGGCTCGTAGGCGGCGTTGAACACGCCGCGGGCGCCCGCCGACATGGTGCCGATGGTGTCGCCGTGGTAGCCGTGCTCGAGGGCGGCGATGCGGGTCCTCGGCTGGCCGATATTGCGCCAGTAGCCGAGCGCCATCTTCAGCGCCACCTCGACCGACGTCGAGCCGCTGTCGGAGAAAAACACGTGGGCGAGGCCGGGCGGTGCCACGTCGACGAGCTTGTCCGCGAGCCGCTCGGCGGGCTCGTGGGTGAAGCCCGCGAAGATCACATGGTCCAGCCGGTCGATCTGCTCGCGCACGGCAGCGACGATGGCCGGATGGCGATGGCCGTGGGTGACCACCCACCACGACGAGATGGCGTCGAGGATGCGGCTGTTGTCGTGCGTCTCGAGCCAGGCGCCCTTGCCGCGCGAGATCTTCACCGGATCGGGCTCGAGGGCGTGCTGGGTGAACGGGTGCCAGACGATATTGCGCGCCATCAGCGGAAATCCTCGAGACGGAAGTGCGCGGCGAAGGCGTCGGCCAGCTTGGCGGGCGTGAGGGCGTCGAGGGGCGGAAGACGGCCCAGGTGGCGCACGTTGCCCATCTCGGCGATGGTGCGCTCGGTGTCGGCGATCTCCTCGCCGACGAAAGCGATGCCGAGGATCGGGATGTTGCGGCCGTTGAGCGCCTCGATCGAGAGCAGGCTGTGGTTGATGGTGCCGAGCGCCGTGCGGGCGATAAGTACGACCGGCAAGCGCCAGGAGGCGAAGACGTCGATCATCAGCGTCTGGCGGTTCACGGGCACCATGAGGCCGCCCGCGCCCTCGATGACAAGCGGGCCTTCGATGCTCGGTAGCCCGAGCTGAGCCAGGCTGATTTCGGTGTTTTCCGCCTCGGCGGCGCGATGGGGGGAGGCGGCCATGGCGAGGCGGTAGGCCTCGGGATAGATGCGGTCGGGTGCGAGGCCGGAGAGTGCACGGACGCGCGCGCTATCACCGCCGTCGGCGACGCCGCACTGGATGGGCTTCCAGTAGCTCGCTGGAAGTGCGCCGGCGAGCGCGGCTGCGAAGACCGTCTTGCCAACGCCGGTGTCGGTGCCCGTGATGATGAGGCCTTGCGTCATGGCGCGCCCTTCACCTTTCCCGTTGGGGAGAGGTTGCGCGGCGGTCCATGCGAGCCATGGCTTCACCATGATGCTGCCCTCTCCACAAGGGGGAGGGGGATGACGTCAGATTTTCCATCTGACAAGGCGTCATGCCGGCACCCGCTGGAGCACGGCGGCGAGGGTGTCGAGCAGGCGGGCGGTGGCGGGCTCGCCGGCGTTGAGGGTCAGGGAGATGCGCAGGCGCGCGCTGCCTTCGGGCACCGTCGGTGGACGCACGGCGCGTACGTCGAAGCCCTCTGCCACGAGTGCCTTCGCCACCGAGACCGCGCGCTCGTCGGTGCCGAGGATCACGGGCTGGATGTGGGAGCCGGAGGGCGCGATGGCGCAGCGGCGCTCGAGCTCGCGCCCGGCGAAGGCGACGAGGCTCGCGAGGCGCTGGCGGCGGCCCGCGTCGCGGCGGACGAGGTCGAGGGCGGCGCGCACGGCGGCGGCCATCAGCGGCGAGGGCGCGGTCGCGTAGATGAAGGGCCGGGAACGGTTGACGAGGAAGTCGCGGATGAGGCGCGGGGCGAGCAGCAGCGCGCCGCTGGCGCCGAGCGCCTTGCCGCAGGTGTGCAGCGAGATGACGTCAGGGGCGCCTTCGAGCGCGTGGGCGAGGCCGCGACCCTCGGGGCCCAGCACGCCGGTGGCGTGGGCCTCGTCGACGACGAGCATGCCGTCGTGGCGGCGCGCGACAGCAATGAGGTCGGCGAGGGGCGCCTGGTCGCCATCCATGGAGTAGAGGCTTTCAACGGCGATCCAAGGCCGGCCGGTGCCGCCCGCCGCGCGCCAGCGGGTGATGGCATCGTCGAAGCTCTGGGCGTCGTTGTGGGCGGCTGGGGCCACAGTCGCCTTGCCGGCGCGCATGCCGTCGATGACGCTGGCGTGGATCAGCGCGTCGTGGACTACGAGGTCGCCCCGCGTCGGCAGCGTCGCGAACAGCGCGTAGTTGGCGAGGAAGCCACCGCCGAAGTAGAGGCAGCTCTCGGCGCTGAAGAAGGATGCCGCCTCGGCTTCGAGCGCCTCATGCTCGGGATCGTTGCCGCGCAGCAGACGCGAGCCGCCGGCGCCCACCGGGACGCCGCGGTCGAGGGCGACCGCGACGGCTTGCGCCAGCTCAGGCGAGGCGGCGAGCCCCAGGTAGTCGTTGGACGAGAAGTCGATGCCGCTGCGAGGTTGAAGCGCGCGCAGCCGCCCCCGGCGCTCGAGCGCCCTCAGCGCCCGCTCGTGGCTGTCCGGCATGATGCGTTTCCGCTGCAGCCGCAGCCGGCGTGCTCCGCATGGTGCTCTGCATCTGCCGGCGTGGCCGTGTCAGTGCCGCCGTCGCCTTCGAGGGCCAGCGGCTCGATGCCGAGCTTGTTGAAGAGAACCTGGTCCTTGTCCTCGCCGGGGTTGTCGGCGGTCAGCAGCGTGTCGCCGCAGAAGATCGAGTTGGCGCCGGCGAAGAAGCAGAGCGCCTGCATCTCGTCGCTCATCTCGGTGCGGCCGGCCGAGAGGCGCACGAACGACTTCGGCATCATGATGCGGGCCAGTGCGATGATGCGCACGAACGCGATCGGCTCGACCTTCTTGCGGTTCTCGAGCGGCGTGCCGGGAATGGGGATCAGCATGTTGATCGGCACGCTCTCGGGATGCTCGTCGAGGTTGGCGAGCGTCACCAGCATGTCGATGCGGTCCTCCTCGGTCTCGCCGAGGCCGATGATGCCTCCCGAGCAGACCTTGATGCCCGCCTCGCGCACGCGGGCCAACGTGTCGAGCCGGTCGGCGAAGGTGCGGGTCCTGATGATCTCGGAATAGTAGCGCTCGGAGGTGTCGATGTTGTGATTGTAGTAGTCGAGGCCGGCATCCCGGAGCTTCACGACGTCGTCGTCGGAGAGCATGCCGAGCGTCATGCACGTCTCCATGCCGAGCGCCTTCACCCCCTCCACCATGGCGACCACGGTCTGCATGTCGCGCGCCTTGGGCTGCCGCCAGGCGGCGCCCATGCAATAGCGCGTGGCGCCCTGGGCCTTGGCCTTCCTCGCCTCCGCGAGGACGCGCTCGACCTCCATCAGCTTGGTGGCCTTGAGGCCGGTGCCCGAGGCGTGGTGCGCGGACTGGCTGCAGTAGCCGCAGTCCTCGGCGCAGCCGCCGGTCTTGATGGAGAGCAGGCGGGCGAGTTGCACCTTGTTGGGGTCGAAATGGCGGCGCTGGACGCTGGCGGCCCGGAACAGGAGATCGTTGAACGGCAGGTCGTGGATGGCCTGCGCCTCGGCACGGGTCCAGTCGTGGCGGACGGGGTCCGCGGCGGTGGCAGGCGTCGGGACGACGTGCACGTTCATCGAAGTCTTCTCTCCGTTGCTTCGATACGATGTTTGCACCGCGAAGGGACGGGACCGCAAGGCTCAATTTGTCGTCCGCCGCGCCCTGCAGAAGGTCGCCGTTCGACGATTGTCAACCATATCGGCCCAATCCCCGCTTGCGCTTGGCACGGACATGGTCAAGGCTCGTCGGTGCTCGTTCGATTTGCGTCGGTCAACTGCGCGAAATCGAACTATTTATTGGGGAGACCTACCATGGATCTGACACAATTGCTCATCCAGGCCGCGAGCGGTGCCATCGGCGGCAACGCCGCAGCCGCAGCGACCAAGAACGATGCGCTCGGGACGCTGGGCAACACCATTGCCGGCGCGCTCGGCGGCGGCCTCGGCGGCCAGCTGCTCGGCCCGCTTCTCGGGCTCGGTGGGGCGGCAGCCTCGGGCCTCGACATCAACGCGATCATCACTGGCTTCGCCACCGGCGGCGTCAGCGGCGCGCTGACGGCTCTGGTGCTCGGCTTCATCAAGGCCAAGCTCGCCGGCTGAGCTCTTTCACCCGCAGTGAAAAGGGCGGGAGATCCGAGGGAGGAGCGGATTCCCCGCCTTTGTCGATCGGGTGGCGCGTCAGCCCGCGATCCTGCCGCCGCCCTTGCGCGTGATGGCGACAATGGCCGGACGCGGCGGTACGCCGTCCTTGAAGTCGGGCCAGCGCGTGGTGGGCGCAGTGAAGGTCGAGACGACGTCGCCGCCGATCTCGGTCTCGCCAGGGTGCTGCACGGCGACGAAGAAGGTCTCGAGGTCCGGCGTGAAGCACGGACCGCACATCTCCGCCCCCACCGGAACCTGAAAGAAGCAGCGTGAGGTGCCGCGTCGCGGCCCCTCGGTCTCGACGGCCCAGACGCCATCGGCACGGCCGGTGCGGCGTGGAGAGTTGCCGTCGGTCGTCACCCAGAGGCGTCCGTCCGCGTCCACGGCGAAGTTGTCCGGCATGCCGAACCAGCCGTTCTCGGTGGTGGCCGCGTTGAAGGTGGCGCCGACCTCGGCGATGGCGGGTGATCCGCACTGGATGAGGATGTCCCACGTGAAGGTATCGGCCGTGTGGTCCCCGCCGTGCGGAACGATCTCGATGATGTGGCCGAACGCGTTGCCGGCCCGCGGGTTGGCGGCGTCTGTCCGGTCCTCCTTTCGCTTGGTGTTGTTGGTCAGCGCCAGATAGACCTTGCCCGTTCTCGGATTGACGTCGATGTCCTCGGGGCGGTCCATTCGGGTGGCGCCGAGCAGGTCGGCGGCGAGACGTGTGTGGATCAGCACGTCGCCCTGGTCCTTGAAGCCGTTGGCATCGGTGAGCCAGACCTGGCCGTCCTTGTTCGGGGCTCCGTGAAGCAACGGCAGCCATTCGCCGGTGCCGTCGGCGTTGAAGCGAGCGACCGAGAGCATGCCCTTGTCGAGCAGGTCCCTGTTGACGGTGCGATTGTCGGGGTCGACCTTTCCGTCGGTGACGAAGCGGTAGACGTAGTCGAAGGCCTCGTCATCGCCCTGGTAGAGCACGAAGCGGCCGTCGGCGTTGATGATGTTGCCCGCACCCTCGTGCTTGAAGCGGCCGAGCGCAGTGCGCTTGATGGGTATCGACGTCGGGTCGAAGGGGTCGATCTCGACCACCCAGCCGAAGCGGTTCGGCTCGTTCGGCTCTTTCAGCACGTCGAAGCGGTCGTGGAAGCGGCCCCAGGCGTACCACTCGGCGGGGGCGCCGTAGCGGCGCAGCGCGCGGGCCTCGAGCGTCAGCGGCTCGGAGGCCGCCTTGCTCCAGAAGTAGCCGTTGAAGTTCTCCTCGCAGGTGAGCCACGTGCCCCAGGGGGTGATGCCGCCGGCGCAGTTGTTGAGCATACCGCGTACGCGTGTGCCGGTAGGATCGGCCGAGGTCTTCATGCGGTCGTGACCGGCTGCGGGGCCCGAGATCAGCATCTCCGTCTCTGCAGTGATGCGGCGAGCGTATTTCGATTCCGGAACGACGTGCCACTTGCCGCCCTCACGGCGGACCTCGAGCACGGCACCGCCGTGCGCCATCATCTCGGCGTCGACGATCTCGCGCGTGACGGCGGCGAAATCGGCGTTCTTGTCGCTGCGCGGTGAGAGGCCCGGAAACATCAGCTCGCCGTTGGTGTACTCGTGATTGACGACCAGGAGGCCGTGGTCCGAGCGTCCGTCGAGCGGAATGAAACCCAGGAAGTCGTTGTTGTAGCCGAACTGCTTCGTCTGGCCTGCGGCATCGGGCTTGCCGGGCTCGAAGGCTGGCGCGCCGGGCAGCACGGCGTCGCCCCAGCGGATCAGGACGTCGGCGTCATAGCCTTCGGCAACATGATGGGTCTCGGAGGCCGGTGCGACCGCCAGCTCGACGAAATCGAACGGCGAGGCGGCGATGCCCGCGGCGTCCGCTGGCGTTGCCGCCGCCAGGGCTTGTGGCCACAGCACCTCGGATGCGACCGAGATGGCGACGAGGCCCTGCATCAGGTCGCGGCGTGAGAGGCGCGCGGCGACCATGTCGCCCAGCGTCGGATTGCGGCTGGCGTTGGAGCCTTCGTTCTCGGCGGCCTCGAAGGCGACGGACGGCGGAAGGGGCGCGCGCGGCATGAAAAACCTCGGAAATGGGACCGAGCGTTCCTTTAGCGATCTTAGATCACTCTCTCATGACGCTTGTGGGCGCAACGTATGGGAAAGTCGCAGTATCCGCAGGTGAACATTTGCGGGAGAACGGGCGCCGGATACTTATCAACATTTCGTTATTGTCTTCTTTCTATCGAATTGATCTTGATCATTGGCATCGGCGGCAGGTCATGCCTAGCTTTTAAAAAGCGGCAATCACGAGAGCCGGCCCATGAGCCGGGTCCATGTTTAGGGAGTGATGCGATGGATACGGGCCACCAGACGGATTTCGACCCCAAGGCGTTCGGGCCCTTTGGAGCTTTCTACCAGGCCTACTTCAGTGCCCTTGAGAACATCGGCCGGGCGTACGGCGTGCCGAGCCCCGTTGCGACGGATTTTGCTCCCAATGCCATGTCGCAGCGGCTTGGCGCTCCGTTCAAGGCCGCAGCCCGCACCCAGCTCGAGGTGCTCGGGCTCGTCAACCGGCGGACGCAGGCCTATCTGCACGTGCCGACGCTGCTTGCGCGGTGCCGGACACCGCAGGATCTCGTCAACGCCCAGATGGCGTTCTGGCGTACGGCCGGCGAGCAATATACGGATGCCGCGCGTAAGGTCTTCGACGCGTGGACCTCCCAGGATGCCTGGTCCTACTCCAACGGGCGTCCCGCCGCTACGGCGCGCGACTACATCAATTTCAACGGGACCGGCAGCAAGGAGCGAGGCTCGCACGCGGGGCCGGAGCAGCCGACCGGGAAGCAGCGCCGCGTGGCCTGACCACGCGCAGCTGATAAGATGATCAGACTAGGCGCCCGGGGCAATCATTGTCCCGGGCGTTTTGTTCGATGGGGTCACGACGCGGTGCTCAGTTGAGAGCCGTCAGCCCCTCTGCGAAACCCGCGAGCGAGATCGGGATGCCGATGCCCGCCTCCTCGGTCTGGAAGATGATGAAGATCGCGGTCTTTCCGGTCTTCAGTTGCTCGACGAGCTTGTCCTCGACCGTGACCTGCGCATAGCAGGCGAAGGTGTGACAGCGGAGGAACGGCGCGTGGCCGATGTCGGCCCCGTCCACCTTGAGGCCGATTCCTGGCGGCAGCAGCACGCCAACGGGTGCGAACACGCGAAGCACCTTCGTGCCGTTCGAGAACTTCTGGAAATAAATGGTCAGGCCGACGTTCTTGCGATCCTCGGCGGTGACGCTCTGGACGAGCGCGCACACCTCGTTCTTGGCCCCGGGCGGGGGCGGTTTGCAGACGTATTGCCAGTCGCCGTACTGGCCCTTGACCTCACCGCCGAACTGCTGCTGAAGCGCTGCCTGCCTCTGGTCGTCCGCCGTGTCGGCGCGGGCGGCTGCGCCGATCCCTAAACCCGTCTCTGCAAGTCCCGTTAAGAGGACGCTTAACGCAGCGCACAAGGTGCTCAGCCGGGCGAGGCGCGCAGACCGTGCCGGGTGGCCGATGGGGAATGGCATGGGAATCGAAACGTCCTCGATGAGCCGCGAAGCGAAGGCGCCGGATGCCTGCAAACAAACCGCCGACGGCGTCTAGCGCACTCCGCTCGTCTCGGCGAGGAAAAAGGCCAAAGTGGGACTCGGATTTCTGATGTCCTCGTGCCGGGCGCGGGGCCGATTGCGCCACCCTCATGCTGCGACGCAATACGTGGTTCGTCCTTCCCTCCGTAGCGGCAACGCGTAGTTATGACGCAGAAAACTTGACTTGAGCCGAGTTTGACGATTGTGCTGTGTGTTGGTTGGGGGAGTTTGCCGAAACCGTGTGCACTCAAGGTGGCGAGTGCGGCAAAAAACGCGGTTGTCGCACGATCCCGCCGACTTGGCGGCGACGTCAGGCGGGAACGATCGGCAAGATCGAAACGACCGACATCAGGGAGATTTCCGGCGGGTATAGCCGGATGCGGAATCGGGGAGCGGATTAATGCTGAAATGGATTCGGATGTGCATGCCTCAGACGGCGCTGGCCGGGCTCGCAGCCCTGCTCATCGCGCCGGGGACGGCGATCGCCGCCAACGGTCTGGGACATCCTCTGCCCAAGCAGATGGGACTTCAGGAGGCCGCCACACCGATCGCACGTGAGCTGCACGCCTTCTACGACCTCACGAATACCATTATCATCGCCATCGCGATCTTCGTCCTGATCCTGCTCCTCTATGTGATGTTTCGCTTCAGCGAGAAGCGCAATCCCACGCCCAGCACCACCACCCATCACACGCTCCTCGAGGGGGCCTGGACCGTCATCCCCATCCTGATCCTGGTGGTGATCGCGATCCCGTCGTTCAAGCTGCTGATGAACCAGTACACGTACCCGCAGCCCGACCTCACCATCAAAGCCATCGGCAACTCCTGGTTCTGGGAGCACGAGTATCCGGACCACGGAAACTTCAACATCACCTCGAACATGCTGACCGACGAGGAGGTGGCGGAGCGTGAGGCCAAGGGCATTCCCTCGCCGCGCCTGCTCGCCGTCGACAACGAGATCGTGGTGCCGGTCAACAAGGTCGTGCACGTGCTCGTGACCTCGAACGACGTGATCCACAATTGGACCGTGCAGTCGTTCGGCTCGAAGGTCGATGCGGTGCCCGGCCGCGTGACCTCGACCTGGTTCCAGGTCGAGAAAGAAGGCATCTACTACGGCCAGTGCTCCGAGCTCTGCGGGCTCAATCACGCCTTCATGCCGATCGCCGTGCGCGTCGTTTCCGACGAGGTGTTCAACGAGTGGGCGGGCGCCATGCAGGCGAAGGACCGCAAGAAGGCGCGGGAGATCCTCGACAAGGTCGCTCTCGAGCAGGCGGGTCGCAAGACCGTCGCCGAGAGCGCCGGACAGTAAGCGCGCCAGAACTCAGCGGGCGGGTCCGCAAGGACGGCCGCCTTCGAAACGAGCAATGGAAACACCCAGGTCAACAAGGGTTTCGAACAATGGGTAGCACCACCGCACACGCCGGCCACGACGATCACGACCACGCGCCAACCGGGCTCCGTCGCTGGCTGTTCTCGACGAACCACAAAGACATCGGAACGATGTACCTCATCTTCGGTATGATCGCCGGTATCATCGGTGGCGGGCTGTCGATCGCCATGCGCCTCGAGCTGGCGGAGCCGGGGATGCAGTACTTCTCCAATCCGCACATGTTCAACGTGTTCGTCACCGGCCACGGCTTGATCATGGTGTTCTTCATGGTCATGCCGTCGACCATGGGCGGCTTCGGCAACTGGTTCGTGCCGTTGCAGATCGGTGCGCCGGACATGGCGTTCCCGCGCATGAACAACATCTCGTTCTGGCTGCTGCCGGTTGCGCTCGGGCTGCTGCTCATCTCGATGTTCGTCGAAGGCCCCTCGGGCATGAACGGCGTCGGCGCGGGCTGGACGATCTACGCTCCGCTCTCCACTTCGGGTCATCCCGGCCCTGCGATGGATTTCGCGATCCTGGCGCTGCACGTCGCGGGTGCCTCCTCGATCCTCGGCGCCATCAACTTCATCACCACCATTTTCAACATGCGCGCACCGGGCATGACGCTGCACAAGATGCCGCTGTTCGTCTGGTCGGTGCTGATCACCGCCTTCCTGCTGCTGCTGTCGCTGCCGGTGCTGGCGGGCGCCATTACCATGCTGCTCACGGACCGCAACTTCGGCACCACGTTCTTCGGAGCGGCCGGCGGCGGCGATCCGCTGCTTTACCAGCACCTGTTCTGGTTCTTCGGCCACCCCGAAGTCTACATCATGATCCTGCCGGCGTTCGG
>NZ_JADZBI010000239.1 GCF_020852195.1 Hyphomicrobium sp. | reverse complement strand
GGTGGAAGAGGGCGGCCGACCCCAACAGGCTCCCGAGGAAGTCTCGGGCGGCGGGGGCGGCATCGCGAGGGTGTACCTGGACGCCGACGAGGGGATTCGCGTCCCCGCCCGGCGCATCCGCGTGGGCGGGGGCGAACCGCCGCTATTGGTCTACGACACGTCGGGGCCGCCGGGACACGATCCCCGTCGCGGCCTGCCGCCCTTGCGGCAGGCGTGGATCGATGCCTACGGCGGAGATCGGATCGAGTCGCGCCCACCCACCCGGCCGCCCGAGGAGGGCGCGGTCCCGGCGTCGCTCTGCCGCCCGCGGGTCTTGCGGGGCAACGGCCCGATTACCCAGTTGCACTTCGCCCGCCGCGGCGTCATCACGCCGGAGATGCGTTTCGCGGCGGCCCGCGAGGGGGTCGAGCCGGAGTTGGTCCGCGACGAGGTGGCCCGCGGCCGCGCGATCCTCCCGGCCAACATCAACCACCCGGAGAGCGAGCCGATGGTGATCGGCCGCCGCTTTCTGGTGAAGGTGAACGCCAACCTGGGGAACTCGGCGGTCGGCTCGTCGATCGACGAAGAGGTGGAGAAGCTGCGGTGGTCGTGCCGCTGGGGGGCCGACACGGTCATGGACCTGTCGACCGGCAACGACATCCACGCCACCCGCGAGTGGATCGTCCGCAACGCGCCGGTGCCCGTCGGCACGGTCCCCATCTACGAGGCCCTGGAGCGGGTGGGCGGCTCGCCGGCGGACCTGTCCTTCGAGGTCTACCGCCAGACGCTCATCGAACAGGCGGAGCAGGGGGTCGATTACTTCACGATCCACGCGGGCGTGCTGTTGCGGTACATCCCGCTGACCGCCGGCCGGGTGACGGGCATTGTCTCCCGGGGCGGGTCGATCATGGCCCAGTGGTGCCTGGCCCACCACGAGGAGAACTTCCTGTATACCCGCTTCGGCGAGATCTGCGAGATACTCAGCCGGTACGATGCGGCGGTCTCGCTGGGCGACGGATTGCGGCCCGGTTCGCTGGCCGACGCCAACGCCGCGGCCCAATTCGCCGAGCTCGACACGCTCGGCGAGTTGACCCGGACCGCCTGGGAACACGACGTCCAGGTGATGATCGAAGGGCCCGGGCACGTCCCCCTGCACCTGGTGCAGGTGAACGTCGAGCGGGAGATCGAAACCTGCGGCGACGCCCCCTTCTACACCCTCGGTCCGCTGACGACCGACATCGCCCCCGGCTACGACCACATCACCTCGGCCATCGGGGCGGCGATGATCGCCTGGCACGGGGCGGCCATGCTCTGCTACGTGACGCCGAAGGAGCACCTTGGGCTGCCCAACCGCGACGACGTCAAGACCGGCGTCATCACCTACCGCATCGCGGCCCATGCGGCCGACCTTGCCAAGGGGCATCCGGCGGCCAAGATCCGCGACGATGCGCTGTCGCGGGCGCGCTTCGACTTCCGCTGGGAGGACCAGTTCAACCTGTCGCTCGACCCCGACACGGCGCGCGCCTTCCACGACGAGACACTGCCCAAGGACGCGCACAAGGTGGCGCACTTCTGCTCCATGTGCGGGCCGAAGTTCTGCTCCATGAAGATCACGCAGGACCTGCGCAAGGAGGCCGAGGCGCTGGCCGGCATGGAGGCGAAGTCGCAAGAGTTCCTCGACCAGGGCGGCAGACTGTACGTGCCGGCGGCGGAGTGAGTCGATGACAATCGTCTGCAACGGCGCGGAGCGGGAGGTCGAAAGCCGCACCCTGGCGGAGGTGCTGCGCGAGCTCGGCTACGAAGCGACGGGGGTTGCCACCGCCGTCAACGGACGCTTCGTGCCGGCACGCCAGCGCGAGACTGTGTTGCTCTCCGCCGGAGATGCCCTCGAGGTCGTCGCGCCAAGGCAGGGTGGGTGAGGTCCGCCCTCCGCTATGATTGGCGAGCGCGCCGGTAAATCTCCGCTGTGAGCACCTGCACACCGGCTCTATTCCGGGGCGCGGCGAACTCAAGTAACGTCGCTTGTGCCTGACCTGCGGCTTGAGATGCAGGCTGGCTGAGATGAGTGAGCAACTCAAGCATCCGTCTTGCGTCACCTTGAAACGGAGGGAAAGACCCATGGCTTTGGAAGCACTCATCATTTGGCTCATAATCGGTGCCATTGCCGGCTGGCTGGCCGGTCAGATCATCGCAGGCGGCGGCTTCGGCTTGGTCGGCAATATCGTGCTTGGCATCGTGGGCGCCGTGGTTGCGGGATGGCTGCTGCCGCGGCTCGGTCTCTACATCGGCGGCGGCCTTCTGGGCGACATCATCAACGCCACCATCGGTGCGTTGATCGTCATATTCATATTGAGATTGGTGGCGCGTTGACGCTTCGACGCTGTTCTTCCGAAGCGTGATCATCGGTTCGAGCAGGGGCATGGCGCAGTGAGCTCGCCATGCCCAAACAATATCTCTTGAGGCCCGGGCTCGCGCAGGGTGTGCAGCGAGCCGCATGACCAATCTCTAGGCGCGGGCTGCCCCTCGCGGGGCAATCTCGAGCGTCCACTTCCCCTGCGAATCGGTCCAATAATCGCGTGGTCCTGCAAGGCTTCGGAGCGCGCTGAGGTGACGATTCAAGAGGTGGCAGCCTTCTCTGCCGACGACTTCCTGAGAAGCATCGGCGTCCGCATCGACGGGTTCATGTACCGGGGCTACAACAGCAACGACTACGCCATGATCTGGCTGTCGGACGGCTTCGCGCGCCTCACCGGCTACGACGGCTCGAGCTTCATCCGCAACCGGACCGGCTTCGCCACGCTGATCCTCGAGGAGGACCTGCCGAAGGTCGATGCGGCGGTCGCCGAGGCCCTGTCGCGCAGCGGCAACTGGCAGATCAGCTATCGCATCCGCCACCGCGACGGGCGCATCCTCTACGTGCACGAGACCGGCGGCGCGTCCGCGACGGTAAACCCTGAGACGGGCGAGCCGGCCTATCTCGACGGCATCATCCTGGAGGCCGGCGCGCTGTCGCGGCTTGCCGAGCGGCTGACGCAGGGTGCCGCCGCCCTGGACAAGGTCGACGCCGCCGCCATCGATATCCGCGCCACGCTCAAGACCTTGCGGCTCTTGGCGCTCAACGCGCGCATCGAGGCAGCCCGCGCCATGGAGCACGGTGCCGGCTTCGGTGTCGTCGCCCAGGAGATGACGAGCCTCGCCGATCAAGGCGAGCTGGTCACCAACCGCATGTCGACCGAGCTGGCCCAGCTCCGCGGCGCCATCGCGATCTAGGGCATTGTCGATCATGCCGGGGCGCCTTTATCGGGGCCCTTTGCGCTGTCGCACGAGATCCTGCCGACGTGGGGTTTGTGGAAGCTCGCGTAGGTGCCGGCCTGCGCCGGCATGACCGTGGGTATGTCGCGAGCGGTTTGCCTCCCTTCGACGTCATCCCGGCGAAGGCCGGGATCCACGCAATTGCCGCGCATGCGCCTGCCCTGGCGAACGCATGTGCAACACCTTCCTCAGGCAAGGCGCACTTCCGTAGGGTCGGATCACGCGCCCTCACGGGCGAACTGCTCGCGTGCGCGGCGGATCTCCGCGTGATGGGCGTCCGCCCAGCGGATCAGCCCGGCCAGCGGCTCGAGCAGCGAGGCACCGAGCGGCGTCACCCGATACTCGACGCTTGGCGGCAGCGTCGGAAACACGTGCCGGCTGACCAGCCCGTCGCGCTGCAGGTCCCTCAGCGTCTGCGTCAGCATCCTCTGCGAAATGTCTGGGATCGCGCGGCGCAGCTCGCCGAACCGGTACGGGCGCTCGCCGAGCGTGAGCACGATCAGCGTGCTCCACTTGTCGCCGACGTGATCGAGCACGTCGCGCACCGGACACGCCTCGGGCGTGATGCCGCCGCCGGCGCGGAACAGGGCCATCATCTCGCGAGCCGGATTTACGCTGCCATCCATTGCGGTGGTTCCCTTGAGGTGCCTATCTCCCGAAAAGATGCCGTCTTTACCGGGTATCGGCCCCATCCTAGACGTGCTCTCTAAATGAGACAAACTCTCAAAGGAGAACACCATGCCGGATAATCCCTCGTCCGACGTCCTGCTCGTCACCGGCGCCGCGGGACAGCTCGGCCGCCGCGTGCTCGCCAACCTTCTCGATGTCCATGGCGTGGCCCCGCAGCGCCTCGTGGCGGTGACGCGCGATCCTGCGAAGCTCGCGGACGTCGCAGCGCGCGGCGTCGCCGTGCGCCGCGGCGACTGCGACGATCCAGCCACCCTCGCCCCGGCCTTCTCCGGCGCCCACCGCCTGCTGCTCATCTCCACCAACGTGATCGATCGCCCGGGCGTGCGCGTCGCCCAGCACAAGGCCGCCGTCGCCGCTGCCGAGGCCGCGGGTGTCGCGCACGTCGTCTACACGTCCATGCCGAGGCCCGACCGCTCGGTCATCCCCTTCGCGCCGGACCACCTTGCGACCGAGCAGGCGCTGGCGTCGAGCCCGCTCGGCTGGACCGTGCTCCGCAACGCCTGGTACTGCGAGAACCTGGGCTTCACGCTGCCGTCCGTGCTCGCCTCCGGCCAGTGGTTCACGTCTGCCGGCGACGGCCGCGTGGCCTACATCACGCGCGAGGACTGCGCCCGCGTCGCGGCCGCCGCGCTGATCGCGCACCCGGCTGAGAACGCGATCCACGAGATCACCGGTCCGGCTGCCCTCACCACGGCGGAGACCGCAGCCACCATCGGCGACGTGCTCGGCGTGCCCATGGCCGTGGTTCAGGTGTCCGACGAGGAGCTGGTGCAAGGCATGATCGGCGCCGGCAGCCCCGAGCCCATGGCCCGCATCTGGGCCTCGTTCGACAGCAACACGCAGCTTGGCAACTTCGACATCGTGACCGACGCGGTCGAGCGCCTGACGGGCCGCCCGCCCGAGACGCTGCGTGCGCACTTCACCGCCAACAAGGCGGCCTATCTGCCGGCCGGAGCAGGAGCGACGACATGACCGAGGCCCCCGCTCCCATCGATCCCGCAACCCGCATCGGCCACGTGCATCTGAAAGTCGCGGATCTCGATCGCGCGCTGGCCTTCTATCGCGACGTGCTGGGCTTCGAGGTCACGCAGCGCTACGGCAATCAGGCGGTGTTCCTGTCGGCCGGCGGCTACCACCACCACATCGGCCTCAACACCTGGGAGAGCCGGGGCGGCAGTCCGCCGGCGCGCGGCACGACCGGGCTCTACCACGTCGCCATCCTCTACCCGACGCGGGCGGCGCTGGCCGACGCGCTGCGCCGCGTGCTGGCCGCCGGCATTCCGATCGACGGCGCGAGCGACCACGGCGTCAGCGAGGCCATCTATCTGCGCGATCCCGACGGCAACGGCGTCGAGCTCTACCGCGACCGCGCCCCGCAGGACTGGCCCCGCGCCGCCGACGGCACACTGGCCATGACCACCAAGCCGCTGGACCTCGCCGAGCTGGCCGAAGCCTGAGCCGCCACCGCGGAGCCTGACCTTCGCTCGGCGCGTTCTCACTCACACCGTCATGGCGGCCATGGCGTTGGTGGGAAGGCAGCCGTAGTGCCCACCGATCCTGGCAGCGTGGCGTCCAACGCCCGAAACGAAACATGCGCCGCACCGGACTGCCGGCGGGCGCATGCAATGGACGTCGAAGCGCGGTCGAGGTGCGCCTTAAGCGGCGGCGGCCTTCTCGGCCTTCGCCTTGGCGATCTCGCGCTTGAGCTTCTGGCACTCGGGAGACAGGTCCTCTGCCTTGGCCTTGGCGAGGAACGCGTCGAGGCCGCCGCGATGCTCGACCGACTTCAGCGCATGCGCCGTGATCTTGAGCTTCACCTGGCGGTCAAGCGCCTCGCTGATCAGCGTCACGTTCACGAGGTTGGGACGGAACTTGCGCTTCGTCTTGTTCTCGGCATGGCTTCTGAGCTGGCCCGAAAGCGGCAGCTTGCCCGTCAACTCACAGCGCCTGGTCATCGTATTAATCCTTGCTCGGTCGCGCCCCACGATCGACCGTCCGCGCCCAGGGCGGACCCGAAATCACGGGGAAAATCAATGAGAATGGCCCCGCAGACCGGGATCGGCGGGACCGTTGGCGCCTTCTATACGCGAGCCGCGTTCTTTGCGTCAAGTCAACGCCGCGGGATAGCCGGAGGTGAAATATGGCCACACCGGCCCGGAAAGCCGCCGGAACGAAGTGCATGGCTTGTGGATTTGGTGGGCAAAACCACGTGCCAGCGCGGCGCACCCGTGAGCGAATTGTTAAACGTTGAACGGCAAGATGCGGGGCCTAGAGCGTCATTAGTAAACCTGCCTTTTGTCCTCTGCGCGGGAGAGCCGCGGGCAACGATGGGTAAAACGGGTGGGTGAGTAGGGATCATGGTCCAAGTCTCGTCTCGTCGCGTTCGTGTATGTGTCGTTGGTCTCGCTGCTGCAGCGCTCGCTGCGCTCGTTCCGCTATCGCCCTTTGCGACCGCCGCGCCGACGCCTGACGGCGTCTCGCCGGTCAGGGTCGACGCCAGCTATAAGATCTCGCTCAACGGCTTCTCGCTCGGCACCTTCCAGTTCAAATCCGATGTCGGGCGCACCCGCTACACCCTCGACACCGATGTCGAGATTTCGGCGCTGTTGGGCGTGTTCAAGTGGAAGGGCGTGACGCACACCTCGGGATCGCTCAAGGCGAAAACCCCGAAGCCCGCCGATTTCCGATTCAATTACGAGAGCTCCATCCGCAGCGGCTCCGTCGCCATGGGCTTCGACAAGGAAGGCATCGAGCGCGTTTCCGTGCTGCCCGCGACCATGGAGGCGCCGGACACGGTGCCGCTGACGCCCGCCCATCTGAAGGGCGTGTTCGATCCCTTGAGCGCCATTCTGGCCATCACCCATAGCGATGCGTCGAGCCCGTGCGGCCGCAAGATCCCGATCTTCGACGGCAAGCAGCGCTTCGATATCGCCTTGCGCTTCGCGCGCGAGGAGCCCGTCGTCGGCCGGCCGGACGAGACCGCGGTGGTCTGCCGCGTCAAGTACACGCCGATCGCCGGCTATCGCCCGACCGAAGAGACGCGCCAGCTCGCGACCTCGAACGACATCGAGATCGCCTTCCGCATGGTGCCGGCCGCCAAGCTGATGCTGCCGCAATCGGTCGCTGTTCCGACGCCCGCCGGCTCGGCCCGCATCGACCTCGAGCGCGTGTCGATCGAGCTGCCCGAGCGCGGACAGGTCGCCTCCGCCGACTGAGCGCCTGAGATCGTCTGAATGACTTCCGCTTTCGCGGAGAGGGCGAAGGTGTCGAACGCCGAGGGGTGGCGTACAGGACTTTTGCACGCCGCTCTGAGCATTCGGCAAGGCGGGGTCGCGAAATCTTCAAACGAAAAGCCTTGATCTCGAACCACTCCAATGCAATGCCAGGGGCTCTTCTGCTATGGAGACCCCGCGTATGGCCAGCGATCTGGAAACGCGCATCCGCAATGTGACCGCGGTTCTCGGCCCCACCAACACCGGCAAGACGCATCTCGCCATCGAGCGCATGCTCGGCCACGAAAGCGGCATGATCGGCTTGCCGCTGCGGCTGCTCGCGCGCGAAGTGTACGACAAGATCGCGGCCCGCATCGGCGCCGACAAGGTCGCCCTCATCACCGGCGAGGAGAAGATCAAGCCGGAGCGCGCCCGCTATTGGGTGGCGACGGTCGAGGCCATGCCGCGCGACGTGGATGTGGATTTCCTGGCCATCGACGAGATCCAGCTCGCCGCCGATCCCGAGCGCGGCCATGTCTTTACCGACCGGCTCCTGCACGCACGCGGCCGCGCCGAGACGCTGCTACTCGGCGCGCAGACCATGCGCGATGCCATCCAGGATCTGATCCCCGGCGCGAACTTCATCTCGCGCCCGCGCCTTTCGCGGCTCACCTACGCCGGCGAGAAGAAGATCACGCGCCTCCCCGGCCGCTCGGCCGTGGTCGCGTTCTCCGCCAATGAGGTCTACGCGATTGCCGAGCTGATCCGCCGCCAGCGCGGCGGCACGGCGGTCGTGCTCGGCGCGCTCTCGCCGCGCACGCGCAACGCCCAGGTCGCGCTCTACCAGTCGGGTGATGTCGATTTCCTCGTCGCCACCGACGCCATCGGCATGGGCCTCAACCTCGACGTCGACCATGTCGCGTTCTCGGCCGTGCGCAAGTTCGACGGCCAGAACTTCCGCAACCTGACGCCGAACGAGATCGGCCAGATCGCCGGCCGCGCCGGCCGCCACATGAACGACGGCACCTTCGGCGTCACCGGCAACTGCGAGCCATTCGACTCCGATCTCGTCGAGCGCCTTGAGACGCACACCTTCGACAACGTGCGCGTGCTGCAGTGGCGCAACCGCCGTCTCGACTTCGCGACGTTGGACCGCCTGCGCGACAGCCTGCGCGAGATGCCGAACGAGCCGCGCCTCGCGCGTGCCCGCATGGCCGACGACGTGGCGGCCCTCGAGACGCTCTCCGGTGATCGCGACGTTGCCGGCTATGCGACGACGCCGGCCGCCGTCACGCGCCTGTGGGAGGTCTGCCAGATCCCCGATTACCGCAAGATCTCGTCGCAGAACCACGCCGAGCTGATCGGCACCATCTATGGCCACCTGATGGGTCCCGAAGGCCATGTGCCGGAGGACTGGTTCGCCAAGCAGGTGGCTTTCGCCGACCGCACCGACGGCGACATCGACACGCTCGCCAACCGCATCGCGCACATCCGCACCTGGACCTTCGTCTCCAACCGCGCCGACTGGCTGAAGGACCCGGCCCATTGGCAGGGCCGCACGCGTGCCATCGAGGACAGCCTTTCGGATGCGCTGCACGAGCAGTTGACGCAGCGCTTCGTCGACCGTCGCACGAGCGCCCTCATGAAGGGCCTGCGCGACAAGGAGGAGCTCCAGGCCGAGATCGGCGAGGACGGCGCCATTCATGTCGAGAGCCATTTCGTCGGTCGCCTGCGCGGGTTTCGTTTCTCCCCCGAGACGCAGGCCGAGGGCATCCACGGCAAGGCGGCGCGCAGCGCGGCCGCCCACGTGCTCTCGCGCGAGCTCGGCATGCGCGCGCGCCGGGTCGCGGCCGCCAAGTCCGACGCCTTCAAGCTTTCCCGCACCGCGCGCGTGCTCTGGCGCGACGAGGAGATCGCGACCTTCGAGCCGTCTGACGATCCGCTGAAGCCGCAGGTCGCGCTCCTCGCCGACGAGCATCTGAGTGGACCCGACCGCGAGAAGGTGCAGGCCCGGCTCGAGGCCTGGCGCGACGAGATCATCGCTGAGCGCCTGAAGCCGCTGGTCGAGATCGCCAAGGCCGAGGACGTGACCGGGCTCGCGCGAGGCATCGCCTTCCGGCTGACCGAAAGCTTCGGCATGCTGAAGCGCGAGCTGATCGCCGACATGATGAAGAGCCTCGACCAGGAGGCCCGCGCGCAGTTGCGCAAGTACGGCGTGCGCTTCGGCGCCTTCAACATCTACTTCCCTGCGCTCCTGAAGCCGGCGCCCGCCGAGCTGTCGGCAACGCTCTGGGCGTTGAAGAACGGCCCCGCGAACGGCCCCGCGAACGGCCTCACGATCGAGGCCCTGCAGGAGCTGCCGCGCGCCGGCCTCACGTCGGCTGCGGTTCAGGCAACGACGCCCGAGGCCCTGTACCGTGCCTACGGGTTCCACGTCTGCGGACCGCGCGCCGTGCGCCTCGACATCCTGGAGCGCCTTGCGGACCTGATCCGCCCGCTGCTCGCCTGGCGTCCGAGCCCCGACGGCGCCACCACGCCGCCCAAGGGCTCGACCGGCGACGGCGGCTTCATCGTCACGCCGGAGATGATGTCGATTCTCGGCTGTTCGCCGGACGAGCTCAGCAACGTGCTGCGCGCCCTCGGCTTCCGCCTTGACCGTAAGACGCTTCCAAAGCCGGAGGAGCCCGCCAAGGGTGAAGCCGCGACATCGCCCGCCGCTGTGGAAGCGACGCCGGATGCGCCGGCAAGCACCCCAGCGACCGCGACAGTCGATGATCCCGCTCAGGCTCCGACCTCGGTCGAGGCGCCTGCCGTCGAGGCTGCGACTGAGCCACCCGCACAACCGGACTCCTCCCCCATCGGGCCGGAGGCACGTCTTCCGCATGACGCGGGGGAGGCTGGGAAGGCGGGAGCCCCGACGGCAGATGGTGGGGAATCTCCCCACCCCGCCCCTCCCCACGTCGAGCCGGAGGCTCGCCCCCGGCAAGACGGGGAAGGAGAAGAATCCGCCGCTGCCGCCGACACGGTCGTCATCGAGATCTGGCGGCCGCGGCGCCATCGCAGCGAGGACCGCGCGGGCCGTCGCGAGGGAGGCCGTCCGTCCGGCGATCGGCGCGAAGGTGCGGGCGGTCGGTCCCGCCATCAGCACCAGGGGCGCCGGCGCAATGGCGGAGGCCGGGGCGCCGAGGCTTCTGCCGCTGCGGCTCAGCCGACTGCAGCACCCGCAGAGCAGCCGTTGGCAGCCGCACAGCCCGCCGTCGAGGCCGCGCCCGAGGGCGCACCGCACGCGCACCGCGACCGCGGCAGAGACCGCCCCGCCCGCGACCACGACCGCAACAATCGCCAGCGGCCGCAGCGCCACCGCGACGAGCGCCGGCGCAACGAGGAGCGCCAGGCGCCTGTCATCCGCTCTGCGAGCCCGCCCAAGAAAGGCGGCTTCGACCCGGATTCCCCGTTTGCCTCGCTCGGCGCCCTGCGCGACGCGCTGGCCAAGCAGGCGCGCGAGAAAAACCCCACATGACGAGGACGGAGGAGCCTATTCCGGGCCGCGAGACCACACAGCGTCTCGACAAGTGGCTTTGGTTCGCGCGCATCGCCAAATCCCGCACGCTGGCTGCCACCGCCGTGACCGAGGGCAAGATCAAGGTCAACCGCGTCAAGGCCGAGAAGGCGAGCCAGCTCGTCAAGATCGGCGATGTCATCACGTCACGCCTCACGCGCACCGTGCGCGTGCTCAAGGTGGCCGGTATCGGCGAGCGCCGCGGACCCGCGGCCGAGGCGCAGCGTCTTTACGAGGATCTGACACCGCCGCCCGAGCGTAAGAAGGGTGAAGAGGAGCCGGCCGCCTGGGCCGAGCGCACGCCCGGCGCCGGCAGGCCGACCAAGCGCGATCGCCGTCAGATCGAAGAGCTCAAACGCGGCGGTTGACGAGCGGCGGCTGGCGCCCGCTCTGTGACGTTGCGGGGCTTGCTATGGTGCCGCGCATTTGGCACACCCCCTGGGCCACTCCCGACGGAACCCGGACTCTCGCCCTATGACCTACGTCGTCAACGACAAGTGCATCAAATGCAAGTACACGGACTGTGTCGAGGTGTGCCCGGTCGACTGTTTCTACGAGGGGGAGAATATGTTGGTGATCCACCCCGACGAGTGCATTGACTGCGGGGTGTGCGAGCCGGAATGCCCCGCCGACGCCATCAAGCCGGACACCGAGCCGGGTTTAGAGCGCTGGCTCGAGGTCAATCGGGAATATGCAGATAAATGGCCTAACATTACTTCCAAGAAGCCGGCCCTGCCCGACGCCGACCAGTTTAGGGATGAAGAAGATAAGTTCGATAAATATTTTTCTTCCGAGCCTGGCAAAGGCGACTGAGGGTCGACTGCGGGCGACGAAGGTTTCCGAAAAATTGTGTGCGGCGCACCAAATTGAAGACTTAAGCAAGTTCTTTAAGCGCTGGAACACCTATATTCCCGATGCCGCTTCAATTTTCATGAAATTTGTGTTACAAGTAATCATCGGACAATCAAGAACCGAACAGGAACACTTGGCGGACAAACGCTGCACATCCGATCGCGGACACGATTGAGTTCGTGACGGAATGTTGCGTTGTGTCGTCTGGGTATCTGTCTGAAAGCTGTGACTTATCGTCCGAGCAGAAGTAACCGGGTAGCGATATCGGATTGGCAACCCGACATGAATGGAAGGTCCTGGAACGGCGGCAAGGTGACGTGCCGGCGGACCGGGTTTTGTGTGTGACTTCACGAACCACGTGCCTGACCCTGTCCGTGTGCACGTGAGACGAGAGAAACCCGACCCACCCGGGGTCGGACGAGCTGTAATACGAGAGAGTGAGAAGTCTATGGCCCAGAAGAACAAGGCGCACGTTAAGGCTCGGACGTCGAAGCCTGTCGCGTCCAAAACCACTCCCCGGACTTCCAAGATCAAGTCCGCGGCCAAGACCGGCGTGAAGAAGCCGGCGGCTGCGGCGTCAAGTCATGCCAAGAAGCCGATCGCTGTCAAGCCTGCCGTTGCCAAGGCCCCGGTCGCGAAGCCGGCGGCCGTCAAGCCTGTCGCCAGCAAGCCGGCGGTGAAAGCCCCTGAGCTGAAGAAGCCGGCCGCACCTGTCGCTGCGGCGAGCGTCGGCAAGGTGAAGCCTGCTGCCGTCAAGGCCCCGGTGTCGCCCGCCGCGGCGCGCCCCGCGCCTGTGGCCATCACGCCGGCCCGCGCTGCCGCTGCCCTGGCCAAGGGCGGCCAGAAGCTGACCGCCCCCGTCCAGCCGGCGACCCCCAAGGAGATCGCCGAAAAGACGGCGGCCGCGCGCCAGATCATGGCCGCGCAGAAGAAGTCGGTCAGCCAGCGCCACGGCTTCAAGACCAACGAGTTCATCGTCTACCCGGCTCACGGTGTCGGCCGCATCGTCGGCATCGAGGAGCAGGAGATCGCGGGCATGTCGCTCGAGCTCTTTGTCATCACCTTCGACAAGGAGAAGCTGACGCTGCGCGTGCCGACCGGCAAGCTCGAGAGCGTCGGCATGCGCAAGCTCGCCGACGACGGCATCGTCAAGAAGGCGATGGATACGCTGAAGGGCCGCGCCCGCGTCAAGCGCACCATGTGGAGCCGCCGCGCGCAGGAGTACGTCGCCAAGATCAACTCCGGCGACCTGATCTCGATCGCCGAGGTCGTGCGTGACCTCTACCGCTCCGAGGCCCAGCCCGAGCAGTCCTACTCCGAGCGCCAGCTCTACGAGGACGCGCTCGACCGCATGGCGCGCGAGATCGCCGCCGTCGAGAAGCTCGACGAGCGCGGCGCCGTCCAGCGCATCACCGACGTTCTGTCGAAGAGCGCGCGCGGCCGCCGCCTTGCGGAAGGCGCCGACTCCGCCGACATGCGCGCCGCCTGATCGACGCGCCACAAGACGAAATCGAAACACCCCGCCGACCCGTCGGCGGGGTGTTTTGTTTCCGGCGTGGATAGACTCACGGCGCGGCCAAGACGCGGCGTGTCTGGAATCCGGCCTTCGCCGGAGTGACGTGGAATTGGGGCAATCGGCCCACCACGCAAATAACGTCATCCCGGCGTCATGGCGGAGCCATGCTTCGCATGGACGGCCGGGATCCAGACACGTGGGCGCATCGCCGCCGGCATCGATCTAACTGCCAGTAAGATGCGGCCCGTTATGGCCGCGCAACCTCGCCGACCTCATCCAGCACCTCGATCTCGTCGGGCGCGCTGAGCGCGATCATCGGCCCGTTGCGCCGCTCGATCCAGCCGCGCACGCGGATCGTCTTGCCTTTGAGCCCGCTCATGCGCGCCGCGCCGCCGTCGCTGCGGTCCACGATCGTGTTGGCGAGACTGGCCGTGAAATCGCGCCGCCAGTCCGCGCCGAAGTTGACGTAGGTCGTCCGCTGCGCCCGCGTGACCTCCGCCACGCGACCTTCGACGATCGCGAACCGGCCGGCGAGCTTGAGCAGAGCGCCGACATCGTCGGCGTCCCGTACGCGATAGGCATCGCGGCGCCACAGGCCCCGTCTCGCCGCACGCGCCGCTGCCTCGGCGGCCATTAGCGCGCCGATGCACCCCGCATTGCCCGGCAGCGCATAGGCGCGCGCGTGACCATCGCGGATCAGACGCTCCTGGAGCCAGACCGCGTCGTCCGCACTGGCGTCGTCGCGCCGCGTGACATGGACCTGCGCCAGCATGCGCCCGTACCGGTCACGACGCCGAACTTCGTAGCGGAGTTGCACCGAGCGCCCGGCTACCAGCGTGTCGAGCGCCTGGCGCGCCTCGCGTGCGGGTGGCCAGTCCGCCGCATCCTGTGAAGGAACATCCGGCTTCGGCGCCAGCGCGCCGATCAGGCGAACCTCTTGTCCGTCATCGAGCAACAGCGTCTCGCCATCGATCACCTTGAGCACGCCATGCGAGGAACCTGCCTCGGGCGCGCAAGCGTCTGCGACTGGCGCAAGCAGGCTCGACAACACGACGATTCCGGCGATCTGCGCATGCCATACCGCGCGCATCATGACGCACACATCCCGAGTCCCCCTGCCCAGCATGTCACGCGCCGTCCGTTGGGTCATCCGCTATCCGCCGGCCGCGAAGTCGAAGAGGGAAGCCTCGGACCGCCCGCAAAGGCCATCGAGCATGGGATCGTCGAAGGCGCCTGGGCCGAGGAAGCCGAGATCCACGCCGGAGAGCCCACGCTCGGCACCGGCATCGGGCGGCGCAAGGCCAACGCCGGTGCCGAGCGTCACGCGATCGCGCGCCGCGTCCCAGACGATCTCCTCGATCGAGAACAGATAGTCCTGCCCGCGCGCATGCGTGACGATGAAATCGGGCTGGCCGTGAGAGATGCCGGGAGGCAGCGCATGGATGGTGAGCGCGCCGACGCCGGAATAGTCGACGGTATCGATGCCGTCGTCCGCATAGGAAAGACCCGGCTGCCCGCCGTGGATGATGTTCGTGCCATGCGACCAGCGGAAGGTGTCGTTGCCGGCGCCGCCGTAGAGCTTGTCGACGCCGTGCGCCGCGTCGCTGCCGACGAGCACGTCGTCACCGCCTCCGCCGACGAGCGTGCTGAAGCCGCGCTCGGCCTTGAGCGTGTCGTCTCCCGACGTTCCGAGCAGCGTGCTCATGCCCGGCGAGAAACGCAGGCCTGCGGGCAAGGCGCGCTCGACGTCTACGCCTGCATGATGGAGCAGCGAGGCAACGAGCGACGAGGAATTGATTGTCGGCAGCGGCGAGGCCGGCAGGGCCATCGGGATATAGGGAAACCGCTGCGCCTCGATGTCCGCGGCGAAGGAGACGAGCTTGGCCCATAGCGAGACGGCCTCGCTGCCGTCCGCGATCTCCTGCGCGCCACGGCTGGCGCTGGTGCCGATCCTGCGCGCGAGATCCGCGCCGACGAGCCCGCCGTTGGCATCGGAAAGGGTCGTCCCGCCGTGCCAGCCCTCGACCGCCAGCCGAACGCCCACGCCGTCCTCCTCGCGCAGTCCCTCGATCACGAACCAGTCCTCTTGCCGTGTCTCGGACGGCGACCCGCTCTGAAACACGATCTGCAGGTGGTCGAAGCCGAGAAGGCCCAGCCCGAAGAGTTGCACAGGGAGTCTATCCACGCTGACAGCCGGCATCGGTCGCTCTCTGCAGCTTCGTGATGCGCTTGAGGATAAACAACCAAAGATTGAATATTTACTCAATCACCCGCTGATAGGGAGCGGAGCGGGATGCCCTTCCACGTGCACCCTTTCCAACCTCCTAAGATCCGGGCAAAATGCCTGAAAAACGAGCGGAACGCGGGACTTCAACAGGGAAGGGGAGACGACAAGATGGGAGATTTCATCAAAAGTTTGGTGCTGGGCTTCATCGCCGGAGCCATCGCCTTCGTCACGGTGCACGAGGCCATCAGCCTCTGGCTCCTCAACGCCGGCCACACGACGCACGTGCCCTGGTCCACGGAGCCTTCGCTTCTGACGGGCTATCCCGAGATTGCTTCTGGTGCGGTCTGGGGCGGCCTCTGGGGCGCCATTTTCGCCGTCATTCTGGGCAGCGTGCCGCAGGGCGCCTTGACGCTGCGCGGGGCGCTGCTCGGCCTGCTCGGAACCGCGCTGGTCGGCGTGCTCGTCGTGCTGCCGCTGATCAAGAGCGAGCCGCCGTTCCTCGGCAACGACATCAACCTGATCTGGCCGCAGCTCCTGCTCGGCGCGGCCTTTGGCGCCGTCACGGCCTGGCTCTACGGCTTCTTCACGTCGGGCTTCCGGCTGCCCTGATTTTCACGTGAATCCGGCTAGCCTAGACCACGATCGCTTCGGACCCTATCAGTCCGAAGCGTCAATCATCGGTCTCACCAAAAGGCTAGAGCGCGATCTCGATTCAATCAAAGCTGATCGCGCCCTAGCGGCCGCGCCGAGATCCTCGGCGCGGCCGTCTCCGTTCACGACTTGCCGTTGACGAGCGCGAGATAGTCCCCACCCGACATGGTGAGCTTGGGATCGGGAGCGCCGATGGCAGCCGCGTCCTTGTCGGCATAGTCGAGCGCGCTGAGGATCACGCGCATGGCCTCGAGCCGGGCACGCCGCTGGTCGTTGGCGTTGATCACCGTCCACGGGCTCGCCGCCGTGTGCGTGAAGCGCAGCATGTCCGCTTCCGCGCGCGAGTAGTCGTCGTACTTGCCGATGGCGGCGATGTCGATGTCGGTGACCTTCCATCGCTTGAAGGGATCGTGTCGGCGCTCGTGGAAGCGCGAGAGCTGCATCTCGCGCCCGACCGTCAAGTAGATCTTGAAGAAGCGGATGTTGTCGCGCACGAGCAGCGCCTCGAACTCGGGCGCATCGCGCAGGAAGCGCGCCGTCTCGTCCTCGGTGCAGAAGCCCATCACGCGCTCGACACCCGCGCGATTGTACCAGGAGCGGTCGAACAGGACCATGTTGCCCTTGGTGGGCAGGTGGCAGATGTAGCGCTGGAAGTACCACTGCCCCCGTTCCGCCTCGGTCGGTTTCGAGAGCGCGACGGAGCGCGAATGGCGCGGGTTGATGCGCTCGAGAATGCGGGCGATGCAGCCGCCCTTGCCCGACGTGTCGCGCCCCTCGAACAGCACGACGATCCGCTCGCCTTCGGCCTGCACATGATCCTGCAACTTGAGCAGCTCGAGTTGTAGCTGCTGGAGCTGCTCCTCGTAGGGCTTGCGCTTGAGCTTCTCTTCGTAGGGGAAGCCGTTGGACTTGAGCGCCCGCGCCTCGATCTCGGCCGGAAGCTTGGGGTTGTCGAGATCGAAATCCGGATACGCCCGGCTCGCCGCTCCGGCACCCCCTTTTGGGGTCTTTTCGGTCTTCTGTTCCTTGGCCTTGCCCATGCTTGCCCTCGATTGTGCCCTTGCCCGCGCCACCCCCGACGAACTGTCACACAAGTGTTGTTTATCAGGAAGCCTGATCAGGAGCGCCGAGCCCAGGGGAGCCCGAGCTTGAAAACCATGACGTCCGAACGGCCTCGCACGGTGCGCCGTGAGAGTTGAGGGCATTATGCAGATCGAGGCAATATGGGGTCCCATGACGGAACCCCGGCGGCTGGCCCGATCTCAGTCAGCGTTAAGATCGATCGTCGAACGAACCTTGGCGGCCTTCCGCGCCACGAGGCGCCGCCTGCGCCCCCATGTGCGCGCGCTCGTCGTGATGGCGATCCTCTTCCTCGTGCTCTCTCTTGCGGGCGGCCTTTCGGGATGGCTCGCCGTCGCGGGCTTTCTCGTGATGGCGATGGTCGTTGCCGGGAGAGACCCCAACGACGCGGACGGCGACGAGGAGCGGTTTCCGGCGCGCGACCCCGAGCGCGCGCGGCGCGCGCAAGGAAGCACGGAGCGTGAGACGGAGAGCTGGCGGCTCCTGCTCGACGCCGTCCCCGACGCCGCCGTCGCCCTCGACCACAACTTCAACGTCATGCACTTCAACGCGCGCCTGGAGGAGCTTTTTCCGAAGGTCCGCGTCGGCCAGCCGCTGAGCCAGCTCTCGCGCAACCCGGAGCTGAACGACGCGGTGGAGAAGGCCGCGACGTCGAATGACGAGGTCGTCGTCGACCTCTTCGAGCGCGTGCCGGTGGAGCGGCGCATCTCCGCCACCGTGTCCCGCCTGGGCGGGCGCGATGTCCGCCGCGGTCTGCCGTCCCTGATCGTATCGTTCCGCGACCTGACCGAGCAGGATAAGCTCGCACAGATGCGCGCCGACTTCATCGCCAACGCCAGCCATGAGCTGAGGACGCCGCTCGCCTCCCTGCGCGGCTTCGTCGAGACGCTGCAAGGCCCGGCACGCGACGATCCCGAGGCACGTGAGCGCTTCCTCGCCATCATGTCGAGCCAGGCCACGCGCATGACGCGCCTGATCGACGACCTCTTGTCGCTGAGCCGCGTGGAGATGCGCGTGCATCTGCCGCCGCGCGGCATCCTCGACCTGAACGAGGTGGCCTCCTACGTGGCCCAGGCACTGGACCCGGTGGCCGCTGCCGCGAAGATCGAGATCAAGGTGACCAAGAGCGAGGGCCCGATCCGCATCCGCGGCGACCGCGACGAGATCGTGCAGGTGCTGCAGAACCTTGTCCACAACGCCATAAAGTACGGCCGCGAGGGCGGTCACGTCGAGATCGCCGTGTCGCGCGTGCTCGACGGCTCACCGCCCCAGCCGCGGGCTCTGATCGCCGTCGCCGACGACGGCATCGGCATCGCGCCGGAGCACATCCCGCGCCTCACCGAGCGCTTCTACCGCGCCAACGTCGCCGCGAGCCGCGAGAAGGGCGGCACGGGCCTCGGCCTCGCCATCGTCAAGCACATCGTCATCCGCCACCGCGGCGAGCTCAGGATCTCGAGCGTGGTCGGCAAGGGTTCGACCTTCTCGATCCTCTTCGACGAGCTGGGCGCCGTCCGCAGATGACGCCGCAACGCGCTCTCCTCTTGTCATCCCGGCCAAGCGAGGCGCAGCCGAGCGCAGAGCCGGGACCCAGAGAAAAGCTTCTGTCGCAATAGATTGTTGCGTCTTCGACGAGTCTTGCACTGGGTCCCGGACAAGGCGTCGGCTTCGCCTCCGCTTTTCCGGGATGACAGTCGAGCGGAGGCGCCGCCTAGTCCGTGCGATATTTCTTGAGCTCGCGCACGAGGCCCGCCAGGCGCTCCGCCACCTCGGCGCCGGTATCGACCGAGACCTTGAGCGTCGCCCGATTCTGGATGAGTTGGTTCAAGCGGTCTTGGCACTCGCCGAAGCCGAAGAAGATCTCCTCCGGCGCCTCGACCGTGCCGTCCTCGACCGCGCACATCACCTCGAACGCGCTCTGGGATGCGAGCACCAGCATGGACGCCACGTCGTTGATCGCCTGCTGGTAGAGCTTGGCCGCTTCGGGGCCGACGCGTGGCCCGTGCACGCCGAACTTCAAGGGCGAGGCGCCCTGCGCGCCCGCGCCGGCGAACAGCTTAGGATTGCGTTGGAAGCGCCGGAAGATCTCGCTGAGGTGGAGGCAGCAGGTCTCGAGCTCGCGCAGCGCGGTCACGGCCTTGCGCTTGGGGCGCATACGGTCTGCGGTGCGCTCCCGCGCCGCCCAGTTGATGGTCGCGATCGAGGAAATCGTCCCGAGAGCGGCGATGGCCGGCAGCACGGCGGCGAACGGATCGGGCGCAATCCGGGTATCGGCCTCGGGAGGTTCCGCCGGATCGCGCTTTCCCGCCAAGACTCCCTCCCGTCGGCCGGTCTCGCTCGGCTGATCCCTGCTCCTACACCGGCGCGGAGGGCTGCACCAGCGCTAAGAGTGGTCCTGTTGCGCTGGTGCAAACATCTTGTGAAAAGCTTAGAACGTCTTGCCGATCTTCGCGTCGACCGACTGTGAGTTGGCGCCGCGGATCACGAAATAGAACATGATCGCGACCCAGAGAATCGACTTCTCGGCGCCGGCGTAGCCTTCGCTCTTCAGAATCCAGTGGAAGTAGACGGTGACGAGCAACCCGATCAAAGCCGCAAACGCGGCCGGGCGCGTCAGGAGGCCGATCGCAATCAGGATGCCGCCGAAGAATTCCGTGATCGCCAGCAGGACGGCCCACACCTCGGGAGGACCGGGAAAAAATCCGATGCTCTCGACCATTCCCACCGGCCCCAGAGGGTTGAGGATCTTCGGAAACCCGTGCGTGACCAGCGCCAGGCCCGCGACGACGCGAAGCAGCGTCTCCGCGAACTCCGCGAGATTCCCATAGACCGGCCCGAGAGACGGAATGATGAGTCGGTTGGACGGATGGATCGGATCGTTCGACATGGTGGTGCTCCCCTATGATTAGAATTATTCAGGCGCCGCCAGCTTATATTTCATACTTTTTTAGTCAACATATGACCATGGTGGCCCGGAAGCGGCAGGTCGGGGATGGCACGCATCCGGTTTCGGCTTCCGTAAGCGGACCCCTTGCCCGATCGCTCGGGCCGCGCCCGCGCTCTAGTACACGCGCGCCTTGGGCTCGATGTACTTGATCTCGTTCGTCAGCGTGTGCGTGTGCACCGGCCGGAATTCGAGCTTGACCGTCTGCGTCGCGTAGTCGGCGAACGCCAGCGTATGCTTCATCCAGCGCGCGTCGTCGCGGTTCGGATAGTCCTCGCGCGCATGCGCGCCGCGGCTCTCTGTGCGGTTCTCGGCGCCGGTCACCGTCACCGCCGCCTGCGCGATGAGGTTGTCGTACTCCAGCGTCTCGATGAGGTCGGAGTTCCAGATCAGCGAGCGGTCGGTCACGCCGATGTCGGCCGTAGCGCGCCAGATCTCGGCGATCTTGGCGACGCCCTCCTTGAGCACCGGCCCGTCGCGGAACACGGCGCAGTTCGATTGCATCACCTTCTGCATCCGGAGCCGCAGCGCCGCCGTGGGCTCGCTACCCTTGGCGTAGCGGAAGCGGTCGAGGCGCGCGAGCGCCGCGTCCGTGGCGTTCTTGTCGAAGTCCGGCTGCGCGGCACCCTTCTCGATCGAGGAGGCGCAGCGCAACGCCGCCGCGCGCCCGAACACGACGAGGTCGATCAACGAGTTCGAGCCGAGCCGGTTTGCACCATGCACGGAGACGCACGCCGCCTCTCCGATGGCCATCAACCCCGGCACGATGTGATCGGGGTTGGTGCCTTTCAGCGTCAGCACCTCGCCGTGATAGTTCGTAGGGATGCCGCCCATGTTGTAGTGCACGGTGGGCAGAACGGGGATCGGCTGCCGCGTGAGATCGACGCCGGCGAACACTTTCGCGCTCTCGGTGATGCCGGGCAGCCGCTCGGCCAGGATCTTGGGATCCAGGTGGTCGAGGTGCAGGTAGATGTGGTCGTTGTCGGGGCCGACGCCGCGGCCCTCGCGGATCTCGATGGTCATCGAGCGGCTGACCACGTCGCGCGAAGCCAGGTCTTTCGCGTTCGGCGCATAACGCTCCATGAAGCGCTCGCCCTTCGAGTTCGTGAGGTAGCCACCCTCGCCGCGCGAGCCCTCCGTGATCAAGCAGCCCGAGCCGTAGATGCCGGTCGGGTGGAACTGCACGAACTCCATGTCGGCGAGCGGGAGCCCCGCGCGCAGCACCATGCCGCCGCCGTCGCCCGTGCAGGTGTGCGCCGAGGTG
>NZ_JADZBI010000238.1 GCF_020852195.1 Hyphomicrobium sp. | reverse complement strand
CGCAAACACCACTGAACCCGCATTGACAAAAAAAATTGTCAATGCGATAAGTGCACATGCTTGACCTCGACGTTATCGATGCTCCGGCCGCTGCGGCGGTCGCGCTGGACCCGATCAAGGCCCGTCTGCTGGCCGAACTTTCGCAGCCGGCCTCGGCCGCTTCTCTTGCTACGCGGATAGGCCTCACGCGCCAGAAGGTGAACTATCACCTGCGCGCCTTGGAGGATCACGGGCTAGTCGAGGCAGCCGAGGAACGCCAATGGGGCGGACTCACCGAGCGGCTGATGGTGGCGACGGCCTCATCCTATGTCGTTTCACCGACGGCGCTCGGTCCCATTGGCGCCGATCCGGCGCGCAACAACGACCGCCTGTCGGCCAGCTATCTCATTGCGCTCGCGGCCCGCATCGTGAGCGAGGTCGGTGACCTGTGGCGCAGCGCCCGGCAAAAGGACAAGCGACTCGCTACGCTTTCGATCGACACCGTCATCCGCTTCCGGTCGCCTGCCGACCGCGCGGCCTTCACGGCCGATCTCGCCAACGCCGTCGCGGCGCTGGCGGCGCGCTATCACGATGCAAGCGCGCCGGGCGGTCGGCCACATCGGCTCATCGTCGCTTCCTACCCCGCGCCGGCCGACGCCAAACCCTAAAAGGATATCTCTCATGCCCATCAAGAAGGACGGCAGCGGCAAACGCTGGGTGGAGATGGAGCTGATTGTGCCCGGCACGCCCGAGCAGGTCTGGCAGGCAATGGCGACGGGTTCCGGCAACACCGCCTGGTTTACGCCGACCACGATCGACGAGCGCGTCGGCGGCGCGATCCATTTCGACATGGGCGAGAACGGAGAATCCAAGGGCGAGGTGACGGTCTGGGAGCCGCCTTTGCGGTTCGGCTATGTCGAGCGCGACTGGGGCGAAGGTGCGCCCCCTCTCGCGACGGAAATCACCGTGACGGCCAGATCGGGCGACCGCTGCATCGTTCGCATGGTGCATTCGCTTTTCGCCTTGACGGACGATTGGGACGACCAGATGGAAGGCTTCGAGAGCGGCTGGCCCGGTTTCTTTCAGGTGCTGCGCGTCTATCTCGCGCATTTTGCCGGCATGAAGGCGGCCGTGGCGTTCGCGATAACGCGTGTCGAGGCGCCCCAGCTCAATGTCTGGAAGCAACTGACCGAAGGGCTTAGTCTCGCCGGCGCCAATGTCGGCGACGAGAGGACACTGCAAACGCCCGAGAAACTATCGGGTGTTGTCGAGCACGTGCAACAGGACACCAAGCAGCGCTATGTCCTGTTGCGCCTGAGCCAGCCCGCTCCCGGCATCGCGCTGATCGGAACCTACGGCGTCGGCGACATCACGAATGCGAGCCTGGCCTTCTATCTCTATGGTGACGATGCCGAGCAACGCGCCGCGGCGAGTGAACCTCGGTGGCGCGATTGGCTCGGAAAAACTTTCAAGCGCGCATAGGCTACGGGATCAGCCCTGCGGCGGCTTCCAGTCAGCCGAAGGTATGGTGTTGACCATCCATGGCACGCCGAACTTGTCGATGAGAGAGCCGAAGCCGGGTGACCAAAAGGTCTCGCCGAACGGCATGACCTGCTTGCCACCTTCGCACAGTTGATCGAACCAGCGCTGGCTCTGGGCTTTATCCTCGCTATGCAGCGTGACGTCGAAGCCGTTCTTGGGCTTGTCGATGTTGCTGGCCCAGCCGACGTCCATGTCGGCGCCCATCAGCGCCTGGTCGCCGACCTCGAGCCAGCAGTGCAGCAGCCAGGTCTTGTACTTCTCGTCGGTGATCGGCATGCCCGGGGGCGCATCACCGTAGGGCATGGCGACCGTGATCTTTCCGGCGAGGACTTTGGCGTAGAACTCGAACGCCTCGCGGCACTGACCCTGGAAGCTCAGGCTGGTCACGATCTTCATAGTCGTCTCCATTTGATCGAGGGTTCGGTACCTCTCGCTCCGCAAGATGGTCATTCCGCGACGGGCGGTTCACGATCGGTCCTAAGCCGCGTCCTGGCGGAAATCCGCAAGCTGGGCCTCCAGCGCGCGCTGGAATGCGGGGCGAGCGATGCAGCGTTCGACATAGGCGGCGAGCCGCGTGTCGCGCTTCACAATGTCGGTATACTCGAGGATGCGCAGCACGGTGGACATGATCAAGTCGCCCGCCGTGAACCGATCACCATCGAGGTACGGTTTCTCACCCAAGGCATTGGACAGGCCGGCGAGGCGACGCTCCACGAACTGGACGGCATCCGGCCGGCGCTGCTTCGCCCACGGCTCGTCAGCGTGGAAAAGGTCGATGTCGGCGACATTACCGACATAGGGCTCGACCGAGTTGAGCGCGGCGATCACCCACTGCGTTGCACGCGCGCGCGCGGCCGGATCGCGCGGCAGCAAAGCTTCGCAGCGCTCGCCGATGTGAAGGACGATGGCGCCGCTCTCGAAGAGAACGAAGCCGTCCTCCTCGAAGGCCGGCACCTGCCCGAATGGCTGCATTTGCCGATACTCGGGCTTGTCCTGATCGCCCTGCTCGAGCAGGCGCGACCCATAGGGAAGTCCGGCCTCCTCCAGCGCCCAGCGGACACGGAGGTCGCGGACTTGCCCGCGCGCAAAGTCAGGCACCCAGCGGAAGGCGGAGATGGTGATGATCATGACGCGGCTCCTGCTTTCTGTTGCTCTGCAATCACCCGGAGGACGATCCGCGCAGGCCGATCCCGACACCCGGCAGGAACTTTTTGCCAGCGCCATGGTCTGATGCTTACGTACCGGGATACCGAACCGGCCGCTGGGATCAGGTCGGGCGGGTGCCGTTGCCTCGGCCGGAAAGCAGCCTCAGCCAAGGCACCGAATGGAAAACGCTCATCAGTGCGTACATGACGGCCATGCTGTTCAGCGGCGACGCATGCTGCGTGGTCGAGCACAGTACGTCCGGCGGGACGCCCTCAAGGACAAAGGTAAGACCCGCCAGGATTGCGAAGGTGGGAGCGGCGGCAAGGGCAATCCAATCGGAGACGCCGAGCAGGACCACGTGGCGGCTTGTGCGACGGGTCGGGTTGCTGCCGGATTTGAAGGCGTACGCCTCGCCCATAGTGGTCTCCTCCTGCGATCGTGCGCCGTGCCCAAGAGAAGGTAACGGCGCCGCGTGCGTCGGAAATACTCAGCGCTGGGCGTACTCGTCCCATCGGCGCCACCACACGCCTGCCTCGTTCCGCCCCTTCGGTGCACGATCGAGCCACGCGTAGGCACCCCAGAGGCCATCCAGGCCGCGGGCATAGGCGGAATAGGTGTGGTAAACGGTACCGTCCTCGCGCGCGAAGGCGCTCAGGCCCGGCCTGTCGCGCGTATAGTCCGGCACGTCGGTTCCGCAGGTCGCCGCAAGCTGAGCGACGGGCTCCGGAGCCGGCCTCATGTCCATACCGTGGCCGCCGCGCCGGTAGTTGTATTCGATTCCGCCTTGGCTCTGCTGCTCCTCGGTGAAGTAGACGTTGAAATCGTGGTTGAAGTCGTTCGCGAGGGACGATGCCCAGGGAAAGGTCCAACCCATGCGCCGTTTGTAGGCCTGCAGCTTTTCCAACGGCGCGCGCGAGACCGCCCACAGCATCACGTCATGGTTGGCGAGATGGACCGTGAAGCCGTTGAAGCCGTCTGCAATCATCGAGCAGGAGGGGCAGCCGGCCGACCAGTCCGGGCCGAACATGAAATGGTAGACGAGGAGTTGCGAGCGCCCCCCGAACAGATCACGCAGCGGCTGCTTCCCCTGGTCGGTATCAAAGACATAGTCCTTGTCGATTCGAACCCAAGGCAGATCCTTGCGCTGGCGCGCCAACTCGTCGCCGCGTCGGGTGAGCTCCTTCTCTGCCTGAAGCAGCTCGATCCGCGCTGCGAGCCACTCGTCCCGGGTTCCGGTCCTGTGTGTCGTCATCTCTTCACGCTCCCTTGGGTGTCTGGTGCCCGTGCGATAGATTTGGCACCCGGTAGGGATGGGGTGGGAGTGACAAGTGCGTCGGGATTCCGATGGACTCGCTGATCACGGCTGCGGCACGCGCTCTCGCAACGGGTGATCCCCTTGGCGCCTTGAACCGGGTCGCGCTGCGTGACGATGCGCCAGCCCTTGCGCTTCGCGGCATCGCGATGGCGCAGCTTGGCGACTTCACGCGCGCGAAAGCTCTCCTGAAGCGTGCGGTGCGCACCTTCGGTCCGAGAGAGGCCGTGGCGCGGGCGCGGTGCGTCGTTGCCGAGGCCGAGATCGCACTCGCGTCACGTGACCTCGCCTGGCCGCCGAAAGCGCTTGGCGCGGCGCGGTCCATGCTCGAAGAGCGCGGCGACTGGGTGAATGCCGCGCATGCCCGGCATATCGAGGTCCGGCGCCTCCTTCTGATCGGACGCCTGGACGAAGCTGAAAATGCCCTCGCCCAGGTGGATCCATCACCGCTGCCGCCGGCGTGGCGCGCCGCGCATGAGCTGGTGGCCGCGGGGATCGCCATTCGGCGTCTCCTCACGAAGAGCGCACGCGACGCCCTCTCATGCGCAGAGCGCGCGGCACATGATGCCGGTGTGCCCGCGCTCATAGCCGAGGTCGAAAGTGCATGGCATGTGCTGCGCACGCCAGCGGCTCGACTGATTGAGCACGGCCAAGAACGTCCCCTCCTGCTCGAGGACGTCGAAACGGTGTTGGCATCGAACGCCTTGATCGTGGATGCGTGTCGTTACGCAGTCCGTCGGAGAAACACGATGGTTTCACTCGCGCGCCGGCCGGTGTTGTTCACGCTTGCCCGCGCGCTTGCCGAAGCCTGGCCCAAAGACGTATCGAGAGGCGATCTCCTGGCGAGGACATTCCGGGCCAATCATGTCGACGAGTCGCATCGCGCACGATTGCGGGTCGAGATCGGTCGCCTTCGAAGAGCTCTGCGACCGCTGGCCGACGTAACCGCAACCAGGGACGGCTTTGCGCTCTCGCCGCGATCCGCACGCGGTGTCCTTGTGCTGGCGCGACCCGTCGAGGAAGAGCATGGCACAGTCCTCGCGCTTCTTGCCGATGGCGAGTTGTGGTCCAGCTCGGCCTTGGCACTTGCACTTGGGACCAGCCAGCGCACCGTGCAGCGCGCGCTTGACGATCTCACCGCCGCAGGGAAGGTCCAATCGTTCGGCCGGGCGCGGGCGCGGCGCTGGACCACGCCGCCGCTGCCGGGTTTCACGACGACATTGTTACTCCCGGCGCCGTTGCCTGGCGCTTAAGTTTCCAGGATATCTGAGCGACAGAGGTGCGGCATGAAACGCGCAGCAGCCGAAATCCTGCGAGAATACGGTCCCTTTCCCGGCGCCGAAAAGGTGCACGGTCTCACGTTCGACGGAACCAACGTGTGGTTTGCGTCCGATAACAGGCTGAATGCCCTCGACCCCGAAAGCGGCGAGATCGTCGGCTCGATCGACGTCCCCGCGCACGCGGGAACGGCCTTTGACGGGCAGCATCTGTTTCAGATTGCCGAGGACCGCATCCAGAAGATCGATCCCAAGACGGGGCGCGTGCTCTCGACCATTCCGGCGCCGGGTGGCGGCGGCGACTCCGGCCTGGCCTGGGCCGAAGGATCGCTCTGGGTGGGCCAGCACAGGGGCCGGAAGATCCATCAGATCAATCCTGATACGGGCGCCATCCTGCGCACCATCGAGTCCGACCGCGTGGTGACCGGCGTCACCTGGATCGACGGCGAGCTCTGGCACGGTACGTGGGAGGGGGACGAGAGCGATGTGCGACGCATTGATCCACAAACCGGCGAGGTCCTTGAGCGGCTTGAGATGCCAGCCGGTGTGGGCGTGTCGGGACTCGAGTCCGATGGCGGCGAGCGGTTCTTCTGCGGAGGGGGAGCCAGCGGCAAGGTAAGAGCCATCCGCCGGCCCCGGCAAACCTCCGCGCCCAAAGCGAACAAGTGACGACGAGCGCGAAGGCGCCGCATGCGCAGACGGACGCACTCCGGTCAATCAGACCGGCGGCTCAATTTCCACAGCGATAGAACATGCAGGATAATGGACAATGGCACGAGGAATGCCGGTACCATGACCAGAGGATACGCGGTGATCAGCTCGTTTGGGCGGTCGATCGCCAGCACCTGCATCAGCGACGGTGCCGTTAGAAATCCCGTCGTGACGGCAACTATGAGATCCAGCATCCCGAAAACGTTCCAGGCGCGCGCGATGGCGATCGCACCACGGACGCCTTTGGCGTAGATGACCGCGACGAGAGGCGCTGCGACGCCCACGATGATATCTCCGATCCCGGCGGGGAGAGCAAATTCGCCCGGCGATCTGCCTGTCGCCCACAGCGCCAAGAAGACGGCGCCAAGGCTGCGGTACACCTGCGCGCCGATCAGCCACTGCTGGGGAACAGCAAGAACGATTTCCCGCCCCCGGCCTGTGAGCAGAAGGAGGAGCAGCAAGCCGATGATTGGGGTGAAGAGTGCAAACTGCACCAGCGGCGCTTCATCTCTTCCCGTAACGAACGTTCCGGACCTGCTGAACCAAAGTGCGGTGAAAAACCAGCCCAGGAACACAATCGCAGCGATCACGCCTGTCGCAAGCTGCTGGTCAGCCGGAATCCGCGATCTGCGGATCGAAGCCCATAGGGCAAGCAACACAAGTGGAGGCGCAATGCTTTGAAACCCGACGAGGGCCATGCGCCAAAAGTCAGGGATTGCCGGATCCATCGTTGATCTCCGGTGTTTACGACTATAATTATAGTAGTGACTATGAAAATAGGAGTCAATGCGTAAGTCGTAGCTGGGAACCCTGATGAGCGCTATATTACTGGCCTAGGTCGAGAGAGCCCGCATGCCTAAGGCGAAATCATCCCGCGCCAACGACAATGATCGCTGTCCCGTAGCGGCCGCTCTCGCCGTCATTGGTGACACGTGGACGCTGCTCGCAATCCGAGATCTTCTTCGCTTCGGCCCGCGCCGCTTCCAAGACCTGGAAGCCTCGTTGTCCGGCATCAGTCCGAGCACGTTGTCCGCGCGGTTGAAGCGTCTCGAGGAGGCCGCCGTTGTCGAGCGACGATACTATGAAGATCATCCGCCACGTGCGGAGTACGTTCTAACCGACAAAGGAAAGGCTTTGGGGCCAATCATCCTTGCCATGAAGCGTTGGGGAGAGGCCTATGAGATTGACGCATAAGGCGTCTCGACTTGGTCTATTTGCACCCCGTCGTGCTTGGTCGCGGCAAGTCATTTTTCGCCGGCCCCCGCCGCCGCTCCGCCTTGTGGCCAACCATCGGATTGGCGAGCACGCGATTAGACTGACCTACGTTCCTACTTAATCGAGCAAGTTGCCCGACGGACTGCGCCGACGCGTCAGGTCCGGCTATACAGCCGCTTGCTATGATCGCTCCTCGCTCCTAAGCAGACGTTAGCTGGAGCGATTATTAGCAATGCCAGAAGTCATGCCTCTATGTCCGCAATTGGGACGTCGCGTCATTAAAATCCCTCAACGCAAGACCGACTGCAATAGTACCGACTGACGGTGAAAATCTAAGAACGCCTTCTGTCCGCTCGTAAACGAACCAACGTTTGTCGGCGCAGTTACGTCAATGCCCATGCGCTGCAACGAGGGCCTGTGCGCAACTGGAGACAAGATGAGCCGCCCATCGTCCTCGAAACCGATAAAGCCACGATCGAAGAGGTGATCGATGGTCGGAGTTAGGAGGAGGCCGTTTTCGCCGTTCAACCGTTCCTCGTTGGTTGCATCCCTCCACGGCTTGCAATGACTTGCCACCAGGTGCGTTGGATTCTCGACGCCGGTGATGCGACATCGGCTCTCGATCCGCGCCACACGGTCACGGAATAGCCCTTGCCCGCGCCTCGCCCGAACGAGCGCGGTCCGATCAGTCTCGGCAATAGTCGCGTCGTCCTCGATCCGGCGTTCGATCTTCACTTCCCACGTGTCTAGATCATCGTCGGGAACCGGATTGACTGCTGCACCGGCCGCACGAATGGCATCCGCCTCGGCGCCTATCAGTCCGAACAAAACCTCGGCCAGTAGATCCGGGATCTCAGCCAAATAGATCGACTGCAGGCCATTGCCGTTGATCTGGAGAGGCGAGTACTTGGCTGGCAGCAGTGGCCTTAGAAGATCGATGTAATCTTTGGGTCGGATCTGGTGGAGAAGCTGCGTGAACGCGACTCGCACCCTCCAGCCCACGTCCTCCCAGTTTTGACCGGCGGTGCCGAACTCTGACGGCTTGGGACTTTCCCAGCAATAGGACTGGGCGATGCCGATTGCGACTAGGCGAGTATCGACGAACGACAATATCAAGTCGCCCGGAGCAACTTCCCGCATCGTCTCGTAGAACGGGTTGCGCGCACTGTTCGCATTGCGTTTGGGCGACCACAAATAGCCGCCCGCCACCTCGTGCCGGTAGGTCTGGTTCTGGTTCACCCACCAATAGCGCATCGAACCGGTCTACATCCCTTGCGCCAGTCCTCCTGGCGTGGGCCAGCGAGCCATTAGGAACCGATCGCATCCTTTCTCCAACGGCTTAGGAGTACTCCGACGCGAAGGCCCATATACCCGATATGCTCGGCCACGGGACAATCTTCGTCAAGGCTGGGATCGGCGAGTCGGTTTGCCGGGTGCCACGAAACTACCTCATCGGATCAATGACAGAGAGTGTAAAGCGTCCTTGTCATGCCGAGTGAGCCACGTAACGACGCTCCGGATCTCCATCAATCGCCGCGCAAAGGCCTCTACCGCAACTAGGTCTAGTGCATTCCGACCACAAGATGCGAAGGCCGGTTTCGCAATGCGAAGCAAATGCTCCCGTTCGGCGACCATCGACTTCAGGCGCCGAGGGTCCGCGCCATAGATGTGCTTCCGCGAAGCATCCCGCAGTCCCCGCGCAGGAGTTGCGGCCACCAGCGCTCGTGCGAACTCCTCTGTCATGTCATTCACAAGGATGATGAGCTCAGCGGCTTCGGCGCGCGATCGGTCATTGAGCTTGGCCAGAACCATACGTGCCCGACGCGACAAACCTCCGTTACCCAAGAGGTCCAGCGCGGCCTCCCGCAGGTGAGCGCGATAGAACCGTTCGCCGGACTCCTCGATGTGCCTTTCCGGATGGTACAAAGCATAGGGGGCGGTTTCGATGCCATCTGCGCGAAGGATTTCGCGGAGATGCGGATCGAGCACGACTCTTGCCAAGGTCTGCCGCAGCATATCCAGTCGCAATGCCACGGCGGTTGCCCGATTCATGGCGTCGCGCATTTGTCTGGAGGCGCGCGAGAATGCCCCGCTATAAGTTTTGCAGGCCTGCGGCTGTGAGCGCGTCTTCCGTGCGGGTCGCTCGGGCAAATCAGGACGGCAAGGTGGAGCATCGCTCACGGCCGCGCCGAGGTCCGCCTGCCCCAACCGCTGTCGGGCGCACAGGGCAAAGAGGGGTTCGAGATCATTAGAACGTAGTGCTTCCAAGTCTGCCGGATTCCGGGGCGACAGTAGGCACTCCTTACGCAGCTCCGCGCTCGGAAAAAAATAGAAGGCTTGCGGGCGTTCGCTTTGGCCATTCATCAGCACCGCGATCCTCAGATCATCAATGCCCATAGCTGGTTTAACGAGCCAACGGGGGTGCCCCCGCTGAGACCGCCTCTGCTGCGCGACTGTTACCGTGATCCGGATTTCGTGATTGACCAGAAACCGACATGCGCCGCTTAGCCGCTCGACCTCTTGTCCCCGACTTCGCATTCCGGTCAGGATAGCGTCCGCCGTTGCCGCGCGAAGACGTTGAGCTGCTTTGTTGTTTGCCAGGAACGCGAGATTTCGGTCTGGCCGATAGCCAGCCAGCTCATAGGCGGAGATCAGGCTGCCGAACCGCCTCCGAATGGCGGTGACACAAATGAAGCGGCCCTTCTTCACTAGCCGTGCGGTAATCCGCCCGTGCTTGCGGTAGATAGCGCGAAGACGCGTCACGATCTGCTCGTCACTCAATTTCGCCGAGCGGGCAGCACGGATTTTCTGCGCCTGCTCAAAGAGCGAACGGCTGATGATCGGTTCAAAGGCTCCATCAAAACGTGCCCAAGTCTCGCGCGGGTTATGTTGCCGGGCTATTTGCAGCTTGAACGACGACCGAGCCCATACGCTGTCGCCGATATATTTTTCTGACGTCAGTACCCGCTTCACGACGGCCTTGGACCACTGCCGGCCGCTTTCGCTCCGTACGCCGTCTCGGTTCAACGCCTCGGCAATGGCGATGCTCCCCAATCCGCACTCGACATAGTCCCGATAGATGCGGTGGACGATTGCAATCTCTTCCGGAGGACCGGGCACGAGAATGACCCGATCCGTCGCAATGCTCTTGTATTCTCCCCGTTTCAGGATGGTCTTCCGTCGGCCGCTGGAGTCGACAAGGCAGCGCCGCAGGCCAAATCCCGGGCTCCCTCCCTGTCGGAAGCCGAGCTCGATCAGGCGGCGTTTGCCTCTGAAAACTTTATCCGACAGCTCACGGCTATACTCGGCCGCCAACGCCCGTTTGACGACCTTGCAGATGCTGGCGAAGGGCGTGCCGTCGTTTGAAAAGGGCTCTGCACAATACTCAAGGCGAACGCCGCCCAGTCGGCACAGGTATTCGAGGTGGGCACTCTCGTCGGCATCCTGGAAGCGCCCCCACCTGGATACGTCGTAGACCAGGATCGTGTCGAACACGTCCTGCCCGGCGGCAACATCCGCGATTAGCTGGCGCAAGGCGGGACGCCCGCTGATGGTAAGCCCGCTCTTGCCTGAATCCTCGTATGTGGCAACAATCTCAACGCCATGCGAGGCGGCATAAGCGGCAATGGCGGCTTTCTGATTGGCGGTTGAATACTGCTGATAGTCGGTCGACATCCGCACGTATTGAGCAGCCTTCTTGCTGCCGATCGAAGCAGACATGCTCTTCTCCCTCCACACTCTTGCAGTCATTTGACCGCGAGTTGCGAAGGAGCCAAAGTATCAGGTGGTGGGTTGGGCTCAGCGCGCTTTTCCTGGCGCTCCTGTCTAAAGCACCTGTAGGCACGATCAGATGCTTGGTTTCGTTCAGCGCTGGATAGATCGACGCCGGCAGTTGCGCGCGCTATGGCAGGCCGACGCGCGAAGGCTGATCTTCAACAACGAGCTTATGGCGTATTACGACGCGCAGCGCCTTGTCGCCCGCTCCCGGGCCATGGGCGACAGAAATGGCTTCTGGCATTGGTCCAAGGTCGCCGCGGAAGTCGCCCGACTATCCGACAAAGCCGGGATGGATATCGCCACCGTCAAGGCCATCGCTGATGAGGAACTCGGCCATCCCAGTCGAGGCCAATCCGAATAGAGCGGTGCCTACACGCTCCTCCGTCAATTGCGGACCAGAACCGGGAAGTAATCCGAGCCAAAAGGCTCGGCGCTTGCGATGTGGTTGAGCTTCACCGGCGAGAACGGCGACCCCGCCTACTCAGGACCGCGGCAGAAGTGTTTTGCGAGGGGTTGCCGCGTCCAAAGAGGACGTGAACGGTAGTTCAGATCCGAAGCTGGTTGCTAACTGCCAAACGTCAATATGTCCGGAAACGAAAGCAGCGCGTCAGTAGTTCAGACGTCGATTTCCTCGGCGATGCGATGGCACGGCAAGCTAGGTGTGCCCGGCTATTTCCCGAACCCTCCCAATCAGGCGCGTCGCCTCCCGGGTAACTACGGCCAAGGCGCCCGCGCCGGGCGTCTCCGGCCATCGAGCCCAGGGGGATTAGGATCAGCGGGCTGTTGGTCTTGCGGATGTCTCCCTCCCTTCGAGATGACGAGGCTCGTGTGGTCGGCGAGGAACATGAAGTGCCTCCAGCCCTTGCCCTTCCCATCATCATCCTCCGCGGCCTCGCAGATCAGACCCAATACCGCCTCGGACACCTGATGATTGGTCCCTGCCACGAGCGCGGTCTTTGGTGGTAGGGAGTGGGAGAGTCGGCGTG
>NZ_JADZBI010000237.1 GCF_020852195.1 Hyphomicrobium sp. | reverse complement strand
TGCGGCGGAGCAGATGATCGACCGGAACCCGCTCGTCGAGATGGAACTCGTAGAACAGTCGCGCCTGCTCGGTCGTGCCCCGCCCCATCATCGCCAGCCTCCGTCGCTGCCCTATCCGACGGAATCACTGTTCGCTGGCGTCCTCAACGGGTTCTTCAACACAATCAGCCCTTAGCGGTCATCGACGTCGAGCCCGGAATTCGTCAACCACGCATCAGGATCTGCCACTGGCTCGAGCGGGAGAGATGGCCCCGTCACTCATAGTGCGTGAGCATGCCTGTTATCGCAAATGCACCGAAGTGATCGGAATTACACTCTCGCCACTGCACACGCCTTGCACGCGCCACACTCTAACCCGCTGAAGAAAAGTCGTTTTCTTTCCAATCCATCATGGGCGCCACGCAGAACTTATGAGATTGAGATTTCACGCATTTTCCTTTGGCGTGGGCGTTGGCGTAGCCCTTCGGCGTGCGCGATGTCGGGCACGCGCAAAAACCCCACCCTGGCTACTGGAGAGTACAGGGTCGCCGCAAGGGTCATGATGTCTCGCGAACCACCCGCCGGCTCAATGCCGAAACATGAGCTATCTCGATCGGACACACAATCGAAAGGGACAATAGCCCGACCGCTTCTGCGCCACGGGCGCGGGAAGCCTCAGGGCGTGGGGGTCGTGGCACTGCCCTCGGAGCCCTCGCCGACGGTCAGGAACAGCAGCTTGACCGGCGAGCGTGTCCGCTGCGAGTGCCAGACACCTGCCGGAATCTGCACCACGTCACCCTTGCGGACCGTCTGTCGGATCTCACCCTCGGCCGTGAGCTGCGTGAGCTCCGTCTCGCCCTCGAGAATGAAAAGTATCTCGTCGCCTCCCGTATGACGCTCCCAGCCGGTCTGGCCCGAGAAGTGAACGAGCCCCATCATGCAGCCATGGAACGTGCCGAGCACGCGCATGCAGCGCACGGCGTCCTCGGGCGAGATGCCGGGCGTGACGGGAGTGAGCGGCATCTCGTCGAGTATTGCCGCGACGCCGTGGATCTTCATGATGCAGCTCCGGCTACGTTCGCGGCGCCAAGCTCGAAGGTGCGCGTCGACGGACGCATCAGGGCAAGGGCGAGGACGACGACGCTCGCCGCGACGGAAATGCCGAAGCCGGCCGCGTATCCGATATGAGCCGCCAGCGCCGTCGCGAGGCTCGCGGATCCAATCTCACCCATCACATTGGCGCTCTTGAAGGCCGTCACGTCCGTACCGGCCTGCTCTCCGCCACGCGCGAACAGCATAAGGACGGTGTAGACGGCGACCGAGGCGAGCCCCATGCCCGTGCTGCCGAGCATGCGGATCAGCGCCGCCATCACGAGGTCGGGACGTAACTCCATCCATGACACGGCGAGCCAGCCCGCGGAGGACGCGATCAGCAGCAGAAGGCTCACCACCAACGAGCGCCAGGTTCCGAGCCGCGACACGAGCCAGGCCGCCGCGCCGCAGCCGAGCACGATCATCGCTGCCATGCTGAGGCTGTCGACGATGCCGATCTCGGCCGGGCTCCAGCCTTTATCGACGAGGTAGAGGCGCAGCAGCGCGCCGTCGGCGGAATGTGAGGCCGCATAGAGGCCGGCGATGGCGAGCACGAAAAGGAAATGGGCGCGCGCGGCAACCGCGCGCAACGAGGCCCGGTGCCGTTTTACCGGCGGAGCGGCCTCCGGCTCCCGCCACACCAAAGCCGGGATGGCACAGAGCATGAGCAGGGCGACAAGCGCGAGCAACGTAGCGCGCAGGCCGAGCGTCTCGACCGTCAGCAGTACGCCGCCGCCGCCAAGAAGCACGCCGGTCGCCATCCCGCCGACCGAGAAGGCATTGGCGAGCGCCAGGTGCCGTCCTTCTAGCCGCTCGGCCGCCAGCCCGTCGGTCGCGATGTCCTGCGTGGCCGCGAACGTCGAGGCCAGCCCGAGCAGGACCAGGGTCGTGAGAGCCGTTTCGCTTGCGGCATCGGTCGCGGTCAAGGCGACGAGCGCCGCGATCACGAGGAGCTGTTGCGACAGCAGCCACGTGCGCCGCCGGCCAAGCGCCGGCAACCACGCGCTGTCGACAACGGGGCTCCATAGGATCTTGAGGATCCACGGCAGTCCGAGCAACGGCACCCAGGCCAGCAGCGACAGCTCCACGCCGGCACTCCGCAAGAGCACGGGATAGGAGCCGAAGATGAGGCCGAGCGGCAACCCTTGCGCGAAGTAGAGCGTTGCGAGCAGCAGCAGGATGAACGCCGGCTGGGTTGACAGCGTCCCGCCCGCGGCGGCGGCGGGAACGCCGGCCGACGGGTCGTGAGTGAGTGGCGTGTTCACGTGTGGCGTCCCTGCTCGTGTTCAGAACGACATTTTCGTGCGCACGCCGTACGTGGCCGGGTCGCCGAGAGAGCCATAGGCGCCGGTGCCGCCCGTGCCGGCAAAGTCGTAGGAGTTCACCACGTAGCGCTCGTCGAAGATGTTGCGGCCGAAGACGGCGATATCCATGTCGCCGTACTTGAACCCGACCGTCGCATTGACGAGCGTAACCCCGTCCTGCTTCGCCGCATTGGCTTCGTCGAGGTAGTAGTCCCCGAGCGTACGCCCGTCGACGATCACGTATCCGCCCCAGTCGGCCCGATACTCGAAGCCGTAGTTGGTCGTGAACGCCGGGATGAAGCTCACGTCATTGCCGCTGAAATCGGCATAGTCGTTGCGGAAGTCGCGGAACGTGGCGTGGGTGACGCCGAGGCCGCCGAAAAGACGGAGCTGCGACGTCATCTGCAGGCTCGCCTCCAGCTCGCCGCCGTAGCTTTCCACGCGCTCGGCGTTGTTGACGCCGAACTCGAACGGGCTGAACTGGTTCACCACCTGGTAGTCCTCGGTGTCGGAATAGAACAGTGACCCGTTGAGCGTGAGGAAGCCTCCGAACGGCCGGCTCTTGAAGCCGACCTCGTAGTTGTCCGACGTCTCCTCGTCGAAACGAAACTCGTCGATATCGGTCAGCGCGCGGTCGGCGATGAAGCCGCCCGGCTTGAAGCCCCGCGTGTACTTTGCGTAAGCGGTGAAGTTCGACGTGGGTGCGTAGAGCAGCGCGAGCGACGGCAGCACCTCCGCATAGTCCTTCGAAGCATGCGTGATGTTCGGCGCGGGATGCCTGTTCTCTCCCTCACGCCCGGCCCACTCGTAGCGCACGCCCGGCACGATGGTGAAGCCGCCGCCCAGGCCATAGCGCAGCTCACCGAACACGGCCATGTCGTCGCTCGTCGTTTCGGCGTGCCGGATGGGCATGCCCGGGATCTCGATGTCCGGATAGAGGAACGTGCCGCCGGAGAAGTCCATGACCGTGTGGGCGGCAAACATGCCGGCGGACCACTGCAGGCGAGCGTCGGGATCGTTCGAGTTGAGGCGCACCTCCTGCGTCAGCGAGCGCACCTCCTCTTCGGAATATCCCACGTAGCGCCACATGGGATCGTACGAGGCCGTCTGATCGCCGTCGTTCTTGAAGTCCCAAGTCGAGCGGCGATGCGCCGTGACAGACAAAAGGTCGAACCCGTCGAAGCGGCTCTTCACACGCAGGGCCTGCAGGTCCTGCCCGATGCGCTCACGGCCGGGATCGTTGTACGTGACCTCGAACGGATCGGTGGCGAGCTGGGCGAACGGAATGAAGGGATCGCTCTGGTCGTCGAAACGCTCGTGCTGAAGGATGATGTCGATCGTCGTCCGGCTCGTCGGCACGACGGTGAGCTTGGCGCGGCCGCCGTAGGACTCCTTGTCGCCGTACGAGTCGCCGAGCGCCGTATTGTCGTAGAAGCCGTCCCGCCTCTGGCCGATGAAGTCGGCCGTCAGAAACACGGAATTCGAGCCGAGCGGCGTCGAGAAGCCGGCGCCGGCCTCGTAGGCATCATAGTTGCCCGCCGACGCCGTGACATAGCCGGTCGGCCTGTCCGTGGGACCGCCCGTCCGGATGTCGATGACGCCCGCCGGGCGGCTGAAGCCGAACGACGTGCTTTGCGGACCCTTGAGCACGTCGATCTGATCGACGCGCGTGAACAGCGAGGCACGCGCCAGCGTCGTCAGCGCCGGCACGTCATCCACGTAGTAGCCGACGCCGGGCACGACGCCTGGCGAGGACTGGTAGCCGAGCTCATGCACGCCGCGGATCGAGAACGTCGTCATCCGGTTGCCACCGGAATCGAAGCCGGTGACGTTGGGGAACGACTGGGCGAGATCGCGCGCCGTGCGCAGTCCACGCGCCTCCACCTCGTCTCCCGTCATCACCGACACGCCGGAAGGGACATTCGCGAACGCGGCGTTGGCACGCACAACCGCGTCGCCCGAAGACGGCTGCTGGTCCGGGACCGGCTGCGGTTGCGGCTGGGCAGCCGGTGCCGCCGCCTGAGGCGCCTTCTTCTGCGCAACGGACTTCTTCGACTTCTTCGCTGTGACGTCGAGGGGCGGCAGATCATAGCTGTCAGCGGGCTCGGCCGCTTGCTGGGCGTCCGCCCCGCCGGCGTAGCCGGATACCCAAACGGCCGCGCAAACAAGCGTCAGAGCCCGTCGGCTCGATACAGAACGTACGGTCATAAAGATCGCCCCCCAAGGCATTGAAATCCGTGCTGCGATAGGAGGGCAGAGGCGGGGCGATAACAATCGCCGCGGCTTTGGGGTTTCTGTCTTTGTCTTTGGCTTTCCGCAACCGGCCGCGGACACGCGATCAGCCCGAGTAGGGATCGTTGCGACCGATGCATGCGCTCGGCGAGATCCCGAAGCGCTTGCGGAACTCCGTCGAGAAATGGGCCGGGTGATAGCCGCAGCTATAGGCGGCCTGCGAGACCGACATCTCGCCGGCCTCGAGCAGCATCTTCGCATGATCGAGTCGCGCCGCCTTCACGTACGAATAGACGCTGGCGCCGAACACGGCTCTGAAAAGCGCACCCAGCCGGTGAGCGTTCATGCCGACCGAGCGAGCCAGATCCGGTACGCTCGGCGGATCGGCAAGCGACGAAAGCAGCAGGGCGCGCGCGGCATGAATGCGCTCGATCTCGCCCGCGCGGGCGGCAGGGATGCCCTCTGAGCCCGCCGTGCCGGCGGTGCCGACCGCGTCGCTTTGGGCAATGACCGAGAGCACCTCGAGGGCCTTGCCGGACAGATAGAGACGGCGCGCCGGCCCCACCAGCGGGCATCCCAGCATCTGCCATGCGAGCGCGCTCGCAGCGCGATGGTTCTGCCACGACCGGTAGTTCGTCTTCTGCGGCGCGAGCGCCGTGCGCGCGCCAGGGCCTGCGATGGCATCCACCCGATCGAAGGGCAGGCGGATGAAAACGGCACTGAGCTGACACGCCTGTGGCACCACGTGCTCAACGGTAACGGGCGTATCGATGCTGTAGTTGATCGCCGTTTTCGGCTTCCAGGTGTTGTCGAGCCCCGAGCGGCAGGTGGCGATGGTGCCCTCGGCCAGGATCCCGCACCAGATTCCAGCCGACATGGACGAGTGCCACCGCTGGGCTTCGGAAAGCGTCATCCTCGCAAGGATGATGTCCAATCCGTCGAACTGGACGGTTTCCATGAGTGGTCCCCAAAAACTCCGGCGGGCTCCGCGCGCACGGCACTCCCTGCATGGGCCCTAGCCACAGTACGAAAACATGAAATGTATATAATATTGACTACAGCAGTCAAGTTTTAGCGCAGGAAGGGGATTTCTTGGAATTCAGCCTGCACACGAAAGTGCGGGATCGATCCTGGACGATGATCGCTTCGGACCCTGTCGGCTCGAGCACCGATCGCGCTCTAGGACACAGCGCGCAGGCGGGGCAGCGTGCTCAGGATCTGGCGCCAGAAGATGGAAAGATTCTCGTCGCCGTCATCGGCGTCCTTGAACTGGGCGATGCAGTGACATCGCCAGTCGTAGAGTTCCAGGATGTGCTCGCGCCGGCCGCCGGCTTCCACGTGCGTGATCCACGCTTCCTCGATGTCGTCGAGCGATATGGTAACATTACTGTGCTTCGACGAGATCTGAACGAGGTTGCCCGACCGCTTCACGCCGTCGATCTCGCCCTGATGGTACTGGACCAGACCCAGGTTCCCGACCGCGATGCCGAGCGGCATCCAGGCCTCCTTCAGCAGCGTAAAGAGGCCGACGAGGTCGCTGACATCGATTTGCCACGCAGAGCCCTCGCCCCATACCGGCAGCGACGCACGGCGCGCGATGCCGTTGTCGCCGAGGATGCTGTCGACGTGGAAGCCCGCATCGGCATGCAGGCCTGCAAGAGGCGAAAGAAGCTGCGGCTGCCAGGTCCAGGAGCCCGGCGCGGGTGCTGCGCCGGAACGTGCTTCAGCCTCGCCGCCTGCGCGCCCGGAGATCAGCATATCGAGCTTGGAATCCTCATCGATGCTGGTGAGGTAGGTTTCGTGAAGGACGATGCCGTCGCGGTCGAAAAAGTGCAGAGACACCGGCTTCCGGTGCGCGGCCACAGGTTCGGCAAAGAGCGTCATGCCGAGAGACTCCGGATGAACCCGCAAGCACATCCGCCCAGTCTCGACAACGAGCGGCGCGCCGGCACGCTGCGGGGCAGCATAGCGGCCCACGGTCGTCATCGCGGCGGCGGTATTCCGCGTTACGGAAATGACATGCTCCAGGCTCGGAAGCTGCCCGAGCACGTCTGCGACGGGAAGGGCGATGGCCTTGGCGAAGAGGCCGTTTCCGGCCGTCGAGACGCGCCGTGCGTTGGCCCGCTCCCTTGGGCAGCCTGTCCGTCGCGGGCACCTTCGTTCCATCGACACGATCCTCACTCGCGCGCACGCGGACATGCCGCCGCTGAGCGCGCCTCGTCCTAGTACACGTCTCTCAGATAGCGCTTGGACTTGCGAAGGGCGCCGACGTAGGCGTCGGCTGCCTCCAAGGTCATTGCGCCGTGCGTGGCGATCACGTCGCGGAGCGCATCCTCGACGTCCTTAGCCATGCGGCTCGCATCGCCGCACACATAGAAGTAGGCGCCGTCCTCGAGCCAAGAGAACAGGTCGCGGCCGTTCTCGCGCATCCGCGTCTGCACGTAGATCTTCTCGGCCTGGTCGCGCGAGAATGCGAGATCGAGCCGGGTCAGAAGCCCATCCTTGCCCATCGCCGTCAGCTCGCCCTCGTAGATGAAATCGGACGCCCTGTGCTGATCGCCGAAGAACAGCCAGTTGCGCCCTTTCGCACCGAGCGCCCTGCGCTGCTCCAGGAACGCCCGGAACGGCGCGATCCCCGTCCCCGGACCCACCATGATGATCGGCGCATCGTTGTCGGTCGGCAGCCGGAACGCCTTGTTCGGCGAGACGAAGATGCCCGCCGTCTGGCCAGGCCCGACGCGGTCGGCCAGGAACGTGGAGCAGACGCCGCCGTGCTCGCGCTCCTCGGCCCGCCAGCGCACGCTGGCGATGGTGAGGTGCACCTCACCCGGATGGGCGAGCGGGCTCGACGAGATCGAATAGGCCCGATGCTGAAGCGGTCTCAGAAGGGCGACGAATTCCTCGGCGCCAAGGCGCACGGCGGTGTTGACGTTCAGGACGTCGAGGATGTCCTTGCCCCACAGCCATGCGTCCATGGCTTCCTTGTCGCCGTGGCGCACGACATGCGTGAGCGCGTCGTCGCCCGCGCGCGCCTCGATCTCCGAGACGAGCTCGCGTGACGGCGTGGAGATTTCATAGGCCAAGGTCAGCAAGGCGCCGATCGGCTGGCTGCTGCCGGCAAACACCGCCTCGGGCGAGATCCCGAGACGATCCAGAAGCGCCGTCACGAGCGCCGGGTTGTTGACGGGCATGACGCCAAGCGCGTCGCCGGCTTCGTAGGTGAGCCCGCTGGTCGCGAGATCGAACTCGTAGTGGCGGATCTCCTTGCCAGAGCTGGGACCGGAAAGCAGCCGGTTCACCATCACGGTGGCAGGATAGGGGTTCTTGCGGTTCCAGGCCGATTTCGTCTCGGGCGGAGCGGCGGCAACGGGTGCGGCGGCGGGCGACGCACCTGCCGGCTTCGGGAAGGCGGGAAGCGCGGCCTCCATCCACTCCTTGGCCGCCTTCTCAAAATCGACGTCGCAATCGGAACGCGGCGCCACGCGGCTCGCACCGAGCTGCTCGAAGCGCATGTCGAACAGCTTTGCAGCCTGGCAGAAGGCGTCGTAGGCGGTATCGCCGAGGCCGAGCACGGAAAACGAGAGATGCTCGAGCCGTGGCGCGGTCTCCGCCGACAGCGCCGTCCAGAAAGCGAGCGCGTTGTCCGGCATCTCGCCCTCGCCGTAGGTGGAGGAGACGATGACGACGCGCTCCATCTCCGCCAGGCGCTCGATCTCCACTTGATCGAGGCCGAGGATCACGGGATTGAAGCCGTGCGCACGCGCCTCCGCGGCAACGTCGCTCGCGACGCCTTCGGCGTTGCCGGTCTGCGTTCCGAAAAGGATGTGGAGCACGGCCGCCGCCTGCTGCGGGACCGATCCCGGCCCGGCTCCGGGCTTGGCGTCCAGAATGCGCGTCTTGAGCCCGGCCAGATAGCCCGCGACCCATGCCCGCTGCTCGCCGGAAAATGGCGCATCCTCGGGAAAATAGGGAAGGTTCATCGGCGGCACGCTCAATTCGGTGTCACAAGGGACAGGACGTCGGTGACGGACGAGCGTGCGAACAACTCCTCGTAGCCCGGCATGCGTCCGATGGCGTCCAGGTTGCGGCGCGCCTGGCGGAGGATCCACCCGTACGTCGCGGGGCTGTCCATGGAGCGGATGTTGCGGAGGCTGAGGGCAGCCTTGTAGTCCCTGAGCCTCTTGTCGGCGACGAGCACCGAGAGGTCCACGTCCGGGAAGGTCGAGAGCGCCTGGCGGGCGTAGCGGAGGATCTTCTGCATCACGGCATGGTCTTCGGTCAGAATGAGCTTGCGCGCCGCGGCGCGAACGGCAGGTGCGCTGACATCGGTGGCGCCGGGAATGCGTGTCAGCGCGACCTGCTGCGCCATGGCGAGCACGGTGTAGCTGTTGAGCAGCGCGAACGTGCGCTCGGTGTCGACCTCGCCGTAGTCCGGCGTCGCGCCGTCGAGCACGGGCGTGCCGACGCGGTAGGCGAGCTTGAACGTGCGCCCCTGAGGACTGGCGACCGCGACCGCAAGCTCCTCGACGAGCTCCTTCTGCGACTTCGCCTTCAGGATCGCGCCGCTGTCCTGGTACTGCAGGAGCGCGGTCGGGAACCCGTAGACGAAGTTGCGCCGTTCGGACTCCCAGTTCTCCAGGATCCAACGCGCCTTTGCTGAGCCGGTTTCGGCCACATGCCAATCGAGCAGCGTGCGGACCGCGAGCGCATGGATCTCAGCGCTCTCGTCGTCGCCCACGATGGGGAACAGCAGGATGGAATCGAGGCTCGCCTTTTTCGGCAGGTCGCCATAGGGATCGTACTGGTACACGAAGCCCCCGCTCATGCCGTTGCCGAAGCCCTTGCCGAACGCGCCGAGGTTGAGCACTGCGCCATTCGTCATGTACTCGCAGCAGAAGTCGCCGACACCTTCCACGACGGCCGTCGCGCCCGAGTTGCGCACCGCGAAGCGGTCGCCGGCCTGGCCGGCGATGAAACAGCGCCCGCCCGTGGCGCCGAACAGCGCGAAGTTGCCGATGAGCCCGTTGCCGCCTGCCTCGTCGCTGCCGCCGCCGGGCGAGCAAACGGCCATAACACCGCCGCACGCGCCCTTGCCGACGCCGTCGTTACAGGTGCCGGTGTGGCGCATGGCCATGCCGTCGTTGCAGAAGGCGCCGTAGGACTGACCGGCGCTGCCCGTCGTGGTGACGACCACGGCACCGTCCTGCAGGTAGCGACGACCGCGGTCGTCCGTGTAGACGGCAGGCAGCGCCGCGACCTCCTCGGCCCGAAGCTCGTGGTTGAGCAGGCGCTCGATGTCGACGGCGAGCTGCCCGCCGACGCTCTTGTTGCAGTTTCCGAGCTTGCGTCCGTCGCCGAGCGCAACCGCCGCTTCGCGGCGCGCGACCAGCGCCTCGCGCACGCCAACGATGAAGGTGTCGTCGAGCGCGTACTTGGCCTCCATGTAGACCGGCTTCTCGACCTTGAACTCCTCGACGACGGCAAGCATGGCGCAGAGATCGAGCTGCCCGACGCTGGCCGGATGGTCGAGCAGCTGCAGGAGATCGGAGCGCCCCCGCGCCTCTCTGAGCGAGGCGAAGCCAAGGGAAGCCAGGATCTCGCGCGTCTCGTGCGCGATGTTCATCAGATACTGGGCGAGCGCGCGCGGATCGCCGTCGAACAGCTCCGAGTTCGTCGTCAGCCCGGCCGGGCACTTGATGTTGCAGTTCTTCGCCATGACGCACTTCAGCATCATGAGCGCCGTGGTACCGAACTCGAAGCTGTCAGCGCCGAGCATGGCCGACTTGACGACGTCGCTTGCCGTCTGGTGCGCACCCGAGCAGCGCAGCGTCACCTTCTGGCGCAACCCGTTGAGGCACAGCGCCTGGTGCACCTCGGCGATGCCGATCTCGGCCGCGCGCCCCGTGTACTTGAGGCTGGTGACCGCAGCGGCACCCGTTCCCCCCGTGCTGCCTGCGACGTTGATGACGTCGGCGCCGGCCTTGGCAACGCCGACCGCGATGGTGCCGATCCCCTCGGACGAGACCAGCTTGACGATGACGCGCACACGCGCCGCCTTGCAGTCGTGGATGAGCTGGGCCAGGTCCTCGATCGAGTAGGTGTCGTGATGCGGCGGTGGCGAGACCAGCTCCACGCCGGGCGTTCCGCCGCGGGCGGCCGCGATCTCGACGGTCACCTTCTGGGCCGGAAGCTGCCCGCCCTCGCCGGGCTTGGCGCCCTGGCCGATCTTGATCTCCAACTCCTCCAGCATCGGATCGGCGAGATAGCCGGCCCAGACGCCAAAGCGCCCCGACGCGAGCTGCTTGATGCGCGAGGCGCGGATCGTGCCGTAGCGCGACATGTGCTCGCCGCCCTCGCCGGAATTCGAGTATCCGCCGACCATGTTCGTGCCGTGCGCCACGGCCTCGTGCGCGGGCGCGTTGAGGGCACCATGGCTCATGGCGCCCGACGCGAACTGGCGCGTGATCTCGCTCGCCTTCTGCACGGCATCGAGCGGAATGCTGTCCGGCGCCGCACCGAGAAGCGCGAGGTAGTCGCTCGCTTCGCCCGTCGCGCGCACAGCGAGCGTGCGCCCGGCCAGCCAATGGCCCTCGATATCGTCCTGGAAGCGGTCGACGAGAGACTGGGCCAAGGCCGCGAGGCGCCCGATGTCGCCGGCCAATGCGCCGGTCAGCTCGAGCCGGAACTGCCCGTCGTCGAGGCGCGCGCACGAGAGCCCGCGCACCAGGAAGCTGTTGTTGCCCTTGCGCGAGAACCGGCCCATCTCGCGCCTGAACTCGGCGGCCGTGGTCAGGAACGTGACGTCGGCTGGGAAGGCCAGCACGTCGCGCAGCGCGGCCGGGCGGCGCATGCGCTCCTCGGTCAGCATGCGGCTGAACGCGCGATATCCCGGCGTGATCTGGAAGGCGTCGATCTCCTCGGCGGAGCGCGCGTCGAAGCTCGTGCTGCGGTAAGCCCCCTCGTCGAGGCCGAACGCGTCCTCGAGGCGCGTGAGCGGCAGCAGGCGAAGCTGCTCCACATCGGCACCGGCCTCTCCGCGCGGCGCCTCGTCCTCGAAGGCGATCGTCTCCTCCGTCATGTCGACGAAGCCGCGAACGGCCGCGGTACCGTAGGAATGCCCTGCCCCCTCGGCACGCTCCTTGAAAAGACCGAGCAGCGGAATGTCGTTGCCGCCCTTCACGTGCCACGCCTTGGCGTGCCAGGCAGCGGCCGCCTGCGCGATGACCTCGAACGTCACCCCGCCGACGGGAGTCCTCATGTTGGGGAAGTAGCGCTTCAGCACGGGATCGTTGGTGTCGAGGAAATTCGGCTCGAAGAACTCGCCGCCGATGTAGCTCTCGACCGTGCACAGGCCGACCTTGCCCATGGTCTTCATCAGCGACTTCTCGGCCGCCTTGGCGAAACGCTTGAAGGCCTTGTCGGCATCCGCGCCGTACTTCTCCTCAGCCCGAAGCTGGACCGCGAGCGGATAGGCGGCCGACGCCCCGAAGCCGAGCGCGACGGCGATGTGATGCGAGGAGGCGATCTGCCCGCTCTCGACGATGAGCGACACGCGCAGCCGCAAGCCTTCCTCGATCAGGCGCTGGTTGACGGCCGAGACGGCGATCGCAAGCGGCAGCGCCGCCCTGCCGGTCGCGACATGACGGTCGGACAGCACGGCGATGCCGCCCTCTGCCCGCGCAAAGGCTTCGACGTCGTTGCACAGCACGGTGATGGCGGATTGCAGTGCCGCTGCCGGATCCAAGGCATTCGGCGTATAGAGCATCTCGAAGCGCCGCAACGGCGTCATCCTCTGCTCGCGCAGCTTGAGCATGTCGAGGTGCGTCAGGATCGGCGACGGAACGACGATCTGCGGCGCCGAGGCGGCACCGATATTGGGCTTGCCCCCGAGCGCGACGCGCAGCGTCATGCCGTCCGCCTCGCGCAGCGAATCGAGCGGCGGGTTGGTGACCTGCGCGAACCGCTGCGCGAAGTACTTCGCCACCCCACCCTCCTGGTCGGAGAGGGCGTTGATGGCGTTGCCGTAGCCCATCGCCGAGATTTTCTCCGCGCCGGTCTCCAGCATCGGGTCCATCAGGAACTTGAAGCTCTCCTGATTGTGGGAATAGGCGACGTACCGCTGATGGCGGCCGAGATCGCCGTTGTAGCGGGACGGCGAGCCGAGCTGCTCGGCCGGAATATCGGGCAGCGTATCGAGCCGCACGCGCGCCTCTGCCAGCAGCGCCGGGTAATCGCGCTTGGCCGCCAGCATCTCGAGTGCGTCCCTGGTTCCGTAGGCGCGCTGCTGGCGGTGATCCCAATAGAGCATCCCGCCGGCCTCGATCCGCCCGCGCCGGACGATGCGCTCGGGCGGAAAATCGATCTGGCCCGCCTCCGACATCACGCAGAGATATTCGTCCGTCTCCTGCGTCCGAAGGGGCCGCAGGCCGAGGCGGTCGAGGCGCGCGCCGATGATCTCGCCGTTGCCGAAGATCAGCGCCGCCGGCCCGTCGTTCTTCTCCTCGTAGAGGGAAAAGTATTCGAGCATCGCCCGCACGCCGTCCGAGAGCGTGGTGTCGTTCTCCCAGGCCGGCGGCATCATCGCCACCACGGCGGTCACGAGGTCGAGCCCGTCCTCCATCAGCCGGCTCTGCAGCGACTGGTCGAGCCGGCAACTGTCCGACTGCCCCGCGGGGCTCACGATGGCGCTGTTCTTGGCGCGCGCGATCGCGGCTTCCGATAGGCGGTTCTTCTTGTCCGTGTTGAGCTCGCCGTTGTGCGCCATCAGCCGGAACGGCTGCGCCATGGTCGGATGCGGATCCGTGTTGGTGGAGAACCGCGTATGAAAGAACATAGTGTGGACCGCATGGTCCTCGGCCACGAGGTCCTTGAAGTAGGGAATGACCTCGTTCGAGTTCAGCCGGCCCTTGAGCACCTGCGTGCGCGCCGAGAGAGAGATGGGATAGAAGCCGGCGAGCGCGGGATCCGTGTAGGCGACGGCCTCGACAGCAAGCAGGGCGCGGTGGATGGCGCCGTCGAGCGCCGCGGGTGTCCGGCACGCCTCGGGCGCGGCGAACACCCACTGGCGGATCGGAAGCTGATAGCGCACCGCAGCCGGGCGCAGCGCGCCGTTGTCCACGGGAACGTCGCGCTTGAGCAGCACGCGAAAGCCTTCGTTGGTCAGCACCTCCTCGACGAGACGCTCGGCCCGTGCGTGCTGGGCAGCGTCGTCCGGCATGAAGAAATTGCCGACGCCGAAGCGGCCGGGCTCGAGGGGCTTGCCCGTCAATGCACGGAAGAAGGCGAGCGACAGGTCCACGGCCACGCCGGCGCCGTCCCCCACGCCTTGGGACGACATGCCGCCCCGATGCGGCACCGCGCAAAGCGCTTCGTGCCCGCGCCTCAGCACGTCATGGGTCTGAACACCGTCCTTGCGCGTGATGAAGCCGACGCCACAGCTACTCCTGTCGCTGCCAACATCATAAAGGAGAGGCGTTTTGTCGTCGTTGCTCACCAGTGCGTGATCCGTCAAGTGTCGTCGAAGCAAGCGCGACTCTCATGCCTGCCCCTAGCCTGCGCGCGGCCGCGCGTTGCCAATTCTCGTGGTCATCGGGGATGACGCAGCGCAGGGCTGCCCAACTTATATTTGTATACAATAAATGTATAGAAATATTTTCGGGAGCGCGCAACGAACCGATCGCAGCGAGGCTTCCGCGAAGAAAGCGCAGGGCCGCTTCAAGCGCCGTGATGCCCTCGGACGCCTATGCGAACGCCCGCGCGAAGGCATCCCAACGCATACGCATCATCCCGGGCTGGCGTCGCTGAACTGGTTCTGCAAGCTGGCGTAGAGCTGGTGCATGTCGAACACCGCGCCCTCGAGATAGGCGACCGTATCCGTCTCGTCCCACACGCCGCCGCCGTCCTCGTGCACCCAGATGTAGTAGCCAGAGGTGTGCAAGAGCCGGTAGTTGATGTTCCAATTCTTCCGCTCCTCGAGTCCGCGCACGACCGCGAGGTCGACCGCCTCCGAGTCGTCGGGATGGATGAGGGATGCAAAAGAGCGTACCTTGTTGCCGAGGATATCGTCTGCGGGGAATCCGAAGCACCGCTCGAAGCCGCTCGTCAGCTCGAGCATCGTGAACTCCTTGTCTGCCCGGCACCGGTAGAGAAAGCCGTTCATGCGCCCGAGCACGCTTTCGAGAAACGGCGCTTCGCGATCGATAGTTAGGCTCATTCGGATCCTATCCGCTATCTGAACGATGGGCAGCCAGCTCGAAAGCTAGAACACCAATCTCTCGACGCGACGTCAATGCGACCCGAAGCATCTCGTGTGCGGCACGAAACGTGCTGTGCGGAAGAATTCCCGTTTCAGTCGAGCGTTCTGCGGAAGCGGCGCACGGCAAACGTCATGGCGATCAGCATGAGAAGCAGCAGCGCCAGCGCCTCCGCATGCAGGTCGGAGAAACCGGCACCCTTGAGCATGATGCCGCGCACGATACGGATGTAGTGCGTAAGCGGTAGGCATTCGCCAATAAATTGGGCCCAGCGCGGCATGCCGGCGAACGGAAACATGAACCCGGAGAGCAGAATGTTGGGCAGGAAAAACATGAACGACATCTGGATCGCCTGAAGCTGGTTCTGGGCGATAGTCGAGAACGAGTAGCCGATGGCGAGATTGGCACCGATGAACAGCGTGCTGAGCGCCGCCAGAAGCCACAGGCTGCCCGCGATCGGCACCTCGAACACGAGCGCGCCAAAGGTGAGGATCAGCGCCGCCTGGATGAAGCCGATGACGACATAAGGCGTGATCTTGCCGATCATGACCTCCAGCGGCTCGATGGGCATGGCAAGCAGGCTCTCCATGGTGCCACGCTCGATCTCGCGCGTGACCGAGAGCGCCGTGAAGATCAGCATGGTCATGGTGAGAATGACGCCCAAAAGCCCCGGCACGATGTTGAGACTCGTCACCGCCGCCGGGTTGTAGCGGCGGTGCTGGCGGATTTCGAACGCCGGCACCGCGTCGGTAGTATCGGGCAGGCCGCGGTCGCGCGCGAGCGCCGTGCCGACGACGCCGTCCAGCGCGCCAAGCGCCGTCCCCGCCGCCACCGGATCGCTGGCATCGGCGGCAATGAGCAGCGCCGGCCGGTCGCCGCGCCTGAGCGCGCGCTCGAAGCCGGCCGGGATCTCGACGCCGAACAGCACCCGGCCGGAGCGCATCAGGTGGTCCATGTCCGCCTCCGACCGCACCACCTGCACGAGATCGAAGTAGGACGTGTTGCGCAGCGCGGCGAGGATGGAGCGCCCCACGTCGCTGTCCTCGTAGGCCAGAACTGCCGTCGGCAGATGCCGCGGCGTGGTGTTGATGGCGAACCCGAACAGCATGAGCTGCACCAGCGGGATGAAGATCATGGTGGCGAAGGTCAGCCGATCGCGCCGAAGCTGCAGGAACTCCTTGATGAACATGGCCGCCGTGCGCGAGAGCGCGCCCGGCCAGCGCCTGATGGCGAGACTGGTCATCGGAAGTTGTCCTGTGAGCGCGACATGAGGTCGATGAACACGTCCTCGAGCGTGGGCGACGAGAGACGCCAGTCGAGCTTCGCGCCCTCGCCGATGCGCGCCATCGTGCGGTCGAGCGCCACCGCGTCGCGCCCAGCCACATGCAGGCTGGTGCCGAACGGCGCCACCATGTCGACGCCGGGCATGCCGAGCAATGTCTCGGCCAGGTGATTGAGGTCCGGCCCGCTGACCGTGTAGGTCGTGAGCTGCGAGGCCGCGATCACCTCCGGGATGGTGCCCTGCGCCAGGAGCTCGCCGTAGGCGATGTACGCGAGCTCGTGGCAGCGCTCGGCCTCGTCCATGTAGTGGGTCGAGACGAGTACCGTCATACCGTCCGCCGCGAGCTTGTGGATTTCGCCCCAGAACTCGCGCCGCGCCTTCGGATCGACGCCCGCCGTGGGCTCGTCGAGCAGCAGGAGATCGGGCTTCGGCAGGATGCACGCCCCGAGCGCGAGCCGCTGCTTCCAGCCGCCGGAGAGCGTGCCCGCGAGCTGCCGCTCGCGGCCTTCGAGGCCGAGCCGGAGCACCGCCTGCCGCGCGGCCCCGATCGGATCGGCGAGCCCATGCACCCGCGCCACGAACTCAAGGTTCTCCAGAATCGAGAGATCCTGGTAGAGGCTGAACCGCTGCGTCATGTAGCCGACGTGGCGCTTGATCTCGTCGCGCTCGGTCAGGATGTCGTAGCCGAGGCACGTTCCGCGCCCGCCGTCGGGCGTGAGCAGCCCGCAGATCATGCGCAGCGTCGTCGTCTTGCCCGAGCCGTTAGGCCCGAGGAAGCCGTAGATCTGGCCGCGCCGCACCTGGAGCGCGAGGTCGCGCACCACCTGCTTGCCGTCGAACGACTTCGACAAGCCTTCGACGTCGATGACGATATCGCCGTTACGCGGCGCCTTTCCGTTGCCGTCTCTAGCGGTCGGCATGGGCGGTCTCCCGCTGCGCTGTTCCCACGAGCGCGACGGAGGCCGGCTGTCCGATCCTGACGTCCGCGGGGCGCTCGGGGATAGCCTCGATGCGGAACACGAGCCGCGCCCGCTCCTCGAGGCTGTAGATCACGGGCGGGGTGAACTCGGCCTGGGCCGAGATGAAGCTGACGCGTGCGTTGAGATCGTCGGCGCAGCCGTCGCACCTGATCAGCACCGGCGCGCCGATGTGCACCGCCGGCAATCTGTCCTGCGGCACGAAGAAGCGCACCTTGATGTTTTCCGGCGGCAGGATCGACACGATCGGACGACCGGACTGCACCACCTCTCCGGTGCGGAAGTAGACCTCCTGGATCGTGCCGGCGACGGGCGAGAACCGCGTGCGCCGATCGAGACGGGTTTTGGCGGAATTGAGCCGTGCCTCCGCCGAGCGCAGCGCCGCCTCCGCGTCGTCGAACGCCTTCTGCGTGCCCACGGTCTGCTTAAGCAGCACCTTGGCGCGGTCGTAGGTCTGACGCGCGTTGACCACGGCCGCCTCGTTCTCGGAGACCGCTGCCCGCTGCAGGTCGTCGTCGAGCGTGAACAGCGGCGAGCCGGCGTTGACGGTGGCACCCTCGCGCACGGCGAGGTTTGTTATGCGCCCCTCCTCGTCCGGGCTCACGAACACAAGGTCCGCCTCCACCCAGCCCTGGTATTGCGGCGGCGCGGCTTCGCGATGCCGGTAGACGTAGGTGCCGAGGCCGGCACCGCCGATCAGGAGAACCAATGCGGCGGCGATCAAAGGCCGTTTCATGGACGTGTCCTCCGCATCTTGCCGACCAGCGTCTCCCGATGCGCGGCGAAGAATCCCGCGACATCGAGCGGCTGGAGGCGCGCGAACATCGAGTCCCAGACCACGGCGAACAGGAGCGGCGCGCCGACGAGCTGCGGAAAGCGCACCAGCGCATCGCTCTGAAGCTCTCCGCGCACGACCGCCTGCGCCGCCATGCGGCTGATCAGCGGCATGGCGCGCCCGATCACATTGCGGAAATAGAGCTCGGCGATATGCGGGAAACGCGGACCCTCGGCGATGATGAGGCGAAGAAGATGCTTGCGCTCAGTGCCGAGGACCTCTTTCTCGAAGACTTGGAACAACGCCTCAAGGATCTTTTCGATAGGCATGTCGCGCGCCGAGGCAAGCGCACCGATGCGATCGAGGATCGGTGAGACCTCGCTCTGGACGACCTCCTCGAACAGCTTTTCCTTGTCGTCGAAGTAGAGGTAGAGGGTGCCCTTCGCGACGCCGGCCCTGGCCGCCACGTCGTCGAGCCGCGCCGACTCGAAGCCGCGCTCGGCGAACACCGAAAGGGCGGCCCTGAGGATGGCCTGCTTGCGCTCCACATTGCCGGCCTTGCGGCTGGCGCCCTGCTTCTCCTGCGGGCGCTTGCCGGGCGCGCCGCGACCGGACGGCCTCGCCGCAGAAATGGACCTCGGCTTTCCCGCATCCACCCCTGGCCTCGGCCTTCTCTCGTCGCCCATCTGCCGAGCCCTTTCGCGGTTGCTCTTCGTGCAATGACTGACTGGTCAGTCATATAAGACATCCGAAGACGCGGTGCAAGGGGGCGGCTTTTTACATTGTCGTAAGTGCGGGGATGGCCGCGGATGGAGGCGGCGGGTCGGCAGCCCCATCGCACGCGGAAGCCCGCGAGAAGCTGGAATTTGCGCGGCGCACCTATCCGAAGCAATGCAGTGCCCCCTCACCCGGAGGCACCCTAGCGCCTGACAACCCGGTTGTAGGCGAAGCCGATGAGCACGATCACGGCCGCGCCGAGCAGTACGGGCGCAGCGAGGAACGACCAGCCCGCGCCCGTCAGGGCGACGACGATCGGATTGGCGCCGGCGGGCGGATGCACGGTGTCGGTCACCATCATGGCAGCAATGGCTGCTCCCACGCCGGCCGCGATCCCCAGCGGACCGGCACCGAGCACCGACACGGCGATGAGCCCCATCAGCGCCGTCACGAGATGGCCGCCGATCACGTTGCGCGGCCGCGCAAACGGGCTCGCCGGCACGCCGAACACCAGCACGCAGCTCGCTCCGAACGGCGCGATCAGCAGCGGCAGCTCCTGGGTGGCGTTGATCGTCGCCAGCACGCCGATGGTGAGAAAGCCGCCGAGGCCCGCGAGCAGGGCCCCGCGCCAGGGCCGTCCTGCGACCCATTCAAACGGACTCGGCCTCGCCGTCGCGCGGCGGACCGCGGTGTCGGTGTCGGACATGCGTGAGAGATCCCCGTGAGGTCGAAGGGAGAAGCCCGGCGGGCGGGCCTCGTTCCGAGGGCACCCGCCGGAAGCATCATGTGCGGGCCTTCTTGAACTTCGCCGCTTCCTCCGAGCCGCCGGTGGCGTTGCCGGCGCTGTAGGAATGGGCGCCGACGCCCGCGAGCTTGCCGCCCTGCACGATCAGGTACTCGTCGCGGATCGGCTTGTCGGCGAAATAGCACTCGAGGATCTCGCGCACGCCCGCCGCATAGCGCGTCTGCGCCGAGAGCGAGGTGCCCGAGATATGCGGCGTCATGCCGTGATGTGGCATCGAGCGCCACGGATGGTCCTGCGGCGCCGGCTGCGGGAACCACACGTCGCCGGCATAGCCCGCGAGCTGCCCGCTCTCGAGCGCGCGCACGATGGCGTCGCGGTCGCAGAGCTTGCCGCGCGCCGTGTTCACGAGATAGGCACCGCGCTTGAACAGCTTGAGCGTCTTGTCGTTGATCATGTGCTCGGTCTCGGGATGCAGCGGACAGTTGAGCGTCACGACATCACAGACCGGATACATGTCCTCGGGCGTCTTGTGATACGTGAGGTTCAGCTCCTTCTCGACCGACTCCGGCAGCCGGTGGCGGTCCGTGTAGTGGAGGTGCACGTCAAACGGCTTGAGCAGCCGCAGTACGCGCAGGCCGATGCGGCCGGCGGCCACCGTGCCCACATGCATGCCCTCGATGTCATAGGAACGCGCCACGCAGTCTGCGATGTTACAGCCGCACTTGATCACCCAGTTGGAGGATGGGATGTAGTTGCGCCCGAGCGAGAGCATCTGCATGACTACCTGCTCGGCGACGCTGTTCGATTTGCAGTAGGTCACCTCGGCGACGGTGATGCCGCGGTCGATGGCCGCCTGCAGGTCCGTGTGGTCGGATCCGATTCCGGCCGTCACGATCATCTTGAGCTTGGGCGCCTTGGCGATGCGCTCGGCCGTCATGTAGGCGGGCCAGAACGGCTGCGAGATGACGATCTCCGCGTCGGGCAGCTCCTGATCGAGCTTCGAGTTGGCGCCGTCCTTGTCGGAGGTCACGACGAGCGTATGTCCGCCCGCCTCCAGGAACTTCCTGAGGCCAAGCTCACCCGAGACGCTGCCCAGGAGCTGCCCGGGCTTGAAGTCGATGGCCGAGGGCGTCGGCGCGGTTTGCCCGTCGGGGTATTTGGTGATCTTCGGAATATCGTCGCGGGCATACGACTTGGGATAGCCGTCGACGGGATCGTCGTAGAGGACCAGTACGATCTTTGCCATCATTGATCTCCTTCAGGGATTCGGGCCTATGCATGGACGTGAGGCAGCGCATCGGCCGGCGATGGCCGGACGTCGGGTAGGCTCGAATGAGGGGCTTTGCGGCGATCCTTACGCCGTTCTCCGGCTCCTCGCGCTTCCTCGCCTCGGCGAATGGAACTCCTATCGAGCCCCTTGCGTTCGTCGTGGCGCGCGAAATCTGGGTGCGATGCCGCCGCGCGTCAAATTAATGAGCTGGAACGCCTGATTGATGCGGTCGATCAGACGTGCGCCAGCTTCTTGCTGCCCATATGCTTGCCGCCGAGCGCCACCTCGAGATTGAGGCGCGTAGCCGATGTCATGAGCGCACGCGCGAGCGGCGGCAGCGGCTCGCGATCGGAGGCGACGAGCCCGATCGTCTGGCTGTGCACCGGGTCGACGAGATCGATCAGTACCAGGTCCTCGCAGCCGGAGAAGATGTAGGCAAAGGTATGCGGAATGATGCTCGACCACGCGCCCCCGCACACATGCGAGCAGACGGCGAGGAACGAGTTCGTGGTGACCGTCGGCGCCAGCTCGAGGCCGAGTGAATGCGCGAGGTTGTTGAGCACGCGCCGGTTCTGCATGCTCTCGTTGAGCAGGCACAGGCTCTCGCCCACCGCGTCGCGCCAGGTGATGGAGGCGGCGCCGGCCCACGGACCGTTGCGGCTGGTCACGAACAGATACCGCTCACGGTAGAGCGCGGCCTTGCGCACATGCGCGAGCGGCTCATTCTCGAGGTATGTGAGCCCGGCATCGATCTCGAACTTGTCGAGGCCGCGCTGGATCTCGACCGACGTCATCGACTGCACGTCGATCGTCACTTGCGGGTGCTTGGCCGCGAACGGCGCCGTGAGCTTGGCCACCGACGGCATAGCGGCGGGGATGACGCCGAGACGCAGCGTGCCCCTGAGCCCGCCGCGGAACACCTCGACGTCCTGCTTCAGGCTCTCGTAGTCGGCGAGGATCTGCCCGGCCCACGCCACGACGCGCTCGCCCTCGGGCGTGAGCCCCATGAAGCGCGGCTCGCGGATGACGAGGCGCATGTCGAGCTCGCGCTCGAGCGCCTTGAGGCCCGAGGAAAGCGTCGGCTGCGTGACGTTGCATACATCCGCCGCCCGCCCGAAGTGCTTCTCGCGGGCAAGCGCTACGAGATAGGTCATTTGGCGAATGAACATAGCTCTCGTCTGCCCTCAGCGGCGTCGGCGCACACGATACATATCTTGACTTAAACAATCAAGTTTAAGCGCAACGCGCGGCAATTTGCGCTAATGGGTCGTCGCCGCGACCGGCCTCGAGACCCCGGCCATGGAGTGACCGAGGCGCTCCGCGTTGCCGCGCCCGAGCGAGAAGCTGACACCGAAGCCGTCGAGCGTGCGCAGGGTCACGATCAGCGCGCCCGGATCGACCGCCTCCTCCACCGACCAGGAGCCGACGGGATAGGCAAACCGGAACGCCGCATCGCGGTATTGCTGCCGCAGCGCCGCCTCGATAAGGCTGGGCAAGGTCACCACCAGGTTGCCGAGCTGTGAGACCTTGAAGTTCAGGCATCGTTCCGTGCCGGTCTCATCGACCAGCCTCAGCGCGACCTTCTCCCCATCCTCGCTCACTTTGTAGGTCGTCAGCACCTTGACATCGATGTCCATCACGGCTTCCCTACGTTATATTTGGATATATATAGCGATAAGGCAGGCGAGACAGAAGCACAAGCCTTGGAACGGACCAGAAACTCTGAATAATCTTACGCGCGGACGCTCGATGCGCCGCGTAATCCGGGATATCGCCATGTCGAGCGGTGATCATCGCAGATCCCAATGCCGCGGCGGGACAAGCCCGCTGGAACCGGCCCCGCGGATCATCGCCGTACAAGGCGCCGCCGGCGGCACCATCCAGGACCTGCTCGCCACCCTAGCCCGGCGCTGGACGGCGGCCGGCCGCCGCGTCGTCGGGGTGATCGAGGAGACGGCCGAGGGAGTTCCGAAGCGCAACGGCGCGGCGACCCTGCGCAATCTGCGCACGGGCGCGCTCTACGACATCTATCAGGATCTCGGCCCGCTCTCACAGGCCTGCTGCCTCGACGCGCGGGGCTTTGCCGAGGCGTGCCAGAACGTGGTCGACGATCTGGCCGACGCGGATGTCGTCGTGCTGAGCAAGTTCGGAAAGCTCGAGGCGGAGCGCGGCGGCCTTCTGGCGGCATTCACGGCCGCGGCCTCGCTGGAGAAACCGGTCATCACCGCGGTTTCACCGGTATTCAGCGACTGCTACCTTGCCTTCGTCGGGCCGTTCGGCGCCATCGTCCCGCCCGACGAGGAGAGCTTGCACACATGGGGACAGGCGCCGCTATTGCCGGCCGCCCTGCGGGCGTCCCCTGACGCCCGCACTGTCCTGCCGTGATCGCTGAGCACCCTGCCCTAGGCCGTGTAGACAGCTATCCGGCCACAGAGCTTGTTGCGCCATTCCATACACGTTGCGTCGTCGCACGAGGATCCTGCTGGCATAGCGATCGTGGGAACTGGCGTGGGTCCCGGCCTACGTCGAGATGAAGTCTGTTGTGTGGATGCCGCCTGCCCCCTCACAACGTCATCCCGGCGAAGGTCGGGACCCACGCCAGCTTCCGCTTGCCCAACGTCGGATGCCGGACACCGAACCTATCCCGGATGGGCTTGTGACTTTGCAATCCCAAGTGTCCACACGACCTAGGCCGCGATATCCAGCACGATGCGGTAGCGCGCCTTGCCGTCGAGCAGGTGCTGGACGGCATCGTTGACCTTGGAGATGGGGAAGTGCTCGGTCTGCGGCGCGATCTTGTGGCGCGCGCAGAACTCGAGCATGAGCTGCGATGTCACCGGCGCACCATTGGGCGAGCCTGAGACGCTGTTCTGGCCCATGATGATCGGGAACGCCGCAACCGGGATCGGCTCGAGCACGGCACCCACGACATGCAGGCGTCCCTTCGGCCGCAGCGTCGCCAGCATCGCCGGCCAGTCGAGCGGCACGTTGACCGTAACGATCAGCAGGTCGAGCGTACCCGCGATGCGCTTGAGGTCGCCGCCGCTCTTTGTATTGACCACACTGTGCGCGCCGAAGGAGCGGGCTTCCTCCGCCTTGGCATCCGTCGACGTGAACGCCGTGACCTCACACCCCCACGCATGCGCGAACTTGAGCGCCATGTGGCCGAGGCCGCCGATGCCGACCACACCGACGCGATCGGTCGGCCTGATGCCGAAGGCCCGAAACGGCGTGAACACGGTAACGCCGCCGCAGAGCAGCGGACCCGCCTCCCTGGCATCGACCCCGTCCGGAATCGGAATGGCCCACGGCCATTGCGCCCGCACCGTATCCGCGAAGCCGCCGTGACGGCCGACGATTGTCCCCGTGTGCGTCGCGCACAGGTTTTGGTCTCCGTTGAGGCACGGCTGGCAATGCATGCAGCTCCCCGCTGCCCAGCCCACACCCACGCGCTGGCCGACCGAGAGCCCCTTGGCGTTCGAGCCGAGCGCGGTGACTCGTCCGATCACCTCGTGCCCCGGCACCAGCGGATAGGCGGTCATGCCCCACTCGTTGTGCATCATCGAAACGTCGGAATGGCAGATGCCGCAGGTCTCGACGGCGATCTCCACATCGTCGGCGCCGAGGGGGCCCGGATCGTATTCGAACGGCTCGAGCGGCTTGTCGGCGGCCGTTGTGGCCCAGGCTTTGATCGTCATTCTGACGTCTCCGTTCGTGTCATCCGGCGCGCCCCGACGCACGTCGCTGGGACCCCACCGGACGGCGTGATCCCGAGATCCTGTGTCATGGAGCATCCGCCTTTGGATTTGCGAGGTTGAACATGCGCATCGATATATCGACGCGTGCATATCGCACGTAGCTAGCGCACACGGGGAATTCAAGCATCCGCGTGCATCCGATCCCCAGCGCCGGGGGGCCGCGCTATCGGGCAGTTGCGCCGCAAGGCCGCCCAAGGGATGATGGAAAAGACGAGCCTAGCCCGTTCAGCCCCCGTCGATGCCAACCGCGCGAACGGAAGTCGTGCGATGAGCAGAGCCTCCGATCAGAGAATGAAACGCCCGCTGAGCGCCCGCCTCGTCGGGCTCGTCGTGTCGGGCCTCGTCATCGGCTGCATCGCCACCGCCCTCGCCGCGCACGCCACCATTCAGGAGGAGAGCTGCATCGATCCGGACATCGAGTACCCCGTGCCCTGCGACGAGGACGACGGGGACTAGCCCCCCGATGGAACAAATCGATCGATCCGGCAAACCGCGCCTTAATCAGGGCGTCACATGCTGCCCCGAGAGCGCCGCCGCCGTTGTCATGGATCAAAGCGCGGCCGCGCACACGCGCTAAGCATCCGCTGCTCAACGCAAATCCCGATACGAGCACTGGAGGGTAGCCATGGCGCAGAAGATGAAAGCCGCGATCTTCGTCGAGAAGGGCCGCATCGTCCTCGACGACAAGCCCGTCCCCGACATCGGCCCCACCGACGCGCTGGTGCGCATCACCACCACGACCATCTGCGGCACGGACGTTCACATCCTGAAAGGCGAGTATCCGGTGGTGAAGGGCTTGACCATCGGCCACGAGCCGGTCGGCGTCATCGAGAAGCTGGGCTCCGGCGTCACCGGTTACCGCGAGGGCCAGCGCGTTATCGCCGGCGCCATCACGCCCTCTGGCTGGAGCAACGCCTGCCTCTGCGGCTGCGGCGCCCAGGACGGCGCCGGCACCAAGCACGGCTGGAAGGCCATCGGCGGCTGGAAGTTCGGCAACACCATCGATGGCTGCCAAGCCGAGTACGTGCGCGTGCCGGACGCCATGGCCAACCTGGCCCGGATCCCCGACGACGTCACCGACGAGCAGGTGCTGATGTGCCCGGACATCATGTCGACAGGCTTCTCGGGCGCCGAAACCGGCGGCGTGAAAATCGGCGACACGGTCGCGGTCTTCGCGCAGGGCCCGATCGGCCTCTGCGCCACGGCCGGCGCCAAGCTGATGGGTGCGACCACCATCATCGCCGTCGAGTCCGTGCCGGCCCGCATCGCGATGGCGAAGAGCCTCGGCGCCAGCCACGTCGTCGACTTCAAGGCCGAGAACCCGGTCGACGGCATCATGCGCCTGACCGACGGCCGCGGCGTCGACGTCGCCATCGAGGCGCTCGGCACGCAGCCGACGTTCGAGGCCGCGCTCCGCGTGCTGCGCCCCGGCGGCACGCTGTCGAGCCTCGGCGTCTACTCGACCGACCTCAAGATTCCGCTCGACGCTTTCGCAGCCGGCCTCGCCGACACGTCGATCCGCACCACGCTCTGCCCCGGCGGCAAGGAGCGCATGCGCCGCATGATGGAGGTCGTCGCCTCGGGCCGCGTCGATCTCGGCGGCCTCGTGACGCACCGTTTCAAGCTGGAACAGATCGAGGCGGCTTACGACCTGTTCGCCAACCAGCGCGACGGCGTCCTGAAGGTCGCCATCACGCCATAACGAAGCGCGCATGGCGCGACTGCGGCGAGCCGAGTGAGCAGCCAACTCACCCAGCGGCATGCGGCATGTCACGTCACTTGAAAATCGGTTGTCCGGCCCGGATCAGATCGACGAACTGCTCGCCGTTGAACATGTAGCCTTCGGTGTTCGCCGGCGGAACGACAATGCGCGCGGTGGCGCTTTCGTCGTGCAAAGGTCGAATGACCGGCGCTACGTCATCGCCGATCGGTGTGCAGTATCCGACCCCATAGTCCATAGCCGCGCCGGCGCCGACGTAGGCCCCGATGTCACAGCCGATGAACAGGCGTGTGCGCAGCGTACCGATGACGCTTAATCCCGAGTCGCTGAAGTCGGCCACGATCGAATCCTGCGCCACCAGATCGCCATCGATGAAGCCGGTCAGACCGTACTCGCTGATGAAGTGTCTGCACGTCACATTGCCGAGGACGATGAACAGGCCGCCCTGGTCGAAATGCGATTGCAGGTCGACGACATCCTCAACGTCCAGATTGCCGACGATCAGGGTGCACAAGCCCGGCGCCCTGAAAGATCCCGAGACCCGCAGATCCCCGTCATAAACCACGGCTTCCACGTCCATCAGATCCTCGAAGCTGACGAACCGGAGAAACTGCTCATGAAACGCCGGTGACGCTGGACCATCGGCGATTGCATTTTGGAATTCTTGCGGGGTGACGGATCTGAACATCGCGACGCTATCCTGTTTCGCGTTAGGACAACGCAAAAAGGGGAACAAAGAGGGTGAGCGGTCGTTGCCGGCTGCACATGGCGCCGGCAGCATATATGCACCTGCTCGTGACCCGAAGCCGACTAGTTCACCGCCCGAGCCATGCTCCGCCAGCCCGCTCTAATCGATTTGGCGACTTCATCGACAAAGAGCCGTGTCTTCGTCGGGATCAGGCGTCCAGGCGGCAGGATAGCGTACACGCCACCTCCCGCTTTCCCGCTCCATCCCGGCAATATTTCGACAAGCTTTCCTTCGCGAAGCGCGGGACCGGCGAGCCAGTCAGGCGTGAATGTGATCCCCGCGCCCTCTATCGCAGCCATGAGCACTACCTCCGAATTGTCGGCGATCAGCGGCCCCACCGGGCGTATCGTCTTGCGCTTCCCGTCTTTCGTCATCAGCCAGTCCGGCCAATCTGCATGCCCTGAGAACCCTAAGCAGGCGTGCCTGGCCAGATCCGCGGGCGTCCTGGGTTTGCCGTGTTGGGAGAGGTAGCTCGGCGCGGCCACAAGAAGACTGCGATAGGACGCAATCTTCCGCGACGTGAATGAGCTGTCGCGCAGTACGCCGACCCTAATGGCCACATCGAATCCCTCGGATACGACATCGACGAGGCGATCCGAGAACCGCGCGTCGACACGAATCTGCGGGTAGCGCGCAAGAAAATCGGGCAGAAGCGGCGCGATCCACTGCCTCCCGAAGGTCACTGGAACCGAAACCCTGAGCAGACCTTGTGGGCTCGCGGCGAGATGGCTCGCCTCTCGGCTCGCAATCGCCAATTCGTCCAGCAACGCTTGCACGCGACGATAGTAGAGCGCGCCAATCTCAGTCAGCACCACGCGTCGCGTTGTGCGCGACAGCAGACGCACGCCGAGCAGCTTCTCAAGCTGGCTCACCCGCCGAGAAATGATGGAGGCGTCCCGGCCCAGCCTCTTGGCAGCCTCGGCGAAGCTTCCGTTGTCGGCAACGGCCACGAAGGCCGCCAGAAGCTCCAGACCCCCACGCTCGAGTAATTCCTGCATTTGATGCACGAATGTAATGCACAGCGACCTGATTATCGCGTGACTGGATTGGCTTACCTCATGGCCATTCCAACGTCGAGGAGCAACTGCCATGAGGACATTTCTCAGTGTCGGCGCAGGCCCTGGGATGGGCTTCGCAACGGCCGAACGGTTTGCCAAGGAAGGTTTTCAGGTCATTCTGAGTGCCCGCAATGCCGCCAAAACGCAGGAGCTTGCGAACCGGCTCAAGGCCAACGGCTACAAGGCCGAGGCCCGAACAGTGGACACGAGCGATCCATCGGGCGTTGCCACCCTGGTGGCGGAGGTGGAGAAGCAGTTCGGCGCAATCGACGTGCTGCACTACAACGCGGCCTCCATGCGAAAGGCGACGCTTGCAGAACAGCCGGCGGCGACATTCAACACCGATCTGGCCACGAACGTCGGCGGCGCCCAGGCGGCCGCCAAGGCCGCCGCGCCGAAAATGATCGAGCGCGGGTCGGGATCGATCCTGCTGACAGGCGGCGGTTTCGCCCTCCAGCCCAGCCCTGACTATCTCTCACTCAGCATCGGCAAGGCCGGCCTCCGCGCACTTGCGCAGGGCCTCTTCGAGAGCTTCAAGGCGAATGGCATTCACGTCGCGACCGTCACCGTGGCGGCGTTCGTCGATCCTGGCTCGAAAGATGCGGAGGCCGTCGCCGAATTGTTCTGGCAGCTCCACAGCCAGCCGAAAGACTCGTGGACTGTGGAAGCCATCTACAGCCCCTAGAGTCACGTGTCGGACAGAGCGAACCGCTCTGTCCGAAGTCCGCTTCGGCCCCGAAGTCGGCCTAAGTCGACGGCTCTCGATGACCGCCGTTGGCTGATCTAGCTCCCCTCCGCCTTCTCGCTTTTCTTGAGCGTCGTGCCGGCGTCCTTGAATTTCATGAGGTGCGCGTCGTCCGCAGAGCCTCTGGTCTCGGCGACGACGCCGAACTCCAGGGGCTCATCCTGCGCGTAGCGCTTGCCGAGCCTATAGGCGATCTCCGCCCGCGCCGTCTCGACGCCGAGATAAAAGGCGTGGCCCGCGTCCGCCCGCGTATCGAGGTGCGGAAAGAGCTGGAACGGATCGTCGGACACGTGGTGTCCGTCCTTGTTGTAGATGTGGATGCCGTCCTCCGCCACCTCGATGCGGTAGTTCGCATCGCGGATCTGCGAGGCGAGAGTCCGCACCTCGTCCGGCGTCGTGGCGAAACCCTTGCGGTCGCGCAGCGCCATGAGCCCGCCACCGAAGCCCTGCGGTAGCGAGCCTGCCCTCTTGGCTGCGTAGAACTCGCGCCGCGCGCGGTCGAACTCACGGATCGCCGTGCGGCAGTGCGGGCTCACCTGCACAGCGAGCACGGCCGTGATGTCGAGCTCCGAGCAGAGCCCCATGAGCAGCGCGTTGATGCCGGTGGTATCGGCATCGGTGAGCTCCGTGACGTTGCCGATGCCCATCAGGATCGGCACCTCCGGCCGACGCTTGCGCAAGTCCACGTAGCGCGCCACCGATGCCGCGAACCCGTAGTGGATCGGATCGAGGATGGGATCGGCGTAATAGGGCTTCCCCTTTGCAATCATGATGTCGATCACGCGGTCGAGCGACTCCATGTCCGCCGCGCCCGCCGAGACCAGGATCGGCACCGCCGGCCCCTCGTCCGCGATGGCGATGTTCTTCTCCGAGAGGCTGAGCAGGAAGTCGGCGCCAGCCTTCGTCGCGCGCGACAGTTCCTCAGAGTTGAAGCTGTCGACGCTGACGCGCACGCCGTCCGCATGTAGCGCGGCGATGGCCTCCTCCAGATGCGGGAACGGGCTGTCGGGCAGGCAGCCGAGATCGATGACGTCCGCCCCGTCCGCGCGGAGCACCCGCGACCGCGTGACGATCTCCTGCGGCGTCATCAGGGTTGCATCGACGATCTCGGCGAAAATGGTGACGTTGTGCTGCGAGAGGTCGACCTTTTCCTTCGCATGCCCGAGATACTCGGGCAGGTCCGCCACCTCGTCGGGGCCGCGCTCGAAGCGCGTGCCGAAGAAATCCGACAGCCGCTCGAGATCGCCGCGGAAGCGCCCTGGCATCACCACGCGATCCGCGCCCTCGGGCAGCGTCAGGCGGCGCTCGACGATGTCCGTTGTCATCAGCGCGGCGACCTTGACGCCGACGTTGGCGACGACCGGGTCGAGCCTTTCGCTCGCCACCTGCTCCGCGACGCGCTTGACGCGCGGCTCCGCCAGCGACCCTGTTACAAGCACCACGCGCTCGGCCATAAAGCCTCACAATCCTCCAGCACTAAGGCGGCCAGTATGGCACAAATCGCAGGGCGCGCGCGCACCGTCCCCACGCAGCCGACGCACGCTGCCCTTAACTATTCCGCCGCGGACGCCTGCTGCCGCGTCAGCAACGCGAAATCGCGCTGCCAGACGGCGACGCCCTCCCGGACCGTCCGATAGACAGCGTCGCCCGCCGCCTCGCCGACCGCCGTATGCAGGCCGGCGAACCGTGCGCCGTCCGCGCCCTGCGGCGCGGCCACGACGATGCAGTCGGTCCCGGTGCCCGTCACCACCACCTCGGCGCGGGAGACCTGCGCGTCGAGCACCGCCGCCGTGCGTGCCTGCGTCACGATCGACAGCGTCTCGATGAACGCCGCCTCCGACAGCGGACAGGATACGTGCAGCAGGATGTTGATCGTCCCCGGCAGCCAGACCGGCTCGCTCAACCGCTGCCCGACGCGCTCGCCGTTGGAAAGGCCGACGGTGGCAAGCGCGGTCGCCGTCACGCCCTCGACTTCGGATTGCGCGAGGTGATGGCGCGTGATATCGCGCGAGGTGATGAGCGAGATCGCATCCACAAGATCCGCATCGGCCATGAGCCGGTTGAGGCTGTCGATCGGATCCTCCGAGGCCGGCAGGTCCGCGTTGCGCACCTCAAGCCACGCCACGCGGCGCGCCACCTGAAAGCCTGGGCGCGTGAGCGACCAGGAGAGCATGCGCTGCGGCGCGTCGAAGGATGCGACAAGGTGTGGCGGCCGGCAGGCGATCTGAAACGGCAGGCTCAAGTCAACGTACCTCGGAAAAATGCGTTCAGGGACAGGCGGGACCGCGACATTCCCCGACAATCCGCCGGCCGGTCAAGGCCCAGGACAGAGACGCCCCCGGCCTCGCCTGGCCGCAAACTCCACAGAGCTAAAGCTTTTCAGTTAGGAATCATTTGCAACAACGTTGACACATGCAAACCGTTCGCATATGCATCAATATAGATGAGCACGAAAGGAGCTTTACATGTCTGAGGCCGGCAATCGTCGCGCACGCGTTGCCCTACTGGGCGGTGTACTGGCAGCCGCGTTGGCGTTCGCGATTTCCGCTGTCGTGAGCGTGGAACGGGCGGGCGCGGCGAAGCCGTTCCGCGTCGTCACCACCTTCACGGTGATCCAGGATATCGCCCAGAACGTCGCCGGCACCGCCGCCGTCGTCGAGAGCATCGCCAAGCCCGGCGCCGAGATCCACGACTACCAGCCGACGCCGCTCGACATCGTCAAGGCGCAGTCAGCCGATCTCGTGCTGTGGAACGGCATGAACCTCGAGCGCTGGTTCGAGAAGTTCTTCGAAAACGTGAGCGACGTGCCGAGCGCCGTCGTGAGCGAGGGCATCGAGCCCATGGGCATCACGGACGGCCCCTACACCGGCAAACCCAATCCGCATGCCTGGATGTCGCCGTCGAGTGCGCTCGTCTACATCGAGAACATCCGCAAGGCCCTGGCCCAGCACGACCCGGCCAACGCCGAGACCTACGCCGCCAACGCCGCCGCCTATGCCGAGAAGATCAAGGCGCTCGACGCGCCGCTGCGCGCACGCATCGACGCCATCCCCGAGGCCCAGCGCTGGCTCGTCACCAGCGAGGGCGCCTTCAGCTACCTGGCGCGGGACTACAAGATGCGCGAGGCCTTCCTCTGGCCCATCAACGCCGACGAGCAGGGCACGCCGCAGCAGGTGCGCAAAGTGATCGACCTCGTGCGCGCCAACAAGATCCCGGTGGTGTTCAGCGAGAGCACGATATCCGACAAGGCCGCAAAGCAGGTCGCCAAGGAGACCGGGGCGCGCTACGGTGGAGTCCTCTATGTGGACAGCCTGAGCGCCGAGAACGGACCCGTGCCGACCTACATCGACCTCCTGAAGGTGACCGTGGAAACCATCGTCGAGGGCTTCACCTCTTGAATGCCGCCGTTGAGCCCAGCAAGCCGGCGCCTTCGATCCGCGCCGAGAACGTCACGGTCACCTACAGCAATGGGCATGTTGCGCTCAAAAACATCTCCTTCAGCCTGAAGGCGGGCACCATCTGCGGCCTCGTCGGCGTCAACGGCAGCGGCAAGTCCACGCTCTTCAAAGCCATCATGGGCTTCGTGCGTCCCTCGGCCGGAGAGATCCGCGTCGCGGGGCTCCCCGTCAACGACGCATTGAAGCGGAACCTCGTCGCCTACGTTCCCCAGAGCGAGGACGTCGACTGGAATTTTCCCGTGCTGGTCGAGGACGTGGTGATGATGGGGCGCTACGGCCACATGGGCTTCCTGCGCATCGCCTCGGACGCCGACCGCCGCAAGGTGGACGAGGCGCTGGAGCGCGTCGGCATGACAGCCTTCCGCGCGCGCCAGATCGGCGAGTTGTCCGGCGGACAGAAGAAGCGCGTCTTTCTCGCGCGCGCCCTCGCCCAGGAGAGCCCGATCATCCTGCTCGACGAGCCGTTCACCGGCGTCGACGTCAAGACCGAGACTGCCATCGTCAACCTCTTGCGCGACCTCCGCGCACAAGGTCACCTGATGCTGGTCTCGACCCACAACCTCGGCAGCGTGCCGGACTTCTGTGATCAGGTCATCCTGATCAACCGCGTGCTGCTGGCGGCCGGCCCCACTGCCGAGACCTTCACCCAGGCCAACCTCGAGAAAGCCTTCGGCGGCGTGCTGCGCCACTTCAGGCTGGGCGGCACGGACCTGCACGCCGACGACGACCGCCGCCAGGTGACGGTGCTGACCGACGACGAGCGCGCCCTCGTCTTCTACGGCACCAACGGCGACGCACCCCGCAGCAAGAAAGAGGCCGGCACGAAATCAGCCGACACGACGACGTACACCGACACCGCGGACAAGGCGTCATGAGCGAGCTCCTGATCCCCTTCGAGTACGACTACATGGTCAAGGCCATGTGGGTGAGCGGCCTGGTCGGCGCTACCTGCGCCTTCCTCTCGGCGTATCTTATGCTCAAGGGCTGGTCGCTGATGGGCGACGCGCTGGCCCATTCCATCGTCCCTGGCGTCGCCGGCGCCTACCTGCTCGCGATCCCGTTCGCCGCCGGCGCCTTCGTCGCGGGCTTCCTGGCCGCCATCGGCATGTGGTTCGTGCGCCAGCAGTCGAAGCTGCGCGAGGACGCCGTGATCGGCATCGTCTTCACCTCGTTCTTCGCCGCCGGCCTGCTGCTTGTCTCCATCAACCCGACCGCCGTCAACGTGCAGTCGATCGTGCTCGGCAACATCCTCGGCATCTCCGACGAGGACGTCGTGCAAGTGGTCCTCATTGCCGTCGTCTCGCTCGCCGTGCTGACCCTCAAGTGGAAGGACCTGATGGCCGTCTTCTTCGACGAGACGCACGCACGCACCGTGGGCCTAAACCCGACCGCACTCAAGGTCCTGTTCTTCACGCTTCTGAGCGCCTGCACGGTGGCGGCGCTGCAGACCGTCGGCGCCTGCCTCGTCATCGCCATGGTGGTGACGCCCGGCGCCACCGCCTACCTCCTGACCGACCGCTTCGGCCGCCTTCTGGCGCTGAGCGTCGCCATCGGCGCGGCGACCAGCGTGCTCGGCGCCTATGTGAGCTACTTCCTCGACGGCGCCACGGGCGGCGTCATCGTCGTGCTGCAGACGCTGCTGTTCCTTGCCGCGTTCGTCTTCGCCCCCAAGCACGGCCTGCTCGCCAGCCGCCGCCAGACCGCAAGCGAAGCCATCACCGGAGGCTCCGCGTGATGGAGAGCATTTTCGAGTTCTTCACCGCGCCCCTCGCCTACGGCTTCATGCAGCGTGCGCTCGTCGTCGCAGTGCTGATCGGCGCTGTCTGCTCCGTGCTCTCGTGCTACCTCGTTCTGCGTGGCTGGTCGCTGATGGGCGATGCCATCTCGCATGCCGTGCTGCCCGGCATCGTGCTGGCCTTCGTCCTCGGCCTGCCCCTCGCCGTCGGCGCCTTCGCCTCGGGCCTCGCCTGCGCGCTCTTGACCGGCTACCTGAAGGAGAACAGCCGCGTGAAGGAGGACACCGTGATGGGCATCGTGTTCTCCGGCATGTTCGGGCTCGGCCTCATCCTGATGACCAAGGTCGAGACCGACCAGCACCTGAACCACATCCTGTTCGGCAACATGCTCGGCGTCACCTGGCGCGACGTCATCGAGACCGGCCTCATCGCCGGCACCGTGCTGCTCGTGGTGCTGGCCAAGCGCCGCGACCTCCTGCTCTACTGCTTCGACCCGCAGCACGCGCGCGCCATCGGCCTGCCGGTCCGCCTCGTTCACTACGGCCTCCTGATCCTGCTCGCGCTCACCATCGTCGCGTCGATCAAGGCCGTCGGCGTCATCCTGGTGGTCGCCATGCTCGTGGCCCCCGGCGCCACCGCCTATCTCCTGACCGACCGCTTCGAGCGCATGCTCGCGCTCTCGGCCGCCATCGCCATCGGATCGAGCGTCGTGGGCACGCTCGCAAGCTTCCACATCGACGGCGCGACGGGCCCCTGCATCGTTCTCATCCAGGCAGCGGTCTTCCTGGCCGCGTTCCTGTTCGCCCCGCGCAGCGGGCTTCTGCGAAGGACCTCCTGACGCCACACGTCGGATCTCACGATTCCTCCTCGTCGCGCTTTCCCCCCGTCCAATGGCTGGCGGCGCCGGTCTTGGCCTGGAACGAGGTGCACAGAAGCTCGAGGTCCTTCTCGTTCACCGGCATGCCGATGCACTTGCAGAAGAAGTTGACCTGGATGCCCTCCTGCGCCTTCAGCCTGCGGATCAGCAGAAAGATGCAGTCCCGGCAACTTCCGACCGCCTGCCGCCGCGCCTCTCCACCGAGCTGGCCGACGAGCTGTCTCAGGATGTCGCGCAAAAGCTCCTGCTTGTGCGGAGAAAGCGCATCGATGTCGTTGAAGACGGAGGCCAGCGGATCCGCAGCCATCCGCATGCGCGCCTTCTCCGTCGGACTGAGGATCGAGCTGCGCCCGTCATAGGGCGACTTCTTGCGCACGAGGTAGCCGCGCTGCACGAGCGACTTGATGGTCTGCGAGGCCGTGCCCCGCGTGGTGGCCTGATACGCGGCGAGCCCTGACAGCGTGCGGCTGAACACGTTGGCGCGCGAGAAGAAGAGAATCGCGAACCACTGCGCAGACGTGAGGCGGTCGCCTTCCCGCTCCGCCAACATACCCCGCCCGAGCTGCAGGAGAAGTTCGCCGATCTCAAGTGACAGCATACGCGCCCCCAAAACAGCCTTTTCTATCAGGACCCTGACGAGTTCCGTCAAGAAACCGCGTGCGGATGGTTTGGCTTCGCAAGCAACTGCTTCCGACGTGGATCGACATGCGTCGAACGGGCGCGGAAACGGAGAAAAAAACTGCGTCCATTAACTCCGCGGAGAGAGCGCGCCGAGCAAACTTGTCGCAGGCGATGTGGGGGGAAAGGGCCGGATGGATAAGCCTATTTCAACGAATAGCGTGAAGCACCGGCAGTCAGCGCACGACAAGCTTGAGTTGAGCGCGGACACGATGGTCAACCTGGCCAGCGCCGTTTTCAACGCCACCCAGGAATCCATCGTCGTCACCGAACGGAACGGTACCATCGTCGCCGTCAACCCGGCGTTCTCCGCCATTACGGGCTTTTCCGCGGCCGAGATCGTCGGCAAAAGCATGCGTACCCTGCAGTCCGGCCGGCAGGGCCGAGCTTTCTACCGGGAGATGTGGGATCAGGTGTCTCGCTCCGGATACTGGCAGGGCGAGATCTGGAACCGGCGCAAGAACGGCGAGGCCTATCCGGCCCTGCTGACGATCAGCAGCGTGCCGAGCGGGCTCGGCCAGCCGACATACTACGTGGGCATCAGCGCGGACTTGAGCCGCATCAAGAGATCGGAGCTGAAGCTCGACCGCCTCGCCCATCACGACGAGCTGACCGGCCTTCCCAATCGGCGCCTTCTCAAAGCGCGCCTCGACCAGGCCCTGGCGCGGGCCGTCCGCGAAGGCGAGACGGGCGCCGTGGTCTTCGTGGATCTCGACCGCTTCAAGCTCGTCAACGACAGCCTCGGCCACAGCGCCGGCGACGAGTTGCTGACCCTCGTCGCCAAGCGCTTGCGGAACGGACTCCGCGCCGGCGATTTTCTCGCGCGCTTCGGAGGCGACGAGTTCATCGTCCTGCTGGAGCAGACGAGCGGCGAACGTGCAGCGAGCGTCGCCGCGCACCTGATCAACCGCCTGGGCGAGCCGTTCGTCCTCTCGACCGGCGACGAGATTTTCAGCGGTGCCAGCGTCGGCATCAGCCTGTTCCCGCGTGACGGAACCAGCTCCGAGGAAGTGCTGCAGCACGCCGACGCGGCCCTCTACCAGGCGAAGTCGGCCGGCAGGTCGACCTACCGCCACTACTCGTCCGATCTCACCCGGCACGCCAACATCCGCCTCGCGCTCGACAGCCAGTTGCGCCGCGCGCTGAGCCGAAACGAGCTCGTCCTCAACTATCAGCCGCTCGTCACGCTGGCCGACAGGCGCGTATTCGGCGTCGAAGCGCTGATCCGTTGGAACGACCCGTCGCGCGGCGTAATCCCGCCTGCCGAGTTCCTTCCCGTCGCCGAGGAAACGGGGCTCATCGTGGCGATCGGCAACTGGGTGCTGGACGAGGCGTGCACGCAGATGCAGGCTTGGCAGAGCCAAGGGCTCGCGCTGTCGCGCGTCGCCGTGAACATCTCGGCCCGTCAGTTCCGCCATCCCGAGTTCGCCGCGTCGGTGGCGCGTGCGCTGCGCCGGGCCGGCCTCGCGGGCGAGCATCTCGAGCTCGAGATCACCGAAGGCACGCTGATGGACCACGACGCCACCACGCTCGCAACCCTCGAAGCCCTGAAGGCGCTCGGCGTGAGGCTCGCGGTCGACGATTTCGGCACCGGGTACTCCTCGCTCGCCTACCTCAAGAAGCTGCCCGTCGACACGCTGAAGATCGACCGCAGCTTCGTGACCGACATCGGCACCGATCCCGCCTCGGCCGCCATCGCGACGGCCATCATCGGGCTCGGCCGCTGCCTCGGGCTCGAGGTGCTGGCCGAAGGCATCCAGAGCGAGTCCCAGCATGCGGCGCTGCTGGCCGGCGGCTGCGCGTTGGGCCAGGGCCATCTCTTCGCACGCCCCGTTGCGCCCGATGCGGTGCCCGGCCTCCCGGGCTTGCGCCGCCGCCGGGCGGCGCAGGGTGGCACCCGTCGCGTCCCGGCATGCGAGGCCTGCCCGGCACCCGAGTGACGGCGGCGGCAGTTAATACTTCGTCACTAGCGAAGGGACTCGCGAGACCGGAACCAACTTGCTGCGCAGGATGGATCTTTGCCCCCGATCGCGCGTTTGCAGAGCGCGCATCAGGAGGCGCTACCCATGGCCCACGTCATCGAATTCCCGCGCCGGCCGGCTCCGTCGAGCCCGCGGAGCGCGACGCTCGAGCAGTCCCTCGACAGGGCCGTCGTTGCCTGCCTAAGCCTCGGCGCCAAGTTCGAGGGCATCATCGCCGATCTCGAGAAGAGCCTGACCATCCTGTCCGTTGCGCTGAGCAACAGCCCCGCAGGCACCTCCCGCGAGAACGCGCAGAAGCTGAGGGAGCTCAAGGAGCAGCTTGGCCGTGCCCGGCGCATGCTCGAAACGGTGCGCAACGACCTGGCATCCGATGAAAAACCGAAGCGGCCCTGACGGCCAGGACCCGATCGCCGACCCCGCGACGGAGATACCCGACGCGTCGCGATGGATCAGCGCGCGGTGCCGTTGAGGAAGATGAACCCCGAGTAGCCGCTGCGCAGTTCGCGCTCGACGATACCGATCAGCTTGGCGCTGACCGAATCCGCGTGCGCCTTGAACACGCGCTCGATGGTCTCGGGAGAAAGCTTCAGCACCGGAAACGGACGATCGGCCACCACGTAGCCCGCGGAGCGTACGAGAAACGCCGCCGCCAGTGTTCCGCCGGGGCGCACCGAGCGCGAGAAAGCCGTGCAGGCGGCCTCGAACTCGTCCTGCCGCTCGGTGATCGATTCCGCGCAGAAGAACATCGTCGCCGC
>NZ_JADZBI010000236.1 GCF_020852195.1 Hyphomicrobium sp. | reverse complement strand
GAGGGTCAGAACGCCGGCCATGATGTTGCGAGCGTGCGGAATGGGCTGCATCGCGTGGTGCAGAGCCGCTGCCGAGAGCGCAACGGAGAGGACGACGGAGGCAACGAGGAAAGGGACATCCCAGGACACGAAGCCCTGCACCCGGTAGCCCATCATCCCCGTATAGTGCATGGCCGCGATGGACAGACCGACGACCGCACCACCGATGGCCGGGGTGAAGCGGCTGAACCCGCTACCGGCGAGAACGAAGCCGACCGTGCTTCCGACAACCGCGATCATCAGCGAGACGGCGGTCAGGCCCGGATCGAAATCGACAGGCACACCCGCGTCGAAGCCCAGCATGGCGATAAAATGCGTGCACCAGGTCGCAGCACCCGCCGTGAGCGCCGTCAGGAAGTGCCAGCCGACGAGCTGCAATCCTTGCGTCCTGGCGGTCCGATGAAAGAGACGGGCCGTAACCCATGACCCCGTACCGCAGATCACCACGGCAAGACCCACGAGCCAGACGTTGTGCTCGCTAACGATGCAGCCCAGGACGGAGATCATGGAAAAGCAGCCTAAGAGTTGAAGGCACGCCCGATGCCAACAGGCGAGCATTGGTCGAAGAACGCGGGCGGTCTCGCCAACTGATCCATGTCAGTTATTGATATATAAGTGTTTATTTTCAGTGTTCAGAGGCGCTTTTTTTAACGTCGTTTGCCACGTTTTCCCGCGCCTTTTGTCGGAACGAGGTCGGCCGTCCTACCATTTGGTCTTCAGCGACAGCGACACGATGTCGGCGGCCTGATCGGCGCTGCCCGTGAAGCGCCTGACAGGCGTGGTCGCGCTAGCCGGTGTCGTCGTCAGGCTATCGATCGGCGCATCATCGAAAAAGATGTGCGTGTAGGCGAGATCGAACGCCATAGCCGCGGTCAACGCATACGTTGCGCCGACACTCAGCCAGATCCGGTCGCTATCTGAGACGTTGATCTTGCGTTGCTCGGGATCTCGGATCGGTGAGATCTCGTAAGCCGCGCCCGCACGCAGCGTCATGGCGTTCGAGGCGTCCCATTCGGCGCCGAGGGCGAAGAACCAACCGTCGTCCCAGTGAAAATCGAGAATGTTGATCGCCTGTCCTTGAACGATAGGCTGCGATCCCAATCCGCCCTGAGAGGTCGCGATGAAGTCGACCTTGTCGAGGCGGCTCCAGTTAGACCATTCGACCGTCGCCAAGAGGCGTGTGGTATCGCTCAGCGCTTGGCGCAGGCTCAGCGTTGCGATCTCCGGAGTGCGCAGCTTGGCTTCGAAATCGATTGGCGCAAAGGGCGCGGTGCCCAGGCCCGTCGTAAGAAATCCAGCCGCCATCGAGGCATCGCCCTCGATCTCGTGGGCGACAGATGAGCGAAACCCCAGTCCTATGCTCGTCGCCGGGCTCGGCTGCCAGAGGACGCCGCCGGTAAAGCCCAGACCGATGTCGTCGCCGTCGAGCACCGAGTTGGACTGCGAGGGAGCAAGTCCACCGGACGGGTTGGCCTTGATCGTAAGCGCCAGATATTGGAGCTGGGGGCCTGCGCCGATGAAAAGCCCCGGCGCCAACTGATAGGAGGCGATCGGATTGACGTTGACCGTAAGAAGCTGCGAAGAGCGAAAGTGATATTCGCCGGACCAGGTAGGATCCTGCGCCTTGTTCTTGGACCCGAATGGCGCATTGACAGCCAATCCTAGAACAAGATCCTTGTCCACGCGCCAGGAGGCATATGAGGCCCCGATAGCGACAAGCTGGTCCACGTTGGCGTGATCGTCGACGAGCGCGGTTGAAGACCCGAGAGCGGTGCCGGGGAGCACGCTCACGCTGTTCGCGCGAACGTCGATATCCGCATAGAGCAGCGAGACGTGGCTTTCGGTTGCAAGCCCCGGACCTGCCAACGACATCGCGGCCGGATTCCAGAAGCTGGAGCTCAAGTCCCCACCCGAACCCGCGCCCGCAAAGGAGGCCCCCTGCGCAGAGGTCGATTGCTCGCGAACGCCAAGTCCGCCGCCAAGTGCCGGACCGCAGGAAGTAAGAACCGAGCATACGACAACCGCGCCCTTGGCCCCCACACTAGCACGATGCCGTGATGCGTCCTTCGCCCTCCAGCAGTTTAGAGCCATGAATATCCCCCGCGCGAGGCGCCATCCCTGAAATAGCCTCGCGCTTTCTTATTCTCACATGTTCAGTTGAAGGGATCTCGGTTTCCAAATTCCTAATTCCAAACGTCTATAATCGTCTAACGACGCTTAGGTGCATGAGTTGAGCTCCCCGCGATTGAGCACTTCATTCTAAGGGATGACTGCCCGCCATTTCAGAGTCTTTGGCACCGGCTATCAGTTGCGGTGTGCCATACGCGACCGTTCTTCAGAACCTGTGGGGGCGGCACAAATGCGAGCGGAATGCCTACGCGAGCCGCCCGGAACCACGCCGACTGTGGGACGGACCAGCGATCGCGTCACAATCAAAAAAGGGGGCCAATGCAGTTTTAAGAATAGAAAGGATATCGACGCGAGAATATGCGCTACCCGGCTTGTTTCGGGTTCATGGAAACAACACGCAACAAGAGGGCCTTGGACACCTCGGTGAGCGCGAATTCGGTACGCTGGGAGCGGGGATTCCGCCCCACGATGGAGAGCAGGCCGCGATTTCCGGCCAGCTCCGTGACCTCGCGCAGAACCAGCGCGTGGGCGATGCCAAACAGGCGTGAGAACGTGCGGCTATCGCTGCAGATGTCGAGGTGAACGGCCAGGAGCAGGCTCGCACCGAGCGGCGCCAGGAAGCCAGCCACTGCGCAAAGCGCCGCGACCCGATCGAGGAACAGCTCCTCCGATATCACGCCCTCGGCAGTCGTATTCATGCGGCCTGCGACTGCTCAGAAGCCGGGCGGAAAGAGACGAGCACCGACTTCGATGTCGGCGTGTCACTCTGCTCGCCAGAGGTCGAGAGAGGCACCAACACGTTCAGCTCCGGATAGTAGCCGGCCACCGAGCCCCGCGGGAGATCGTAGGACACGACGCGGAAGCTCTCCGCCACGCGCTCGATGCCGTCCTCATGGCGGCCGACGATGTCGACGCGGTCGCCGGATTGCACGCCGACCTCCGCGAGATCGTCGGGATTGACGAATACGACGCGCCGCTCGCCATAGATGCCGCGATAGCGGTCGTCGAGACCATAGACGGTCGTGTTGTACTGGTCGTGCGAGCGTAAAGTCTGCAGCACGAACAGGCCCTGCTCACCCAGTGCCCTCTGATGCTCCGTCTCGCGCGGCAGCGCCTCCGGCGAGAAGGAGGCGCGCTGCGACGGCGTGTTCCAGACACGATGATCGACGGCATTGTAGAGACGGAAACCGCGCGGTCGGCGCACCCGTTCGTTGTAGCCGTGGAATCCGGGGATGGTACCTGCGATCAGATCGCGAATGCGGTCGTAGTTCTGCGCCAATTGCGCCCAGTCCACCACATCCGAGCCGACCGTCGACGCCGCGATGCCGGCAATGATGCCGACCTCGGAGCGAAGCTCCGGCGAAGCCGGCTTGTTGATGCCGCCGGAGCCGTGGACCATGCTCATCGAATCTTCGACCGTGACGATCTGAGCGACGCCCTTGGCGTTGCGGTCGATCTCCGTTCGGCCGAGGCAAGGCAGCACGTAGCTCACCTCGCCAGGCAGGAGATGCGAGTGGTTGAGCTTGGTCGCGATGTTGACGGTCAGCTTCTGCCCCCGCATCGCCTTCGCAATGAGCGTGCTGTCGGGCGTGGCGCGCGCGAAGTTGCCGCCAAGACCGATGAACGCCTGCGCCGACCCATCGAGCATGGCGCCGATGGCAGCCAGCACGTTGTGGCCGTGGCGTCGCGGCATCGGCACGCCGAACACCGTTTCCAGGGCATCGAGAAAAGCCGCGGAGGGCTTCTCGTTGATTCCGACCGTGCGGTCGCCCTGTACGTTCGAATGCCCGCGCACCGGGCAGAGGCCGGTGCCCGGCCGCCCGACGTTGCCGCGCAGAAACATGAAATTGGCGATCTCGCGGATCGTCGCCACCGAATGGCGATGCTGGGTCACGCCCATGGCCCAGGTGCAGATCGTGCGCTCGGATTCGATGTAGATCAGCGCCAGATGCTCGAGCTCGGTACGCGTCAGGCCGGATTGATGCTCGATCGCCTCCCAGCTCGTCGCATCGACGGCGGCGCGATAGGCGTCGAAGCCGGATGTATGCTGCCTCAGGAAGCCATGATCGAGGACTGACGGCCGCCCCTCGGCGAGCGCAACCTCGTCGGCCGCAAAAACGGCTTTGGCCATTCCGCGGACCGCGGCCATGTCTCCGCCGAGACGCACCTGATAGTACTCGCTCGCAATCGGCTTGCTGCCGCCCGTCAGCATCTCGAGCTTGTCCTGCGGGTCGGCGAAGCGCTCGAGCCCCTTTTCGCGCACCGGGTTGAACACCGCGACGCGGGCACCGCGAAGCGCCGCGCGGCGCAGATCGCCAAGCATGCGCGGATGATTGGTGCCGGGGTTCTGCCCGATGACGAGAATGGCATCAGCCTTCTCGAAGTCCTCAAGCGTCACCGTACCCTTGCCAATGCCGATGGCCTGGTCGAGCGCGATGCCGCTCGCCTCATGGCACATGTTCGAGCAATCGGGAAAATTGTTCGTCCCGTAGAGCCGGACGAAAAGCTGGTAGAGAAAGGCCGCTTCGTTCGACGCGCGGCCGGAAGTGTAGAACTCCGCCCGATCCGGGCTGTCGAGCCCTTTCAGAATCCTGCCGATCTCGGCGAACGCATCGTCCCAGCCGACCTGGACATAGCGGTCGGTGGTGGCTTCATAGCGCATGGGATGCGTGAGACGGCCCTGCCGCTCAAGGTCGTAGTCCGTCCACGTGCGGAGCTCGCTCACCGTGTGACGAGCAAAAAAGTCCGGGCTGACGCGCTTGTCGGTCGCCTCCCAGGCGACCGCCTTGACGCCGTTCTCGCAGAACTCGAACGACGAGCCGTGCTCCGGATCTCCCCACGCGCAGCCTGGACAATCGAAGCCGTCCGGCTGGTTCGCCTTCAGCATAGCCGCCGCGCCCGTGAGCGGCGCGCCACTGGCGAGGAGCTTCTTTCCGCAGCTCTTCAGCGCGCCCCAGCCGCCTGCTGCCTTTGACTTCTTTCCAATGAATTCCGGCTTGCCCATGCACAGCGCTCTCAACGACATCGAGACTATTGTGCATCTGCGAAATCAAGTTTTTCCGCAACGGATGCGGAGGTTATGGCTGTCATGCGGAAAAAGCAGACCTGCGGTCGCTGCGTCAGCGGACTTCACAAGTTGGTCCTGGCTATCCAAACTCGTCGGAAGATTCCAACCGGCCGCGTCGCGGGCCGCCCTGCCCCAGATGCGTCCTCCGTCGCCAGTCTTGGATCACATACCCACCACTCGCCAACGCCATCAGCGACAGACTGAACCACGTAACGGCATAGACGAGATGGTTGTTGGTGAACCGCACGCGCGTCAGACCGCCGACCGGCCACCCACCCGGATTGGGCGTCGCGTCCGCATCGATGAAGTAAGGCGCTGTCTCGCCAAGGCCACGTGCAAACGCGATGGCTTCCACATCGCGGGAATACCAGCGATCGCCTGCAGGATCGTTCGTGCGCAGGAAGGCACCGCCTGGCTCCGTCAACCGTAAGAGGCCCGTTACCGTCGCCTCGCCGGCGGTGGCGGCCGCTGCGCGCACCATCGGATCGCGACGCTCCGTCGACACGAACCCGCGGTTGACGAGCATCGTGAAGCCCTGCGTCTTCTCGAACGGCGTCAGCACCCAGTAACCGCTGCCGAGGTCGGTTACGGCCTGCACGAGTGTTTCCCTGTCGTGCAGGAAGCGCCCCGTTACGCGCACCTTGAGATATTCACTCGACGCCGCGGTGATGTGGGCCCAAGCGTCGCGCCCGGGCGCTTGAACGGGATCGGCCCCGACGCGCCGCTCGACGCGCTCGATGAGGTCCAGCTTCCAGGAGAGCCGCTTCACCTGCCAGACGCCGAGCACACCGAACAGGGTGGCGCTCGTAAGCGCGGCGATCACGATCAGGATCACCGCAGCCGGCGAACGCGCCTGCAGGGCGCCTTCGGTCATAGCATCTGCCGCATGTCGTGGAAGGGCATAGTGTTCGTGTTGAGGTGATGCATGACCCACAGCGAACCGGCCATCGCGATAACGATGATGATCAGCGTGAAGATCAGAGCCATCATGCTCCACCCCTCCTCGGCACTGGAGGTCATGTGCAGGAAGAAGACGATGTGCACGACGATCTGAACCATGGCGAACGCCATGATGACGAAGGCCGTAAGCTGCTTGCTCTCCAGAACCTCGCCCATCACCAGCCAGAACGGAACCGCGGTCAGAAAGACCGAAAGCGCGAACCCGATCAGATAGCCGCGGAGCGAACCGTGCGCGTGCCCCTCCGCAGGGTGGTGGTCATGGCCGGCCTCGGCGTGCGCGGTATGCGCTCCGGCGTTGGGTGCGCTCATCGCAGGACTCCCATCAGATAGACGAACGTGAACACGCCAATCCAGATCACATCGAGGAAATGCCAGAACATGCTGAGGCACATCAGCCGGCGCCTGTTGGCCTCGATGAGCCCGTGACGCCGCATTTGCACCCAGAGCGTGGCCAGCCAGACGATACCGAACGTTACGTGCAGGCCATGCGTACCGACCAGCGTGAAGAAGGCCGACAGAAAGGCGCTGCGCTGTGGCGTGGCGCCGATGTGAATGAGGTGCGCGAACTCGTAGAGCTCGATCCCGAGAAAGGCGAGGCCGAACACGGCGGTCACGACGAGCCAGAAGAGCGTCCCGCGCACGTTGGACTTCATCATCTCGAGCATCGCGAAACCGAAGGTCAGCGACGAGAGCAGCAGCATTGCCGTGTTGACCGCCACGAGCCCCAGGTCGAACAGGTCCTTCGGCGCCGGGCCGGCCGCGTAGCTTCCGCCCAGCACACCGTAGATCGCGAACAGCACCGCGAAGATGAGACAGTCGCTCATCAGGTAGATCCAGAATCCGAGCATAGTGCTCGAGCCTTCGGGATGGGCGTGCTCGTCCTTGACGTAGAAGACCGGAGCTTCATCCCCCGTGTTGGCGTCGCGAGCGAGCGTCGTCATGCGTTCACCCCGCTTGCGGCCAAGAGCTTCGTTCGCTCGGTCTCCGTGCCCACAACCTCGTTCTCGGCGATGTAGAAGCCGTGGTCGTAGTTGAAGGTATGGGCGATCGCGACGCCGATGATGGCGACGAAGCTCAGGGCCGCGAGCCACCACATGTACCAGATGAGCCCGAACGACAGCACGACGCTGAGCCCCGCCAGAATGACGCCTGTCCCCGTATTGCTCGGCATATGGATCGGCTTGAAGCCTTCGAGCGGGCGCCGGTATCCGCGCCGCTTCATGTCCCACCAGGCGTCGTTGTCGTGCACGACGGGCGTGAAGGCGAAATTGTAGTCGGGCGGCGGCGAAGAGGTTGCCCATTCCAGCGTTCGCCCGTTCCACGGATCGCCGGTCGTATCGCGGAGCTGCTCGCGCCGCGCGATGCTGACCACGATCTGGATCAGGAAGGCGACAATACCCACGAGGATCAGGAAGGCCCCGAAGCCCGCGATGAGGAACCATATCTGCAGCGACGGATCGTCGAACACCCGCAACCGTCGTGTCACGCCCATCAGACCGAGCACGTAGAGCGGCATGAAGGCGAAGTAAAAGCCGAGCACCCAGCCCCAGAACGACACCTTGCCCCAGAACGGGTCGAGCCTGAATCCGAACGCCTTCGGGAACCAGTAGATCATGCCGGCGAAGAGGCCGTACACCACGCCGCCGATGATCACGTTGTGGAAGTGCGCAACGAGGAACAGGGAGTTGTGCAGCACGAAGTCGGCCGGCGGCACCGCCAGCAGCACGCCCGTCATGCCACCGATCACGAAGGTGAGCATGAACGCCACCGTCCACATCATCGGCAGCTCGAAGCGGATGCGCCCGCGATACATCGTGAACAGCCAGTTGAAGACCTTGGCACCGGTCGGGATCGAGATGATCATTGTCGTGATGCCGAAGAACGAGTTGACGCTGGCGCCGGATCCCATCGTGAAGAAATGGTGCAGCCACACCAGATAGGAGAGGATGGTGATGACGACCGTGGCGTAGACCATCGACGTGTAGCCGAACAGCCGCTTGCCCGAGAAGGTCGCCGCGATCTCCGAGAAGATGCCGAACACGGGCAGGATCAGGATGTAGACTTCCGGATGACCCCAGATCCAGATGAGGTTCACGTACATCATCGGATTGCCGCCGAGGTCGCTGGTGAAGAAGTTCGTGCCCACGTAGCGGTCGAGCGAAAGCAGCACCAGCGTCGCGGTCAGCACTGGGAACGTCGCGACGATCAGCACGTTGGTGCAGAGCGAGGTCCAGACGAACACCGGCATTTTCATCATGGTCATGCCGGGCGCACGCATCTTGACGATGGTGCAGATGAGATTGATGCCGGAGAGCGTCGTGCCGACGCCCGCCACCTGCAACGACCATATGTAATAGTCCACGCCGACGCCCGGACTGTGCTCCGCCCCCGAAAGCGGCGGATAGGCGAGCCAGCCCGTGCGCGCGAACTCGCCGAGGAACAGCGACATCATCAAGAGCACGGCGCCGCCGGTGGTCATCCAGAAGCTGAAGTTGTTGAGGAACGGGAACGACACGTCGCGCGCGCCGATCTGCAGCGGCACGATGTAGTTCATGAGGCCGGTGACCAGCGGCATCGCCACGAAGAAGATCATGATCACGCCATGGGCGGTGAAGATCTGGTCGTAGTGGTGAGCGTTGAGATAGCCCTCCGAACCGTTGAAGGCCATCGCCTGCTGGATGCGCATCATGATGGCATCGGCGAAGCCACGCAGCAGCATCACGACGCCGAGGATCATGTACATGATGCCGATGCGCTTGTGGTCGACGGTCGTGAACCACTCGCGCCACAGGTAGCCCCACAGCCCATAGCGAGTGACGGCACCTACGAGCATGAGCCCGCCCAGCGCCACGACCGCGAAGGTACCGACGAGAATGGGCTCGTGAATCGGGATCGCGTCCCAGGTCAGCCGGCCGAAGATCAGCTTGGTCAGATCAATATTCTCGAACATCGGGTCCGCTCAGGTGCCGGAAAGCGAGCGCAGCAGGCTCGCGTCGATCTTGGGAGATGTGAAAGACGTGAACGGAGGACGCGGCAGCCCGGCGCCAAGCAGCGGCTGGCGGTCAGCCGGACGAGGTGCCGATGTCGTTTGCCGGGCCGCCATGGCTTCCTCGGTCGTGCAGATCCCGGTAACCGCCGTCGCTTTCGGTCCGAACAGGGCGCTACGCGCCGCGGCGCCCTTGTCGTCCGGCGGCTGCAGCAGGTTGATGCCGGCCAGCCCCAGGCCACCGCTGGCATCGATGGCCATCATCTCGTCCATGCACATCTTGCCGGGCTCGGCACAGCGGTCGCGGATCAGCCGGAAGAGTTGCGGCTCGACGGTGGCGTAACGGCGCACGGGCTCATTCTCGCTCGGCTTGGCCAGCTCCAGATAGGTCGCGCGATCGAGCGCACCGCCCTCGACCCTCACCGCCGCGAGCCACTTTTCGAAGCCGCCCTCGTCGAGCCCGTGGAAAGCGAAGCGCATGCCTGAGAAGCCGTCGCCGCTGTAGTTGGCCGAGAAGCCGGTATAGGTGCCGGACTTGTTGATCACGCCGTGCAGCGTTGTCTCCATGCCAGGCATGGCGTAGATCATTCCGGCGAGCGCGGGTACATAGAAGGCATTCATGACCGACGTGGCGGTGAGGCGGAAGCGGATCGGTCTGTCCACCGGCGCCGCCATCTCGTTGACGGTCGCGATGCCGTGCTCGGGATAGATGAACAGCCACTTCCAATCGAGCGCCACCACCTCGACCTCGAGCGGCTTGACCTCCGCCGCGACCGGCTGCTCGTGCGTCACTCTGTCGAGCGATCGGTAGGGATCGAGCAGGTGGGTCCACATCCAGGTGACCGCACCGAGACAGATGATGATCAGAAGCGGCGCCGCCCAGATCACCAGCTCGAGATAGGTGGAATGATTCCAATCTGGATCGTAATCCGCCGGCTCGTTGGCTTCGCGGTACTTCCAGGCGAAGAAAACCGTAAGCGCCATCACCGGAACGATGATGAGCAGCATCAGAACGGTCGAGATGACGACGAGGTCGCGCTGCTGCACGGCAATGTCGCCGGCAGGATTGAGAACGACGAAGTCGCACCCCCCGAGCATCAGGGTAAGTGGCGCTAGCGCCAGCAGTCGAAAGCGGCTCATGATAGCGGTCCGTGGATACGAAGCGGCTCAGACGCAGCGCTACCTCTTGAAGCGCGCGCGGCCCATTGGACAATTTGCCCAATGCCGCAATCGGCCGCGCACGCATAGGACGGCAATGCGGCACGAACCGGCGAGACCCGAGCCGCGAGCGAAACCTCATTCGGATGCGATCATGGCTCAATCTTCGGCATCGATGGCGGGACACGGCGGGGTTGGTCCCGAGGCACGCCACAGCGAGGTGGCCCCCGGCGAGATCGCGGTCGGTGTGTTCATCGGTCGCACATCCGAGTACTTCGACTTCTTCGTCTATGCCATCGCCTCGGTCATCGTCTTTCCGAAGCTGCTCTTCCCTGAGGCCGATGCGCTGACAGGAACCCTCTACTCCTTCGCCATCTTCGCGCTGGCCTTCATCGCCCGCCCCTTCGGCACGGCGATCTTCATGGCGGTGGACCGCGCCTACGGCAAAGGCGTGAAGATGACGATCGCGCTGTTCATGCTCGGCACGGCAACCGTCGCCATCGCCTTCCTGCCCGGTTACGAGAGCATCGGGGCTGCCGCGATCTGGCTTCTGGCCGCCGCCCGCATCTGCCAGGGCATCGCCCTCGGCGGCACGTGGGACGGCCTCGCCTCGCTCCTGACCCTCAACGCACCCGAAAAGAACCGGGGCTGGTATGCGATGATCCCGCAACTCGGCGCCCCGGCGGGCCTCATCGTCGCGAGCGCCCTGTTCGCATTCTTCGTCGGCAATCTGTCGGCCCAGGATTTCTTCGACTGGGGATGGCGTTATCCATTCTTCGTGGCATTCGCAATCAACGTCGTAGCGCTCTTCGCCCGCCTTCGCATCGTCTCGACGTCGGAATACAGCGAACTGTTCGAGAACCGCGATCTGCAACCAGCGCGCGTGCGCGAAACGCTGCAGGCGGAGGGCGGCAATGTGCTGACCGGCGCCTTCGCGCCGCTTGCGAGCTTCGCCCTGTTCCACATGGTGACGGTGTTCCCGTTGTCGTGGGTGTTCCTGTTCACCTCGGAAGGCATCGCACGCTTCCTGGTCATCGAGGCCATCGCCGCCTTTTTCGGCCTCGCGGCGATCTTCGCGTCGGGCGTGATTGCGGACCGGATCGGACGGCGGCCGCTGCTGATGGGATCGGCGCTCGCCATTGCCGCGTTCAGCGGCTTCGCCCCTCAGCTTCTCGACGCCGGCTCCGTAGGCGAGGCCGTGTTCATGATCCTGGGCTTCGTACTACTGGGGCTGTCGTTCGGACAGTCCTCCGGCGCTGTGGCCTCAGGCTTCTCGAAGGAATATCGCTATACCGGGTCTGCCATCACCACAGACCTCGCCTGGCTCTTTGGAGCCGGCTTCGCTCCTCTCGCCGCCTTGCTGTTATCCACCCACTTCGGACTGATTTCTGCCGGCGCCTACCTGTTGTCCGGCGCCGTCTGCACGGTCATTGCACTTTGGATGAATGACCGCTTTGCATCGAAAGGCTCCTGACCGACGCTCTCGGCTTATCCGTGTCGTCGGCGGCCGCGAGGAGCCGTCGTTGTGTCGAGCACAGTGGCCCGACACTGCCGACAGGCACGACGTTCCGAGACACAGCAGTCCGATCAGCTACGAGCCTTCCCTTTTGCTCGCGACTTTCACGAACAGCATCTGAAGCTGGTCGATCGTGAGATCGCCGGTCACAGGAGCACCGATCGAATCCTGAAACTGCATGACGGCAGACTTCGTCTTCGCGTCCACCGTGCCGGTCTCCTGCGCGATGTCGTAGCCCATGAACCTCAGATGCTGCTGGGCGGCCTTGATCTCGTCGGGCGAGGAGATGAGCGCCGACGCACCCTGAACCGAAGCCGTACTGCCGGTCGTGATGTTCTGGTTGACCATACCGCTCTCGGACGTGTCGCTCTTCGCCGCGACCACGCCCTCGTCACTGTCATAGGTCTTCTTCTTGCGCGCCTGTTGCTTCGACGGTTTGGAGGGCTTGCTGGCGCGTGTCGCCACACTGCGCTTCGACCGGCGCGATGTTGCCGATTTCCGCTTCCCGCTTCCCTTAGAAAGCTCGTTGAGGATGAGCGCGCCGGCGATACCCGCACCGATGGCGCGCGCCGTACGGCTTTGCGCCGCAGCACGGTCAATGCTCACGCTCATGCCCAGGAAGCACAACAGCGCGATCGCGAACAACCGACCCGCCATGCCTGTCAAACCCATACTATGTCGATTGCATGAATGCCCTTTATTCACGCTGACCTCCTGCATCTTCAGTTAAGCGGATCGGTCATCCGTTCCGCTCGATTCAGTTTCCTCTCCCGGCGTGTCCTATCGTTCAGTATTTGCACTTCTTCCCGATAAAGGTCGGTTTGCCGTAGCAGTCATAAAAGAAGGCCCCGGGATTGATTTGTATCGTCGTTCCGGTTGTACTCGGTTGCTGAGCCTGGCGCGTCCTGCAACGACCGCGATAGCGATAGGTGCCGGGCGGACATGACGGCTTTTCGACTTGCTGGTATTTGCAGGAACCATTGCTGTAGTACGTCCGCTTTGGGCAGCAGTTCGGATACGTGCCGTTGGGGCGGTCGGGAGGACAGACCTTCGGCATCGCCACGATCGCCTGGCAGGTTCCCTCGCGGTACTCCATCCCCGGCTGGCAGCAATAGGGATAAGTGCCGTTCCAACCCTTCGGACATTTTTCCGTCGGCGCCGCGGCGCAAGTCCGGCCGTTCCACGCTGTCCCCTCGGCGCATTGGCAGAGGTTGTCGGACGTGAGCGTCATGCCGCCGAAGCAGGTCGGCGCCTCGGCCCCAACCGCGACCTCGTGGCATTCGTAGCTGCCTGGCTCCGCATCTTTTGGCGGACCGGAGACCGACACCGCCGCCAGGGCGGGCTGCCACGGCTTCGAGAGCGCGATGCAGTTCTTGATCGTCTGCGGAAGGCCCTGCTTCGGCATGCGCGTGACGATCGTGTAGTTCTCATGCTGTCCGACGGCGAGCGGATAGCGGCCGGGCGTGGTGCACTGGAACGGGATGCGCGCGGGCTGTGAATCGCAAGGCAGCTTCGGCTCGATCGACACGATTTCCATGCTTGGCACGTCCGGACCCATCGAGTCGGTGAACGTCACCGGCGCGTTGTGATTGACGGTCCCGTCGTTGAGAAGAGTGAGCCTGAACTGGCATTCGCCACCGGCCGCACACGTGTTTGCGCCCGACTTGATGACGCGCAGACTGAAGGGATCGACCTCGACGGAGGCACAGGCCTTGTCGTTTTCCACGAGGCTCCGCCCGGCCGCGCCGTCGCCCGTCGCGCCGACATCTACCGCCGCGCAGTTCTCCAGCACGGCGCCTTTGGCGAAGCCTTTCGGCGTCACATCGACCGGAAGCACGATCGACTGACCTTTGGCGAGCTGCACGTTGCCGCGCGACGCGCACACCGCATCCCCTTCCGTATCGGCGCACGTCCAATCCGGAGACGATGTTGCCGTCGTTGTATGGCCGCTTCCCGCCGCGGACGCTGCACCGGGCTTGCTCGCGATCTGCTCCGAGATCGACAGCGGACCGTTGAAGGCGCCGCCACCGACGTTCGTGACCGTGATCTCGAAGCTGCACGGCCCGTCGGCGGCGCAGAACTCCGAGACGGCCTTCTTCTCGATCTTGAGACGCGGCGGCGCCGCAAGGCGCTCGACCGGCGGCCTGAGCGGAAGCTTCGCGCAGGCTTGCCCGCGCGCGCCGCCAACCGCGCGGCTCTTTTGCTTGTCGAACGCAGCGGCATCGCTCCGCTGCAGGAGGAAGCTCGCCGGTACGAAGTCCGACGTGGTGGCGCCGTCCGCGCCCGGCACCTCGATCGCAGTGCTCGTACCGAGGAATCGGTCCTCGGCACCGAGCGTACCCGGCTTGAACTTCAGCGTGAGCGCCGTCGAGGCTCCTGGCCCCAGATCAAGAGCGTTGTGCGTGCAGCGCCAGGGCAGGCCGATGCGGACACAGGTCCACGGAGCCGTCGGAAGCTCATCGAGCGTCGCGTTGTTGTCGAGCCCGGCGGCAATCTTGCCGCGATGGCTCGAGATGACCTCGATGACGGTCACCGGGCCGGAGAACGGCTTGTCCGTCGTGTTCGTCACCGTCACGTCGAGCTGGCATCCGCCCGCCTCCGAGCAGACCGGCACGGCCGTCGTCGGAGTGACGGAGATGCCGGCGACGGCCGCGCTTGTCGGAGGTTGCCGGTTGTCTGGCGGGGTATGGAGCGAGGCGCAATTGGTGAGCTCGCCCTCCTCGCCTGCGGTAGCGGCCGGCTTGACGTTGACCGTGAGCGGCACGCGGGCACCCGGCTCGATCGGCTCGGGATGGGTGCAGAAGAAGGGCGGCGACCGCGTGCAGATCCACGTGGGCTCGTTCTCGGTCGACATCACGGCGCGGGAGAGGTCGGCGTTCCCGGCAGAGACGATCTCGTCGATCACGATCGGCCCGTTGATCGGCGTCGACAACGTGTTGGTGACGGCGATCTCGAACGTGCATCCGCGCTCGCTCGAGCAGGCCGTGCCGACCGCCTTCTTCTCGATCCTGAGACCGGCGGTTATCGGGCTCACGCCGCCGCCTGGTCCCGCACCAACGCCGCCGACGCCATCGACGCCCGGCTGAGCTAGGTCCGCCAGCGGTCCCGGTGCCGCCTGGCCGGTCTGTCCCGGGCCAACGCCAGGGCCGCCGGCGACGACGGGCGGAAAGCGCGACGCATCGCAGTCGCGGAACACCTCGACATCGCCGACCTGCCCCCTGAGGCTTGCGTCATCATAGGCTCCGTCGAAGTCGACGAAGGCGCTCTCCAAAGGAGGCTCGTTGGCCGGGCGGACGCTGCCGGCAGCGACGACCTGGGCGCCGTGCACGATGGATGGTCCACCCACCTTGAGCTGCGGCGCGAAGCTGGGGTTGTCGCGCAACGCATCACCTGTGGCGACGAGGTTGGCTTCGCACCTTCCGAAGTCGACGGAGCCGTCCTCCTTGCGGCCGAACGCCAGGCTGATGCCGCCGGCACCCTGGCGGTAATCCCCTCCGAACCCAATCGCGTATTCCTCTGCTTCGGGTATCTTGGGCCCATACCCGGCTTTTGGCCGCGCATAGCGCAGCACGCGCGCGTGGTCCGGCTCGGCGAATTCCGTGTAGTCGAACGGGTTCCGCAGACGGCCGCGTTGCGCGATCGTCAAGCGCCCTTCGGCGTCGAAGAGAATGTCGGTGACGGGCAGACCGTCCTCCGCCGCCGCGTCCGATTTTGTCGATGCCGCGTTAGACTTCGCGTCGCCGACGCGGAGCTCGAAGCGCGGATCGGACGCAAACGCTCCTATCGGATCGATGCCGACCGACCAGATCTCCGGTCCCTCGCCGACGGCGTAATAGAGGCGGTTCTCGAAGGCGGCGAGCCCATGAATCCGGCGCGCGACCGGCGTAAAGCCCCAGGTCGAGGGATCTTCGGGCTTGAAGCTGGGCTTCGAGATGTCGAGCCGCTTTCCGTCGTCGGGCACGGGCTCGAGCTTGTGCGCCTTGCGACCGTCGACACCATGGTCGAACCGGCCAAGCTCGGTGCCCGCCAGATCGAAGCGATGGATCATGCCCGTGTCCAGATCGGACACATAGAGATTGCGGCTGGCCAGATCGAACGCAAGCCCGCCGAGCCCGGGACCACTGTTCTGCGCGCCGCTGAGCGTCACATTGGCAAACAGGGAGGCCTTGCCGTTCACGCCGTCGATCTTCCAGATGGCCCCCGGCCCTCCGCCGAGCTTCGCCCCGAACTGGCCTTCCATGAAGACGGCGCCCGGCGCACCAGCCGTCAAGCGGTCGGGCACGCCGTCGCCGTCTGCATCGGGACCGACGATCTGCAGGCCGAAGCTGGAGGTCGCGGCCGCGAACAGATTTGGCCGCCCGCCCGCCTTCTCCGCACGATCGAACGCAAGCCCGAAGACCTGACCGATCTCCCCCGCCTTGATCTCGAGCTTGACCGCCGGCTTCAGCACCGTCGCATCCTTTGGCTCCAGCATCGTCGCGTCGAGCACGCGGAGGGAGGCGCCGTTCGGGTCGATGGCCGTCTTGTCGATCGGGTGCACCCCGGGCTTCAGGCCGTCGATGGTGAGTTTCGTGCCCGAGAAGCCGGAGAGCGCCATATCGCCGTTGTCGAAAAGCCCCGGCGAGAGCGACACAGGCGGCTCGACCGGAGGAAATGCGGGCTCGGCCGATGTTCGCGGAGGTGTGGCATCCGTCGCCGTCGGCGATCCGGGCTGCGAGGGGACCGCCGCATCCGGCGGCAGCGCGGCGACCACGGGAGGCTTGGCCGCGGCCTCCTTGAAATAGAAGCGCTGAGTCAATGCCGAAAGGTCCCACGGCTTCTGTTCGCCGTTGGTCGATTTCAAGACTGCGTTGCGCACCTCGTAGAGCATTTCAGCGAGATGGTCGCCGCTGCTCAGCATCTGCTGTACGAGGGCAGCCGTATAAGGAGAATTGCGTCCATGACCATCGAGCGCCGTGCGGCCCGGCGACGTCGAATAGCTGATCAACGTTCCCGCCCCGGGATCTTGCAGGGCGAGGCCGGCGCCCTCGCGCACCGAGCGTGTCCCCATGCTCGCTGCCAGGTTGCGCGCCAGAGGATTGTCGCGGCAGGCGTCGAAGAACAGGATGCTCGTGCGTTCCTCCGACTCCATGTGTCGCTGGATGCTGTCGAGGCTCAGCATCTCGAACTCGAGCGCGGCTCTCTTGGAGAGCTTGGCGTCGATCGGCACCAGATAGTTGGTGCCGTCGACCTGAAGCCCATGGCCCGCATAGAAAAAAACGGCGACAGACGCGCCTTCGAGCGCATCCGCGAACTCGCGCAGCTTGAGGTCCATGCTGGCCTTGTCGAGATCGAACCCCTCGATCACCTCAAAGCCGAACGTCTTGATCGCGGCACCAAAATCGGTCGCATCGTTCTTGGGATTGGCGAGTGCGGGAGTGTTGATATAGGCAGCATTGCCGATGACGAGCGCCACGCGCTTCGCGGCCGCGACGGGAGAAGAATGCGCAAGTACGCAAACCACGATGGCGAGTATTGAAGAGACACGCCACATAAACGGACCGCCTCATTCTCAATAAATATATCGAGATCAATGCGCTGCGGGCGTGGCGCAGCCTTTCCTTATCGCAATTGGGCCATCGCCGTAATGCCGACAAGTATTCCGGAGCGCGCACGTCCTGTCCAGTGGATCATGCGCGATTCCAATTCCGATTCCCTCATCCGTTTGGATGATGACGCATGTGAAATCTGACCTTCGCTTTGACGTGCATTCGTCACAGACGCGCGAAGCGGAAAACAACCAAACGACTGATCACCACCGTCGACCTCCATGCAACTCTGCAACGCACACAATACGACGGATGAGATCGGCTCTGAGCCGGAAAAGAGAAACAATTGCACTCCAACAAGTTCCGACGCGACACAAACGCCTCGAAAGACCTTCTGCACATTATCAAGATAAGCAGGGCAGTCCGTTCCCATTTTCATCGAGGACTGGAAATGGGAACGCTCGTCACACGCCACTTCGCATGTGTCGCGTTCCACGCGGCACAGTTTTCGCGCGCGCGGTGTCGTACATCGCAGACGCCCGATCGAATGCAACGGCTGCTTGTTCGAAGCACCTGCACGGCGGTCGCGCGCGTGCTAATTTGACGTGATAATGCCGTCATGTACGGGCACGTTTCATTGTGGGGGTTTCATGCTCAATCGCTTCTTATTGTTCGTGTTTTTCTTCACACTTCCAATCGTCCCCGCGTCCGCGCAAGCCGAGCGGGACGGCGAAGCCGCATTCGTCAAGCTTGGCGAGATCAGCGTGCTCCCTGGAGCAAAATCGAGCCGCATCGACCTCAGCGCCGTCAACGGGCGCTCGAGCGCCGTTCGACTGCGCATGGCGCAGGGACGCGTTACGGTTTCGCGCATTTCGATCGAGTACTCGAACGGCCAAGTCTTTACCGATGATTCCGAGCGGAGGCTGGACCCCAAGGATCGCACCAAGCTCATCGACGAGCGGCCGGAAGGACGTTTCATCGACGCCGTCGAGGTGAGCTTTCCGGACACCAGATTGCCATCCGCACCCGCGGTCCTGGAGATCTGGGCTCGCCAGACGCCGAGCGACGCGGCTGCCGTCCGTGGCACCGTCCTGCCGCCGCCTGATCCGGAGGAGGAAAGAACACGTGGAACCCCTAGATCTCCGGTTCCGGCGGCGGAGAAGCCGTTCGTCGCCGTACCCGTCTACTACGGCACGGATCGGAAGCGCGGCGCGGACATTCTCAAGAACGGCCGCAAGCTCGCTGTCTATACCAACGAGGGCAGCCCGACATTCGCGCTCGGAATGGCCGTCGTGACGGTGCCGACCCGTAAGGATCGCGACCCCGGCGCCATCACCCGCCCGGAATGGAACCTGTTTTTTACCTCCATCGCCTTCCGTGACGAGGATATGGCGCTCGATTTTACGGTGCAGAGCGTCGAGGAGCTGAGCGAGAGCGCCTTCGTCGAAAAAGCGAGGGAGCGCCTCCAGTCCGCGAAGGACTTCAAGGACCAGACCTTCGTGTTCGTCCACGGCTACAACGTCGTGTTCGACGACGCCCTGTTCCGCACCGCCCAGATCGCGCACGACACGGGCTTCGACGGGGGAGCGTTTCTCTATTCCTGGCCGTCGAGCGGAAAGCTTGTCGGCTACACGCATGACCTCAAGCGCGTCGACGGCGCCCGCGATCACCTGATCCACTTTCTGAACATCGTGCGCAGCAAGACGGGCGCCACCAAAGTGCACCTGATTGCACATAGCATGGGCGCCGAGCTCTTGACCGGCGTCCTGCGCGACATCGCCTTGAGCACGCCTGAGGCCGAGAGGGCGGCGCTCTTCGAGGAGATCATCCTCGCCTCGCCCGATGTCACGCGCGATAACTTCCTGAAGCGCTACAAGATGATCACGCCGCTCGGGCGCGGCATCACGCTCTACGCATCGCAGAAGGATCGCGCTCTTCGCGTCTCCGGAAGTGTTGCCCTCGGCGAGCTCCCCATCGGCCACATTCCAAGAGCCGGCGGACCCCTCGTGCTCACCGGCATAGACACGATCGACGCCTCGGGCGTGAGCAGCGATTTTCTCTCGCTCAACCACTCGGATTTCGCGGAGAGAGCGCCTCTGCTCCAGGATATCGCCAGCATCCTCAAGACCGGCGTCCGTCCGCCGAAGCTTCGCTATGCGCCGTTCGAGGAGATCACGGGCCGCGCCGGAACGTACTGGAAATACCCGCGGCCGAATTGAGAGGCACAGAATCTCGGAGGTGGTTGATGCGGCGCGCATTCGCATGCGTCATGGCTGCGGTCTGGCTTGTGGCCACCGCACCACTGGTTCCGGAAGGCTTTGCGCAGCAGAATGGCGCAGCGGACCCGTTGAAGGCCGCCGAATTCGTCGACGTCTATCGGCGCTGGCAGCAAGCCCAGGACCCTGAGCAGAAGATCGCCCTGGGCGAGCAGGCCCTGGCGCTCGAGCCGGCGCTCACGTCGTGGCCGCTCGACACGCCACGCGATGGGGTACGGGGCGAGCTCTGGTTCGACGTCGGAAGCGCGTATTTCAGTCGCGCATCCGGCGTACGGGCCGACAATCTCGAGAAGGCCGTCGCCTACCTCGAATCCGCGCTTGCCGTCTTCACCCGCGAAGCCGACCCCATGAACTGGGCCGCGGCGAAGAACAATCTCGGCGGCGCCTATCAGGCCCGCATCCGCGGCGAGCGCGCCGACAACCAGGAGCGCGCCATCGCCCACTTCGAAGCCGCGCTGACCGTCATCACGCACGAAGCGTACCCGCTGCAGTGGGCGCAGCTTCAGAACAACCTTGGCGTGGTCAACTGGAACCGCATCCGCGGGGAGCGTGCCGAGAACATCGAAACGGCCATCAAGCACTTCGAGGCCACGTTGACGGTCTTCACGCGCGACGCCCATGCGCACCTTTGGGCCGCCGTGCAGAACAATCTCGGCAGCGCCTATCAGGCCCGCATCCGCGGCGAGCGCGCCGACAACCGGGAGAAGGCCCTGCAGCACCTTGAAGCGGTGCTCACGGTTTTCACGCCCGAGGCCACGCCGCACGAATGGGCGCAGGCACAGAACAACCTTGCCGCCGTCTACCTGGAGCGCATCCGCGGCGAGCGCGCTGAGAACCAGGAAAAGTCTATCGCGCACCTCACATCCGCGCTGACGGTCTTTACGCGGGAGACATCCCCGCAGGAATGGGCCACCGTGCAGCGCGTCGTGGGCGACGTGCACGCGGAGCGCATCCGCGGCGACCACGCGAGCAACCGGGAAAGATCGATCGCAGCTTACGAGGCCGCACTCTCGATCTTCACGCGCGAGACGTCGCCGCTTGACCACCTGCGCACGGCACGGCGCCTCAGCCGTGTGCTGCTCAAGGCACGTCAGTGGAGCAAGGCAGGCGTCACCCTTGCCGGAGCCCGCGAGACCTTTCTGCTTCTGTTCGGACAAGGCCTGGAGGACGCCCAATCGCGCGCGCTCGTCGCCGAAGCCGGGCCCATGTTCGCGGACGCCGCCTATGCCGCCGTCGAGCGCGGGGAAAAAGAGGCCGCCGTCCAACTGGCAAGTGAGGGGCGTGCGCGCCTGCTGGCAGTTGCCATGAGGCTGCAGTCGCTCGACCTCCCGTCCGAACAGCGCGGGCGCCTTGACGATCTGCGCGCTGCGATCCGTGGCGCTGAGCAGGCGATCGCCACCACACACGGCGCCGACCGCGGAGAAGCCCTCGACAGGCTCATATCCTTGCGCCAGGAGCTGCTGCGCCTGGTTACCGGCAGCGGCCGCACCGCGGAGACGAGCTCCGCACTCGCCCAGGCCCATGCGATCATCGCTCCCGGGAGCGCCCTGACCATCCCCGTGGTGACGGAGCTCGGCACAAAGCTGCTGGTGATCACGAAACCGTCTGCAGACGCGAAAAGTCTCGCCGTCGTTGACATTCCGGAGCTGACCACCCTCCGCCTCGCGCACCTGCTCATCGGCCCGGACGATGGGCCGCCTGCGGGCTGGGTGGATGCCTATTTTGTAAACTACCTGGACAGCGCCGAACGCAGAAGCCGCTGGTCCGAGTGGACCGATGCCATCGACAAACTCGGTCCCGACCTGTGGAGACTTTTCGGCGCGCGTCTCGATGCGGCGTTGAAGCAGGAGGGCGTCAAGCCGGGTGCGCGGCTCGTCTGGCTTCCGTCGGGCTGGCTCGGCGTTTTGCCGCTCGGCCTCGCGCAGGATCCCGCGAGCAAACGGCGCCTCGCTGACGACTACGAGATCGTCTATGCACCGAGCCTCGACGCGCTCGCGGCCGCGCAGGATCTGATCGCGAAGGCCAGCACACCCACACTCGCCGCCGTCATCAACCCGACCGGAGACCTGCCCGGCACGGAAAAGGAAGGCGCCTTCGTGGCCTCCTACTTCGCCGACAACGGGCGCGCATTGCTGCAACGGGATGCCGCAACGCCCGATGCTGTTCTCGCCGCGCTCAAAGGCAAGAGCCACTGGCACTTCGCCTCGCACGGCACCTTCTCGTGGCAGGACGCGCGCGAGTCCGCGCTCGTGATGCATGGCCCCGCCATGCTCAGCGTCGCGCGGCTGCTCGAGACCGGCGGACTCGGCCGCCCGCGCCTTGTGGTGCTCTCCGCCTGCGAGACCGGGCTCTCCGACATCACGACCAGCCCCGACGAGTTCATCGGCCTGCCCGGCACCTTCACCGCCCTTGGCGCGGCAGGTGTGATCGGCACCTTATGGCCGGTGTCGGACGCGGCAACGGCACTGCTGATCGCCAAGTTCTACGAGCTGCACATGGGCGGGCACCTGCCGCCGTCCACCGCCCTGCATCGTGCGCAGACCTGGTTGCGCGAAGCCACCAGCGCTGACCTCAATTCCTATGCCAGGGTCGCGGCCACGCACGGCCGCCTGCAGAGTCGCCATCTCACCGAGATCGAGAACGCCCTAGGCCCCGAGGGCATGAAGCGCTCGACCGACGGCGCACCCGTGGATCAGGAAAAACGCCACACCCAAACGCCTGGAGTGACGGGATCTATCGAGAGGCTGCAGTCCGCGCGGCCGTACGCGCACCCCTATTTCTGGGGCGGCTTCATTCACACCGGGCTGTAGGCAACAACAGCACGACTGCTGTCCCGCAAAAAACGAGAAGATCCGCCCTCAGACCGCCACATTATTTCGACAAGAGTTTTGTCGAAAGGCGCTGATCATGAACATTCGCGAGCTTTCAAAGCTCACCGGCCAAGCCGAACGGCAGATCCGGTACATGATCGCAGAGGGGTTCGTGCCTCCCCCGACGGGAGGACGCGCCACCGCTGACTACGGAGAGGACCATGTAACGGCCATTCGCCGCTATACCGCGCTGAGGCAGCAGGGACTTCCGCCTCAGGCCATCCGGCTCCTCCTCGCGCGTGGACAGTTGGCTCCTTTCCCGGTGGCCCCCGGTATCGTGCTCCATGTCGACCCTCAACTGATAGGCGTCTCCATGGACGCCGACGCCTTGGCCGACCGGATCCGCAAGGTGTTGAGAGACATTCTTCAGGAGCCGACCGATGCCCAGCATCCCCGCGCTGAACGCAGACGATCCCGTTAGCAGACTGATCGACCGCTCCATCCGCCGTCCCGGCCATTTTCCCGTTCCCCTCATTGCCACGACCTACGACATCGCCTTCACCGGCGGCCTTGCCTACGTCACCTCCCGGCGCACGTTCCGCAACCAGGAAGCCCAGACAATCGAGGCGACGCTGACGTTTCCTTTGCCGGTCCACGCCGTGCTCTACGCGCTCGAAGCCCGCATCGGCGGGCGCGTCGTGAAGGCCGTCGCCAAGGACAAGACTGCAGCCCGCGAGACCTACGAGGACGCCATCGACCGCGGCAAGACCGCGGTACTGCATGAGGAGCTGCTCCGCGGCATTCACATGCTGTCGGTGGCACATGTCGCCCCCGGCACCGAGATCGAGGTGACGGCGCGCTTCGCGCTGGCGCTCTCGTGGATCGGAGGCCGAGCCATGCTGCGCATTCCGACCACGGTGGGCGACGTCTACGGGGTCTCGGGCCTTTCCGACTGCGACGAGCTTGTGCACGGCGGACCGGTGACGGCGGCCGCGCTCACGGTCGCCTGCGAGCCCGGCACCACCGCGCGCATCGGCGGTACCGAGATTTCCGGCCCGACGCGCGTCCCCCTGGATCGCCCCATCAGCGTGGAGGTCGCCGGCTGGACCGCGCGCGAAATCCGCGGACGCACGGCAGCGGGCCAGCCGTTCGGCCTCAGCATCGCACCGGTGCCGGAAGGTGACGCTGCCCTCGATGCCGCGATCCTGATCGATCACTCGGGCTCGATGGTGGAGCCCTGCGCCTCGACCGCGCGCCTCTCCAAGCATGCTGCGGTGGTGCTGGGGCTCGGCGAGGTAGCCCGGGCGCTGAAGTCCGCGGACAGGATCAACCTCTGGCAGTTCGAGAGCGAGGCCGAGGATCTGGGTAGCGCGCAAGGCAGCCATGTCGGCGATCTGATCCGCATGCTCTCCGAGCCGCGCGGCGGGACCGAGATCGGCCACGCCATTCACGCGTGCCTCTCGGAGCGCGGCGCGCGCGACATCGTTCTCGTGACGGACGGCAAGAGCTACGCCCTCGACGTCCAGGAGCTCGCGCGCACGGGCGCAAGGTTCTCCGTCGTCCTGATCGGAGAGGACAGCCTGGAGGCCAACGTCGGCCATCTCGCCATCCTGACCGGCGGCGAGATCTTCGTTGCTGACGGGACCGACGTGGCCACGGCTCTGAAGCAGGTCCTGGCGTCCCTGAGGTCGGCGCCTCGGCCTGAGGCGACGGCCGGGGCGCACCTGGCGCTGGCCCGGCGCGGCGGCATGGAGCTGGTGGCGACGCCCATGCCCGCCGCTGACGCCGCGGCAGACGACGGGGCGGCGCGCGCCGCCGGCGCTCTCGTTGCGGGCCTACGGCTTGCGAGCCTGACGGCGCAGGAGGCCGCCGATCTCGCCGTCTCCGAGGGTCTGGTCACGCATCTGACCAGTCTCGTACTGGTGGACGAGGCGGGCGAGGCCCAGGCCGGATTGCCCGCCATGCGCAAGGTGGCGCTGGCGAGCCCCGCGACGCAGATCATGGCAGCGGCGTCCGCCAGAATGCACTTCGGCGGCGCGCCCGATACCATGCTCTATTGCCTGGACTTCGACGACGAGCCGCGCCAGTCGCAATCCGTTTGTTATTCTCGCGCCATGACTCCGACGGGACCGGCACCCGCGCGGTCCGGCCGCGACGAGACCATGTTTGCGATTGGCGCGCCTGCGGATAGGCCGTTGAAAGCATCGCGGTCCGCACGCCCGGACGAGGCGGAGTCTCCGAGCCCCGAGAGCCGCGAGTCGCAGGCGCCGCAGCTGACCAAGCTGCCGCGCCGCATCGATTGGCGCAACGAAGGCCAGCGGCTCGTCGAAGGCATCCTGATCGGACTGCCCAACGACGTCGCCGATGCGATCGATGCGGCGGCGCGCGTGGGTGTCGTGAAGCGGGCCGCCAAGAAGCTCGGCGTCTCGGCCAGGGTGCTCGTCATCGGGCTTCTGGCCCGTGTCGTGTCGGGACGCGACCGCCACGCCGAGCGCGTCTATCGCGCCATCCTCGCCCGGGCAAAGACGCAGGACATCGCCCACGCGGCCGAGCGGCTTGGCCTGTCGTCGGCCTTCAGCGGATAAGGCGAAGCGCCCTGAGAAGGGCGCTCCGTTGAGAACGAGTGCGCGCAGCGGCACATCGATGCCGCTGCGCTTTTCTCATATCACTTCTGGGTTTCCGCGGGCTGCTGTGCGGGCCTTCTCGGCTTGGCGGCAATGCGCCAGATGTCGGAAGGTAGCATGTCGGCCGGGACGGTGGATGGATCGTGCTTCTTTCCACCCGGAGGATGGTCGGCGTTGGTGTTGTCGGTATAGTGCGTGCTCATGCTGGATCCCCATGAACGCGACGAAATGGTCAATACCGCGAGAAAAAGCCGTTAGGAGCAACGCAACCTCGCGGCATTTCCAAAATTATAGCACGAATGATGACGATCTGCGTGTGACAGATCCCCGCCACTGCACACAATCGTGATTGGCGTGGCGGCTAGCCGCCGCGAGACAGAGCCTCGAGCCGCGCCCTGTTGGGACGCAGCGCGGAGGCGAGCAGCGCCAGCGCGATCACCGCCATGACACCGCTGACCCAGAGCGCGGCAGGATCGCTGATCCGACCCGACCAGACGAAGCCGTGCACGATCACGGCGGATAGCCCTAAGAGTCCGGCCAGCAACCGCAGCACGCGGCTCATGACGGCTGCATCCGGCGTCACTGGGGCCGCGAGGAGAGAGACAACGGTCGTCGCCAAATAGGCCGGCACGGCGTAGGACCCGCCTCCCGCAAAAATAGCGAGCGCGGCAACTACGAATGCGAGCGGTTGCCCCCATGTAACCGCCGCCCACACCTTCTCCCAATGCGGAGCGGCCCGGCCAGCGTCCCGGCGCCGCGCCAGCCAGATCGTAATGCCGGTCTGCGTCACGATGGTGAGCGCCAGCCCGAGCAGCCCGTAGGCGATCTTTACCGGAAGGCCGCCGAACCATCCAAAATGCAAGGGCTGCAGCGCACCGAGGATCTGCTGGCCGATGCTGCCTGTTTCGAGCCCGCCATCGCCCAGCGACTTGCCGTTGCCGTCGAAGTAGTAGGCGTTGGACATCGCCAGGTGGCCCGGCGTCTTCATGCCGAGATTCACCACCTGGCCCGCCTTGCCGATGTGCTGGATGAAGACGCTAACGAACTCGGCGTCGCCATGTTTCGCCTGCACATCCCGGATCATGGCGGCCACATCGGGCAGCGGCGCCGCCGTCTCGTCCTTTGTCGGCATGGGACCGAGAATGCTGGCAAAGGCCCGCTCCGAATCGCCTTCGTAGGCAGCCAGCGCCAGAACCCCGACGATCAGCGTCGAAAGCCCGAGCAGAGCCCCCGTCGTCGACACGACGACATGAAACGGCAGACCCCATACGCCAAGCCGGTTGTGCAGGTCCGCTTCCTGAAGCCGCCGCGATCCGCCCCAGCGCAAGGCGAAAGCGTCCTTGAAAAGGCGTGGATGCGAAAGGAGCCCGGAAACAAGAGACGAAAGCAGCGCGACGCCCGTAAGCCCAACGAGGAAAAGACCCCACGTATGGGGAAGATGGAGGCGGATATGGAGATCCGTGATGAACTCGGCCCACGGTGCGTGCTGCTCGACGACGAGATTGCCGGTGCCGTCGCCGATCCAATGGCCTTCGATCCCGGTGCCGTGGTCGTGAAAATTTGCGAGGAGACGCTGCTGCGTGCTGGTTGGCCCCATGACGAAGATGTCATGCGCAGCGTTGAGAGCGAGCGCCTTCCGGTAGGCCTCCTCGACGGCCTTCGTCGCGACATCGGCCGACAAGCTACCTTCGACCACCGGGGCATCCGGCTGCTCCCAGCGCTTCAGCTCGTGCATGAACACCGTCAGCGTTCCGGTCAGGCAGACGATGTAGATGAGGGCAGCGAACGCGATGCCGAGGGCGGAATGCCCGGCGAGCATCGCCCGCACGAATTGCGGCGAGAGGAAAGGCGCCTTGCGGGGCGGTTTGCGTGCCACGTCCTGCATCACGAAAGCGCCTTGGGCAGGAATGCGATGCCGTATCCGATTGCGGATACCGAAAGCAGGATGATCGTGGCACGAACAAGGCGCGGATCGCACAGCGTCCAGGCCATCCCGCCGCCCCACAGGATCGGCACCAGCAGGCCGCCGATGACGGCACGGTCCTGCGGTGGGAGCGGCGCCTCGACGGCAATGGCGACGCCGATCCCGATCGAGGCGACGCCCGCCAGCACAATCGCGAGCAGGGCCTTCCCGATGCCGCGCCGCCAGTTGGTGGGACGCTCCTCGGGGTCATAAGCCGAAGCCTCGCGCAGCGCGCGGCGCTTGGCTTCGCGGCGCTCGAACGTACTCGCGATCACGGCATAGGCGACGAGCGAGAGCGCACCCAGGGCATAGGCCGTGCCGACCTCCGCGCCCCAGGCATAGGCGAACGCAACGAACGCGCCCACCACTGCCAGCCAACCGGCGATCAGAAGGCCCGAGCCACCTGCCCCGCGCTGAAGCCAGCGCTTGCGCAACATGGCGACGCCGGCGGTCATTGCGAGACCGCCGGCGCCCGCCAGCAGAGTGACAGGATCGAGAATTTCAACGTTCAAATTGCCGGAAACCTCTCGTGTTTAGCACGTGACGTTCAAGCTAGAACTTGTAAGTGAAGCCAGTGATGATGGTGCGTGCCTGTCCGACGCCGCAATCGCCGCGCATCGCAGAGCACCCGACCACATGATACTCATCCTCGAGGTTCTGGCCCGTGATCTGCCAGCGCCAGTCCGGAGTCTCATAGGCGATCATCGCATCGAAGAGCGTGAAGGACGGCGTTTTCACGTAAAGCTCGCCCAGCGAGGCCACGTCGTAGGCATAGCTTTCCGTTGCGCCGACATAGCGCACGCCACCGCCGAACGACAAGCCGCGAAGCGGACCATCCTGGAAGCTGTAGATGGCCCACAGCGAAGCAAGGTGCTTCGGCACGAAGTCGACGGGCTTGCCCTTCATGAACTCTACGACGCCGCTCGGGAAACCGAAGTTGTAGAGCTCGGGATACTTGTCGTAGGTCGCATCCGTATAGGAGTAGGATCCGATGATCTTGAGCTCTGGCGTCAGTCGGCCGAGCGCCTCGATCTCGAAGCCGCGCACGTTGACATCCGCGCCCTGGACGGCCTGGAACAGATAGTCGGGCTGAACGGTCTGATTGCGCTCGGTCAGCTCGTAGATGGACGCGTTGACCGCGAACGGCGCACCGGCGGGCTGGTACTTGAAGCCGATCTCGACCTGCTCGCCCTCGACCGGACCTGCCGGCCTCGTTTCGTCGACGTCCGCCAGGATGTGGTCGGCAACAGGCGTCCCCGGGAGTGGGTAGAAAGAGCTGGAGTAAGCAACGTAGGGGGTGAGGCCGAAGTTGAAATTGTACATCAGCGCCGCACGGCCCGTTGTCGCTTCCTCGTACTGATCCGGTTCGCCACCCTGCTTCACCTTCAGCCAGTCCTGACGCAGGCCGAGCACCGCCGCCCACGGACCCATCTTGATCTGGTCCTGGATGTAAATTCCGGTCTGCCTTTGGATGTCGGCGTTGTTCGTCGTCTTAGGAAGGTTGTTGGGATCAACGGCTCCGCCTTCCAAGCTGAGGAGGTAGGACGACTGACCGTATGTCGGATTATAGATGTCGAAAGCCGGTTGCAGGCCACCGAAGAAGAAGTTGATCGCTCCGACGATAAACGGATTCACGAACGGATCTTGGTTGACCGCGTTCGACGTGAGCAGGTTGTCAATGAGCGTACCGGACGATTCCATTTTGGTTCTGTAGTGGGTGAAATCCACGCCGCCCGTGACCGTGTGATCGACCCAGCCGGTGCTGAACTTGCCGGTGAGATGGGTGTCGGTGCTGATCACGTCCGTCTCGTTGAACATCGCCGTGCGCGATCGCGCGATCTCTGAGCGTCCCGGGTTGAGAAACGGCGCGTTGTCAGGGGGCAAGGATGGATTTGGCAAGCCAAAGTCTGCCAAGAGACTGTTAATTGCGCCAAAGCGCGCGCCGGTCATGACCGCAGCGTAGGTCGATTCATAGTCCGTATTCGTATTCGAGTAGCGCGAGGTGTGGCTGATCTTCAGCGCGTCGCTGAACTCGTGGTCGAAGAAGAGCGTGCCGGATTGCGCCTCCGTATTGTAGTAGTCTCCGGGCTCTCCGACGAACGTATCCCTCGGCACGCGCTGGCCGGTAGCGGTATTGGGATAGAGCGTGCCTTCATGGGGCAGGAACTGCAGCGTTGAGCCGCTCTCGTCCTTTCTGAAGTTGCCGAGCAGCGTGATGCTCGTCCTGTTGGTCGGCCGATAGGTGATCGACGGGGCCAGCATGAGCCTGTCGTTCTCGACGAAGTCGACCTGCGTGTCCGCATCCCGGGCCAAGCCCACGATGCGATAGAGCCACTTGCCGTCCTCGGTGAGAGGCCCGGTCATGTCGAGCTTGACCTGCTTGAAGTCGAAGGAGCCGTACTCCACGCCGATCTCGCGGTACGGAATCTCGCTCGGCAGCTTGGAGATGGCGTTGACCATACCGCCGGTCGGGGCCTGGCCATAGAGCATGGATGCAGGACCGCGCAACACCTCCGCACGCTCGAGCGCGTAGGGATCGATCATCGAGGTCGTGTAGCCGAAACCATATGTGGTGCGCAGGCCATCCACGAAATAGGCCGCGGCGGAACCGCGGATGTAACCCCCGTCGTAGCGGCTGTCATAGCCGAACGAATCGGCCACCACGCCGGGAGTGTACCGCAACGCCTCCTGGAGGTTCTGCACGCCCTGGTCGCGAATCTGCTCCTTTCCGATCACGGAGATCGACTGCGGGGTCTCCTTGAGCGGGGTGTCCGTCTTCGTGCCCGTCGTCGCATCGGTCGCGACGTAGTCCTTCACGGGCGCCGCGGCGTTCGTCACGCCGGTGGGGCCTTCCTCGGTATCGGCGGCAGCGGGCTGCGGCTGAGGCGCAGCCTTCGGCACGGCTTTGGCCTGCGATTTCTTGGCTGGCGCCTTCTTCGCCGCTTTCTTTGCTGTCACTTCGAGCGGCGGCAACTCGGCCGGAGCGTCGGCGGGTTGAGCCGCCTGCTGCGCTTGAGCGGCCTGCGCCGCCACAAGGAGCAACGCTGCACATGCGACCAGTCGCGCAGCGGCGCGCGCGGTTCGACTTTCGATAACCATCGTCCAGCCCCCAGGGTCCCCGTCGTGTAAATGTCAGTCCGGAGGGTGGCTCGCATGGGGGGGCGCCGACCCCCAATTTTGCTGGCTAATGTTCACGCTGACGCCGTGAAAATACAGGGGTCCCCGCTCTTTGTCTACCTAAGGAGTAGACAATAAAGCCGCAGCGTTGCATCTACGCACATCGTCAGATCGCGGAGGGCATCAGGCCTGGTGAACTCAGCCGCGACGGCATTCCAGCCCAACCGGATCGGCTGCTTCCATGGACGCACATCGGCGCATCGCCGCCGCTGCAGCCGCAGCAATTCCCGCACCTCTGACAGTCTCGCGCAAGCATGCGCCGATAGCCTGCTGCCGGCGGAAAAGCACGGGTTCCGGCACATTGCGGCCCCTTCGCCGAACTTGCCCGTTGTCCCGAAAGGCTTGCCGCCGATGACCAAGCTGCTGTTCGTCGTCCCGCCCTACTTCAACGCGGCCGACTATCTGGACAAGAGCCGGGCCGCTGTGCTGCCGGCCTTCACCATTCCCTACGGCATCCTGTCCATGGAGGCCTATCTGAAGAAGGCGTGCCGCTCCGCCGTGGAGATCCGGCTCGTCGACCTCAACATCACGCTGAAGCGTCTCGTGGAGGAGCGCCAGGCCGACGCGCACAACCGCATCTTCGCCGAAGAGCTCAGCGCCGTGCTTGCCGAGTTCCGCCCCGACATCGTCGGCATATCGGCGCTCTTCAACTCGTCGTTCGGCTACATCCAAAGCTTGGCCCAGGTCGTCAAGGATTTCGATCCTTCGATACTGACGATTGCCGGCGGCGGACTGCCGTCGGCCGCATTCTCAATGATGCTGGAGAAATGCCCGGCCCTCGATGCGATCTGCAAGGGCGAGGGGGAGAAGCCGCTCGTCGCTCTGATCGACGCGGCGGACCGGCAATCCGTGCTTGCCGGCCACAAAGCCTGGATCAGCCGTGCGACGCTAACCGAGGGCAAGAAGCCGGCCCACGACTTCATCGACGATCTCGACGACATCCCGCCGATGAACTACGGCATGCTGGACCTTTCCCATTACAACAACCGCTCGATCGACAAGCGCTACGCCGGCCAGCCGCGCCGCGAGATGGCGATCCACACGTCGCGCGGCTGCCCCTTCCTCTGCGTCTTCTGCTCGAACCCGTCATTGCATGGCCGCACCGTTCGTTTCATGTCGATCGACAGGGTCGTTGCCGACGTGAGGCGCATGCGCGACGAGTTCGGCATGACGGTCCTGATGCTGGAGGACGACCATTTCTTCCAGGACAGGAACCGGGCGAAGCGCCTGCTCGGCGCACTTGCGGACCTCGGCATCCGCGTCGAGTTCCCGAACGGCGTCGCCGTCTACGCCATCGACGAGGAGGTGGCCGAGCTCTTCTCGCGGGCGGGCGTGTCGGCGGTGGCGCTCGCCGTCGAATCGGGCTCCGACCACGTCCTGAACAACATCATCAAGAAGCCGCTCAAGAAGAAGCTGATCAAGCCCGCCGTCGAGGCGCTGCGCAAGTTCGAGGTCCGCAGCCACGTCTTCATCGTCGCCGGGCTCCCCGGAGAGCAGGACGAGCATCGTCAGGAGACGCTCGAGATGCTGCTCGAGAACGGCTTCGACTGGATTCACGTCTATCTCGCCATTCCGATCTTCGGCAGCAGGCTCTACGACATCTGCATCGAGAACGGCTATATCGAGAACACCAACAGCAACGACTTCGTGGCGACGAAGACGGTCATCCGCGCGCCCGGCCTCGATCCAAGAAAACTCGAGGCCTACGCCTATGAGACGCAGCTCAGGGTGAACTTCGTCGAGAACCACAACATGAAGATCGGCCGCCACGACGTGGCCCTGCCGTACATGAAGAACGTCTGCGAGAAGTATCCCGATCACGCCTTTGGCCAGCTCTATGCGTCGCGCTGCTATGCGGCCCTGGGGGACCACGAGAGCGCCGTCGCCCATGCCGCCAACGCGCTTCACATCTTCGAGCGCGACGCCTGGTGGCGGTCGCTCGCCGATCGCATGGGCGTGGACCACATGGCGCTGCTGTCGCTTCCCGTCGAGGCCGCCCACGCCCTGGCTGAGCGGGCCGCCCTCGCCCCCGCGCCTTCCGGCGACTCCGTCCGGCTCGCTGGTTGACCTTGCCGATCAGGCTTTCGCGCGCGCAGGACCATATTGCGCGTCGAGGAGCGCCAGCAATGACGGATCGCCTGGGAAGCACGCCAGGAAATGACTGAAGCTGCCCTTGCTGGCGGATCCACTCGTGGAGAAGCGCACGGCCTCGTAGTCGCGCGCGTTGAGGCACTGCGTGGAGAGGAACCAATCCGCCGGCGTCTCTCCGAGGATCGCCCGGAAATCCGTCGGCCGCTTCTCCCGCGCTAGCACGTTCCGGTACGCTCTCTGGAGCGTGCGCGCCATGCTCTCAGACGTACGCGTGGCGGAGATCTCTGCGGCCGCCTGTTGCCCGATCCGGGCCACAGCCTCGGGATGCCGCATCATCCACGCCAGCCGGCGACAGGCCGCCGCGGCATCCTTCTCGACGAAACCCGTCTCCCCATGCCGCACGATAGCCGTCTCGGCGGGATTGGCGAAAACCAGCGGCGCCCACCCGAGCGACATCGCCTCGACGAGCGCGTTCTCCGCGGTGCCGAAATGGTGCGGCTGGAGCAGGTAGAGGAAGATGCCGGCCTCCGCCAGGATGGCGCGCGGATCGACGCCAAGCCCCTTGAAGGCCACGCGTTCCGGAAGCCGCATGGCGGCCGCCCGGTGCGCTACCTCGCCGCCCGGATCGACCGCACCCCAGATCGAAACCGTGAACTCCGTCTCCTCGACGGCATCAATGACCTCGAACACCTGGGGACTCATCTTCGAGAAATCGACGGTTCCCATATAGGCGATCGGCAACGGCGACGCCCCATCCTGCGACGCCCGCCCATGCCCCTCGAAACCGACGCCGCTGTTGGCGACATCGATGCGGCCCCTTGCCTCCTCGGACAACGCCGCAATGTTCGGCGCATCGAGGGAGCAGACCGACGTCAAGAGGAAGCAATCGGCGGCAGCGAAGAGACCGGTCGGGATGTAGGGCGCGTGCAGCCCCGAGACATGGGACCAGAACACGGTGCGCATGGGCGGCAGATTGGCGCGGCACAGGCATTCATAGATGCGCGGATGGTTCCACCACTCGACCTGGACGATGTCGGCCTCCGAGCCGAGCCGCGCGATGGCCGCAAAGTCGGGCGCAATGGTCAGGCTCGCGCCGGACGCCCGCATCTGCTCGGCGAAGCGCAGGTCGCGCGGGGCTTCGAGCAGAACGTAGTGCCGCTGGATCTCAGGGCCCGACGCAGCGCAAAGCGCTGCATGGGCCTTGCCCACGCCTCCTCCAAGGTGAGGCGCTATGTGCAGGATCTTCATTCTGCAGCAATGGGACGGGGAACTCTCCTGCCGCCCGGAGCCGGCACATTGGGATCGGTTGGAACCAGCTTACGGAACCTTTCGAGCAGCATCGGGCGGAACGCGTCGATGTTGTCAGGCAGACAATGGGTGAGCTGACCGCAATTGCTGCAGGTGCCGTTCTCGCAGCGCCGGCCCTCGAGATGCTGAAGGCGCAGCGCGTTCATCTTGTCCGAGTTCCAGATCTCCTCCATCGACTGCTGGCGCACGTCACCAACTATGAGCTTGCGGCCCCAGTCGAGGAAGCACGAGCTGACGAGACCGTCGGCGTTCACCGAGTAGCTGTAGAAGATGTATGGGCACGTATCGGTGGTGCCGATCTCCTGCTGATAGATGCCCGTCTGGATCTTGACGCCGGTGTGCTTCTCGATGTCGAACTCCGGCCAGCAGGGCGCGAAGTTCTCGATGAAGATGCGGTCGCAATGGTCGCCGAACGTATCCAGGAACTCCTGGCGCTGCGCATCCGTGATTAGCTCACCTGGGATCTTGATCGAGATCTCGAGGTCGCCCTTGTTCTCATAGAGCCACTTCACGTTCTCGACCAGCTTGTCGAAATCGAACTTGAATCCGGTGAAGCGGAGATACTGCTCCTGCGTCATACCGTCGACGGAGATGTTGATCTTGTCCAGACCGGCCTCGATCACCGGTCCCATGCGCTCGGGCGTGATGAAGGTGCCGTTCGTCGTCGTATCGATGTAGTCGCAGAAACCGCTCTGTTTCGCATACGCGATCATGTCGGCGAGGCGCTTATTCAGGAACGGCTCGCCGTCCTTGTAGAGCCGCAGCACCTTGAGCGGCTTGTCGAACGCCCCGAGGTCGTCGATGACCTTCTGGAAGATCTCGAACTTCATCGCGCCCTGATAGCGCCCGGTCTCCGCGATCATGGCCCGGTGGCCGGTGGGGCAGAACGAGCACTTGAAGTTGCACGAGCTTGCGGGGTCCACGAACACGATGAAGGGCGTTGAGATCGGGATCACCGTCTCGAGCGGCGTGCGGTCCTCGAGATTGATCCGAGGCTTGAGCTTGGCCTTCATCCCTGTCTCCGGGCGTGCCCGCTTCTGATGGCGTTGCAGATACCTACGACGGACGAAGGGTCGGACGGATGCACCTGCGCCGCACCGAACTCCAACAGATCCCGTCTGCCATAGCCGTCGGCAATCCGCTCCGCAAACGCACGAATCGTTATCTCCTCACCTGAGCAAACGTTGATTGCGCCAGGCTGACCGGTGTCGATCACATCGGCGATCATCGCCCCGGCCTCGGCCACGTCGAGGAAGTCCCGCAGTTGCGTTCCCGCTGAAAGCCTTGCGGTTTCTCCTGCCTCGAGGCACCCGCGCAGATAGGGCACGAGCCTGTTGGGATGCTCGCCCTCGCCGAACAGATAGAAGATGCGGCACCAGGAGAAGACGCCGCCCTGCTTCGCATGCCACGCGGCAAGCATGTGATAGAGCGCGACCTTAGAGGCGGCGTAGAGAGTCGCAGGGCCGAGCGGCGCGTCGACGTCGAGGTGCCGGGACGGCAAGCGGTATTCGAAGCAGGTCCCGATGCCGATGAAATGCCCGACACCCGCTTCGCGCGCGCCTTGCGCGAGCGCAAAGCTTCCGGCAACGCAGCGCGCATTCTCCGGCGAATCGAGGTAGCGGCCGGGCTCCACATACCAAGCGGCATGGATCACCGCGTCGACACCGGAGCACGCCTCCGCCCACCAGTCCGGCGTCTCGGCGAACAGGTCGTCGGTTTCCACAATGGCGTCCACAACCGCCCCTGCCGCAAGGCGAGCCTGTGCGCCGGGGCGCAGCGCGAGGCGGACCTCGTGCCCCCGGGCCGCGAGATGCTTGTGAATTTGCCGACCGACGAAACCGCTGCCGCCGGTCAGAAGCACAACGCTCATGGTAAGGTCCGCGAAAGCCTGCGTCTGGTAGGGCACGAGACCGTGAGCAGCGGAACCATCTCCGAATCAGTTCCGTGCGTACCGCCGAGCATAGCAACGAAGACAGGACTGACGCGGCATGCTTGCAGGAGCCCTCTCGGCCACGGCGGTCGGCCCAGGCCCGGCGGGTTCCGCGCGCCACGCGTCCAGGCATTTCAACGATCTCCCAGACGCGCACGGGACCGAGCACCTGTTGCGCGAGCTGAACGGCGGCCTCTGCCGTTTCGCACCTCGCCTGCCCAAAACGCCGCTCGGCCTCTACGGGGGCGGCAACATGGGCCGCCTCGCCCGCGACTACCTCGAGGCCGTCGATCTCGACCTCGCATTCGTCGTCGACAGGCATGCCGATCGCCTGCGCACCGACCCGGTCTGGTCCGGAACACCCCTGTACGCACCGGAGGACGTTCCCGGCACGTTGAAGAGCAAGGCGCTGCTTGCCGTCAGCGTGACGACCGCGCCGTTCGTGCCGCTCGAAGCCGCTCTCCATGCGTCCGGCTGGGCCGACGTGGTCCCCTTCTACGACCTCGCCGAGAGCTTTCGCGACAGGCACCCGCTTTCGAACGGCTGGTTCGCAGAGCCCTTGGACGCAGAAAGCTTCGAACGCACCATCGATGTCCTGCGTACATGGGATGACGACGTCTCGCGCGCCCATCATCTCCAGTTCCTGGCGTGGCGCCGTCCGCGCGAGGAATGGAGCTTCGAGGGTGCGCCGGTCACGCTCCATGATCGCTTCTTTATTCCCGAGGTCACGGCGTCTCTTGGCTCCGACGAGGTCTTCCTCGACGGCGGCGCCCATCACGGCAGCGTCACGCAGACCTTCATCGGGCGCACCGCAGGTCGCTTCTCCTCCGTCGTGGCGATAGAGCCGGATGAGCAAAGCCGACTTATATTTGAGCAGCTCCTGGGCACTCTCGATCCGGCAACAGCCACACGCATCACGCTCCTGCCGCACGCGCTCGATGCGGCGGAGCGAGAGCAGAGCTTCCACGGCGGTCTCGGCTACGCGTCGCAATTGTCCGCAACGGGACAGTCGAGACTGCACACGCACACGATCGACTCGCTCGGCCTGTCGCCGAGCTTCGTGAAGCTGCATCTCGAAGGGGGCGAGCTTTCGGCGCTTCAGGGCGCTCTCGGCACCATCAGGACGCACCGCCCAATCGTTGCCGCCACCATCTATCACAACGACGACGGTATCTGGCGCACGCCGCACGTCCTTATGCAGCATCTGCCCAACTACCGGTTCCTGATGCGGCTGCACGGCTGGTGCGGAACCGGCGCCGTCGTCTACGCCATTCCCACCGAACGGGAAGGACGGACATGACCTCCCTCGATGCCCTGTCGCGGGAACGCGATCGTGTGATCGGGCGTCTTCCCGCTGATCCGCTCGCGCCAGGCGGCAGGATCGCGCTCTATGGCGCCGGCTTCGTCGGCGCGTGGGCGGTCCGCTGGCTCAGGCAAAATGGCATCGAGCCGGTGGCCTGCTTCGATGGCAACCCGGAACGGCACGGCTCGGTTTTCCTCGGCACGACGGTGCATGCCTCAACGGACCTGCCGAATCTCGCACCCGATCTGGTCTTCATCACCGCGCGCCACGCCATCCGTCCCGTGGAAGCGATCCTTGAAGCGCACGGCGCGGCCGGATGCTCGCTCGATGCGTACTTCGCGGCCACGAATTTCGACAGCTTCCTGCACATTCACGACCACCTGCTCGCCGACCCCCGCTCCAAGGACACGCTGCGCGGCGTGCTGATGGCCATGCTGACGGGCGACTGCCGTCATCTGGAGAGCATCTGGGAGCGGGATCAATACTTCTGCCTTCCCCGCTTCGCCGGCAGCGAGAAGGAGACCTACGTCGATGCCGGCGCCTATGTCGGAGACAGCATCGAGCGATTCATCTGGGCCAACGCCGGCGTCTTCACGAAAATCCATGGCTTCGAGCCGGCCGACCGCCAGTTCGCCGCCCTCAAGACACGCGTGGAACGGCTCGCCGCGGAATGGGCCTTCGACGCCGATGCAATCGAGCTCAACAACCTGGGACTATCGGACGCGCCCGCGCGCATGGCATCCGCGTCCGCAAGTGGCCAGCTACAAAGCATGGCCCTTGCCCAGTCGGACAGCGGCAACACCGCCACCGGCACACTCGACACCCATCTTGCCGGTGCCAAGGTCACCTTCATAAAGGCCGACGTCGAAGGCATGGAGCTGGCGCTCTTGAAGGGAGCAGCCGCGACCATCTCCCGCTTCAAGCCCAAGCTCGCCGTCTGCGTCTATCACTATCCGTCGGATCTGCTGGAGATCACGGCCTTCATCCGCGATCTGGTGCCCGAGTACCGCTTCGCGCTTCGCCACCACTCACCCCAGCTCATGGAAACGGTGCTCTACGGCTGGGTCGAGTAAACGCGCGCCCTACACCAGGATCCCATCCGTGAGATCGCTCTCGCTGAAGACGAGATTGGGCGCGTAGCCCAGAGCAATGAACTTCCCGCGGTCGGCGGCCTGCGCCGTGAAAACGACCGTCCGATCCAGGAGATCGGGCGCGTGCTCCTTGGGCTCCCCCGCAACCTCGATCTTGCGATCGAGTCCCAGTTCGTAGAGCAGGCTGGCCAGCGAAGGCACGTCGGCAACGTTGCTCAGAATGACCCGGCTCACGCCCGCGACGGCGTTGATCTGCTGGGCGAGCGTCTGCACCGCCGCCATCAGCGTCAACGACTCCCGGACCTTCTTGACCTCCTCGTGGTTGGAGAAGCCGCCGAGCATGAGGCGCACATAGAGCTCGTAGGCTTTGACGAAATCCTTCCGCGCAACCCACAAGCGCAGCGCGACGACCATGCGGTTCAGCGTGAAGATCTTGCACATCTCTTCGTATTTCTGGCGCTGCGCGGGCGCCGTGCCGATCCGCCCGCGCTTGGCGCCGACATAGAGAAAATACTCGAGCCCGCCCCGATAGCGGTCCCACGCATTCATCGCCTCCTCGTGGCCGGCGTGCGGACGCTCATGGGCGACCTTGGATCGCGTCACGAAGCGGTAGAACGGGCGCTGCAGGAAGGCCACCGCCCCCATGTCCAGGAAGTGGGCCAGATAGCAGAACGGCCAGTAGCAGAAGTCGCGCGGCACGTAGGCCGATCGCAATGTCTCGGTCTTGAAGATCGCATGCTCCGGAAAGACGTGCCTCTCGAAGATGAAGGTGAAGACATCCGCGAAGTCCCGGCGCGCGAACTTTGTGTCGCTGTCCACCCGGTAGAACTGCCCGCTGTCCCGGCCCGCGACCTCGTCGTGCAGGAACCAGGGCGTGAAGCAGGCGGACACATCGGGATTCTGCTCGAGATACGCCATGGCAGCACCGATGCCTTCGGGCACCAGCAGGTCGTCATCGGCGAGATAGATCGAGTACGCCCCTTTGGCGCGCAGGAAGGCGCACCCCAGGTTGGGCCAGGGGCCGCCGTTCGTCTCGCGCTTGTAGTAGCGGATGGGCAGACCCTGCGTGACGAAGTCCTCGGCAACTTCCTGCGTGTTGTCCGTCGAAGCATTGTCCGAGATGACGATCTCGTACGGAAACGGAAAATTCAGATCGTTCTTGCAGTGGGCAAGGGTCTTCTGAAGGAACTTCGCGCGGTTGTAGGTTGGAATGCAGATGCTCAGCTTGATATCGCTCATCCGGATCCTTCCTGAGCGCTGCGACGTGGCGGGCGCGCGATCACGAGATCCCGAACGGGCGCATGATTCGACGCGTTGTCCCAATATCGGCTTGGCAAAGGGCGGATGCGGGATTTCCGAAGAGTTTTCCACGACTCGATCCGGCGGGATCGAACTCT
>NZ_JADZBI010000235.1 GCF_020852195.1 Hyphomicrobium sp. | reverse complement strand
TTGGCGATCGAGATCACGAGGCGAAGGTTGGCTTCCACCATCTCCTTCTTGGCCTGGCGCGCTTCGCGCTCGCCCTTCTGCACGGCCTTGACGATGCGGCGGTACTCGGTGATCTCAAGTCCGGTCTCGGTCGCCAGCTCGTGGATGTCCTTGCGGATCTGCTGGATCTGCGGCCGCTCGTTCTTGATGAGCTGCGCCCACTTCTTGCCGTTGTCGGCCATGCGGTCGAGCCACGTCTGGTCGAGCTCGTTGCCGAAGTACTCGTCGATGAACTGCTGGCGCGGCACGCCGTAGCTGTCCGCAAGCCGCATCAGCCGGCCCTCGAGGCCGACGAGGCGGCGGTTGATGGAGTAGAGCTGCTCGACCAGGCTCTCGATGCGCGCGTTGTTGAGCGACAGGCTCTTGACGTCGGTGATGATCTCCTCGCGCAGCTTGTCGTAGGCCTTCTGCTGCTGGCGCGAGCCGGACTCACCCGCCACCTGCTGCTCGAGCTTCTTATCCTGCTGCTTTCTGAGCTTCTTGTAGGTCCCCGCGATGCGGTCGAACGTCTCGAGCACCTTGGGCTTGAGCTCGGCCTCCATGGCGGCGAGCGAGAGCGCGTTCTCGAACTCGTCCTCGTCCTCGCCTTCGCCCTGCGCCGGTGCAGCGCCGTCCTCGCCCTCGGCGGGGGCTTCGCCGTCCTCGGCGCCTTCGCCGGGCAGCGCCGGCGGCGCCTTGGCCTCGGGTCCCTCGTAGGTGGCCTCGAGATCGATGATGTCGCGCAGCAGAATCTTGCCTTCGTTGAGCTCGTCGCGCCAGATGATGATGGCCTGGAAGGTCAGCGGGCTCTCGCAGAGGCCGGCGATCATCGCCTCGCGGCCGGCCTCGATGCGTTTGGCGATGGCGATCTCGCCCTCGCGCGAGAGCAACTCCACCGAGCCCATCTCGCGCAGGTACATGCGCACCGGATCGTCCGTGCGCTCGGCCGGCTCGGCGCGCGTCTCCGAGCGCGCGGGCAGGCCCGGCACGGCGACGGCACGGCCGTCCTCCTCGTCGGCGTCGGGCGCGGCCGCGTCCGCGCCCTCCTCGCCTTCCTCGGTCTCGACGACGTTGATGCCCATGTCGGACAGCATCGCCATCGTGTCCTCGATCTGGTCGGGGGACACCTCCTCCGACGGCAGCACGGAGTTGAGCTCGTCGAGGGTGACGTAGCCGCGCGCCTTGGCCGTCTTGAGCAGGCGCTTCACCGCCTGGTCGGACAGGTCGAGCAACGGGCTGTCGCGCTCTGCGGGTTCAGCCGTCGCGGTGTCCTGCTCGTCGTTCTTTGCAGCGTTTGCCATGTGTCTCAACCGTCGCGAATGGAGTGAGGGAAGGCGCTCAGGCGCCCGATTGTTTCAGAGTGGGACCCCGCCGGCCTCGCGGGCCGCGGAGAATTCGGTGTTGCCGGCAGGGCAGGCGTCGATATCCGGGCTGCGCGGGCGGCCGCCGTTCGTATGCAGGAAAGCGGTTCCGGCTTCATGGAAGCCGAAACTCCGCCCTTGGCTGGCCGAGCAGGTCGCAATTCCGGACGTGGCGCTCCCCCTATCGTCAAGACGTGTGACCGAGCCCGGCGGCCACATCGAACGAATCTGCCCCGCTCGCGAGCTCGAGCTGCCGCTTGAGATCGCAGATGCGGGCAAAAGACGCTTCGCTGCGATCTTCATGCCAAGCTTGCTCGGCCGCTTCCAGCGATCGCTGGAGCCCCACATGCCGATCATGCATCGCGAGGGCGTGGCGCCAGCCATCCTCCACCTCGGTGCGCCCGGCTTCGGGCTCCGCAAATCGATCGCACTTGTGCGAAACGGCCCGTTCGACAAGGGTCAAAACCTTGCCGACACTGGATTTGTTCAAGTGGGTTCGAAGGGTTTCCGTGTCAAGTGAATTATCAAGGGCGTGGGCCGAAAGGATCGCGTCCCGTAGCGCGGAAAGCGCAGTCGAGGTAAACGGCAGGCCGGCGATCGCCTCCGCCTGCTCCTCGATCAGCCACGGATGGTTGAGCAGCACCTTGAGCAGCAGGGCCTCGCGATAGGGCGGCAGCCCGCCCTCGGATGCAACGAGCGCGCTTTTTCTGAGGCTGGAGCTTGGGTTAAGGTGCTCCGCCCCCTGCCCGAGATTGGGCGGGAAGCTGCGCCCGGCCGGTCCACGGCGGAAATTCGAGGGCGCCCCCGCGTTACGCAACCCGCGTCCGCCGCCGCGCAGCCAGGGCGGCGCCGTCCCCCAACGTCCGCCGCCGGCGACGCCGGCCTGCGACCCTTGGCCCCCAGTGCCGATGGTCGGCGCCCAGGCTGCCGTCAGACGTTGGCCGAGGCTTTGCCGGTAGTGGGCGCGCACGCTCTCGTCGGCGATCCGGCCGATCAGCCCCTTGAGCGTCTTTTCGAGCCCCGCGCGCCGCTCCGGCGTCGACCAGTCGCCTTGCCCCCATTCGCGCTCGAACAACACGTCGATCAACGGCCTTGCGCGGCCGAGGCAGGCGTCGAGCGCAGCCGGCCCCTGCTGGCGCACGAGGTCGTCGGGGTCGAGCCCGTCCGGCAGGAAGGCGAACATGAGGCTAGCGCCCGGCTTGAGGTGCGGCAGCGCCGTATCGACGGCCCGGAACGCGGCCCGCTTGCCGGCGCTGTCGCCGTCGAAGCACAGGATCGGCTCGGCGGACATGCGCCAGAGGAGCTGCAATTGGTCCTCGGTGAGCGCCGTCCCGAGCGGCGCCACCGTCTCGGTGAACCCAGCTTCCGAGAGCGAGATCGCGTCCATATAGCCTTCGACGGCGATGACCCGCTGCTTGTCGTGGGCGGCGGCGCGGGCGCGGTGCGCGTTGAAGAGCAGATGCCCTTTGTGGAAGAGCGGCGTTTCGGGCGAGTTCAGGTACTTGGCGTTCTGGTCTGGATCGAGTGCACGGCCGCCGAACGCCACGATGCGGCCCTTGGCATCCCCGATCGGGAACATCACGCGGTGGCGGAAGCGGTCGTAGGCGACGGGGATGTCGTCGCCCGCGATCAGCATGCCCGAGAGCGTCATCTCCTCGAGCGTGAAGCCGGCCTTGGCCAGATGCTCCTTCAGCGCCGAGCGCGAGTTCGGCGCGTAGCCGATGCGGAAGGTGGCGAGCGTCTCGCGCTTCAGGCCCCGCTTCTCGATGTAGCGGCGCGCCTCCCCGCCGGCGGAACCGGCGAGTGCCACCTCGAAGAACTTCGCCGACTCCTCCATCAGCGCCAGCAGGCGCGTGCGCTGATCCTCGCGCGCCTCGTCGCGGGCGTCGGACTTGGGCAGCGCGACGCCGGCTTCCTCGGCAAGCCGCTCGACGGCCTCGGGGAAGCTCACGCCCTCGGTCTTCATGAGGAACGTGAAGATGTCGCCGTGCTCGCCCGAGGCGAAGCAGTGGTAGAAGCCCTTCTGGTCGTTGACGAAGAACGACGGCGTCTTCTCGACCTTGAACGGCGACAGCCCGGAGTACTCGCGCCCCTTGCGCTTGAGCGCGACCTTGCGGCCCACGACCTGGCTCACCGGGAGCCGGGCACGGATCTCGTCCAGGAGATGAGGCGAAAATCGCATGGTGTTTCAAGGGTCCGCGGGCGCGTATACGCGAAAAACGTAAGTTAGACTTACGCGATTCGCGTGTGCTCCCCGTGCCGGGCTCGCGAAGCAAATTCTCTTGTGAGCACAATCCACAGGGGGCAGCGCGCCAACTCTTTTCCTCTCCCGTGACGGGAGAGGATGCCCGGAGGGCAGGTGAGGGACTTGTCATACGGCTCCGTCGGAGCGCAGGACCGGCCCCTCATCCGCCCCTTCCGGGGCACCTTCTCCCGATGGGAGAAGGAAGTGGTGTCTCGCTATTTCAGCAACTCCTTGACCACGCCGCTGGCCTTGCTGAAGTCCATCTGGCCTGCATAGCGCTCCTTCAGCGCGCCCATGACGCGGCCCATGTCCTTGGGCCCCGCCGCGCCAAGCTCCGCGATCAGCGCGGAGACGGCCGCCTTCACCCCCGCCTCGTCCATCTGCTTCGGCAGGTAGCCCTCGAGGATGGCGATTTCGGATTTCTCCTGGTCCGCCAGGTCGGTGCGGCCCGCCTTCTCGTACGTGGCGATGCTCTCGCGGCGCTGCTTCACCATCTTCTGCAGGATGGCCACGACCTCCGCATCGCCAACCTCGGTCGGCGCGCCGCCGACGCCAAGCTCTCGGTCTTTGATGGCGGCCGTGGTCAGGCGCAGCGTCGTGAGCCGCGGCTTGTCGCCGGACTTCATGGCGTCCTTGACGTCCTGGGTGATGCGCGCGCGCATGGGGAACCTCGTTTAGCGGCAAAGTATTCGGCGCCTATATAGGACGGCGGCGCGCCGAGCGCGAGGGAGGAGAGAGCGTGTCCAGCAACGGGAGAACCGACAGTGCGTCGCGCGTGATCGCGGCACCACCGGCCACGATCTACCAGGCGCTTGTCGACCCGCATGCCGTCGCCGCGTGGCGTCCGCCCAAGGGCATGCGCGGCGAGATCTTCGCTTTTGAAGCCCGCCAAGGCGGCACCTACCGAATGGCGTTGATCTACGAGAGCAATCCCGCTTCGCGCGGAAAATCCTGCGCGAACACGGATGTCGTCGAGGGGCGATTTCTGGAGTTCGTGCCTGAGCAGCGCGTGGTGGAGCGCGTCCGCTTCGACACGCCCGATCCGGCATTCGCGGGCGAGATGACGATCACGACGACGCTTGCGCCCGTGGACGGCGGCACCGAGGTCACAGTCGTCTGCGAGAACGTGCCGGAGGGCATCACCGCCGCCGATCACGAGGCCGGCCTGACATCCACGCTCGCGAATCTCGCCGCCTTCACCGAGTGACGGGGTTGCGAACGCCCCATTTGTGCCCATTTCTTGACGCGGTGGGCCGCCTCGCATAGGGTCCGCCGCGATCCATGGACCCGGCTTCGAGCGGACCTCTCTTGCGCGTCGGGATGCGCGCGAGACCGACCCGCGCGAGCCTAGACACGAGCCCGCAGCCAATGACCTCCACGCCCGCGCCCTGGACCGAGACGCCCGACACGGCTCGCCTCGTGCTCGACGACGGCACCGTCATCTCGGGTGTCGGCCTGGGCGCGACCGGCAGCGCCGTCGGCGAGGTGTGCTTCAACACCGCCATGACCGGCTACCAGGAGATCCTGACCGATCCCTCTTACGCGGGCCAGATCATCACCTTCACGTTCCCGCATATCGGCAACATCGGTACCAACAGCGAGGACACCGAGACCTCGAACCTCGCCGCGCGCTCGGGCGTGCGCGGGGCCGTGCTGCGCGCCGAGATCACGGACCCGTCGAACTACCGTGCTGCCGCCCACTTCGATGCCTGGCTCAAGCAGCGGGGCATCATCGCCATCACCGGCATCGACACGCGCGCGCTCACCGCGCGCATCCGCGAGAAGGGCATGCCGAACGCCGTCATCGCGCACGATCCGTCCGGCACGTTTGATCTCGACAAGCTCAAGGCCGAGGCCAAGGCATGGCCGGGCCTGCTCGGTCTCGATCTCGTGCCCGACGTGACGAGCGGGCAGAGCTACACCTGGGACGAGACGCGCTGGGTGTGGGGCGAGGGCTACGGGCGCAACGAGAACCCGGAGTTCCATGTCGTGGCAGTGGACTATGGGTTGAAGCGCAACATCCTGCGTTGCCTCGCCTCCGCCGGCTGCAAGGTGACGGTGGTGCCGGCCACCACCAAGGCCGAGGACATCCTGGAGCGCAAACCCGACGGCGTGTTTCTCTCCAATGGCCCCGGCGATCCAGCCGCGACCGGCGAATACGCCGTGCCCGAGATCAGGAAGCTGGTCGACTCCGGTCTGCCGCTGTTCGGCATCTGCCTCGGCCATCAGATGCTCGGCCTCGCGCTCGGCGCCAAGACTCGGAAGATGCACCAGGGCCATCACGGCGCCAACCATCCGGTCAAGGACTTCACCACCGAGAAGGTGGAAATAACGTCGATGAATCATGGGTTTACCGTCGACCGGGAGACGCTGCCCAAGGGCGTCGTGGAGACCCACGTCTCGCTGTTCGACGGCACCAACTGCGGGCTCGAGCTCGAAGGGCGCCCCGTGTTCTCGGTCCAGTACCACCCCGAGGCGTCCCCGGGTCCGCAGGACAGCCATTACCTGTTCACGCGCTTCGTCAACAAGATGCGCGAGCGGCGCGGCGCGCCGGTCAAGTCTGAGCGGTAACTCGCTGCGGGTAACTTTCCCGCGCAATGATCGACTTTTTCCCAGCCCGATGTATAGGATGCGCGCCAATCAAAACATGAGCCGCGCTCATACAATCAAACCGGGAGTTAAGAAACGTCCAATGCGTACCCTATGTCTTGTCGCATCCTTCCTTGCCCTGGCGGCGACGGCCCCATCCGTCATCGCCTGCGACGGCAAGGCCGAGGTCGAGGCGGCCTTTATCAAGCAGCAGAAGCAGCCCTGGCGCACCGAGGTGGTCACGCAGGCTCAGGATGGCACGGAGCAGCGGCAGCGCTTCGACTTCCAGCCGCCGGACAAGATGTACCGCAAGGCGACCGCCGGCGGCGAAAGCATCGAGACCATCGGCATCAGCAAGTGGGCCTGGAGCAACCTGGGCAGCGGAGCGGGATGGGAGGAGTTGCAGCCCATGCACGCCCGCGTGGTGACGCTTCAGGTGCAGGAGGCGTTCGCGCCGCCGCGGGTCACCGCCGATTTCGCCTGCCTTGGCGACGTGACGTTCGAGGGCAAGGCGTACCGCGCCTATCAGACGGCGCCGGAGAAGGTCGATACCGGAGAGGTGCTGGCGCGCACGATCTACGTCGATCCCGAGACCGGGCTCCCGGCCTTCAACGTCGTGGGTGCGCCCGACGCGAGCGGCGATCCGATCGTGAAGGGCGTATTCACTTACCCGACCGACATAAATATCGAGAAACCGTACTGATATCGGATCTTGCCGTGTGCGGGACGCCGTGCCATTGCGTGGCCGGCAGCCCGACGCGAGCAGGAATCCGGGGTCTGTCCACCTGTCGCAAGGCGGTCATGGAGGAAACGAAACCATGCGTTTGACGCTCGGCAGTATTGCCATTGTCCTCGGCAGCCTGGCGGCCGGCCCTGCGCTCGCCGACTGCTCGACCGAGGTCGCCCTCGCGGTGAACTCGCAGGGCAAGCAGAAATTCATTCGCAAAGAGACCAACATGATCACCGAGGCAGGCCCCGCCAAGATGGTCGTCGAGTACGCAACGCCTGACCGTATGCGCCAAGTGCTGACGCCGCTGACCGAGGGCAAGGCCGTCGAGAGCATCGTCGTCGGCGAGAAGGCCTGGACCAACAACGGCGAAGGCTGGAAGGAGGCGCCCTCGGGAGAGGCCGACCAGCTCGTCCAGTACATGATCCGCAGCATCGCCCAGGTCTACCAGGAGGTCGGCAAGTTCGAGTGCATCGGCACGGAGACCGTCGAGGGCCGCGAGCTGCGCGGCTATCGCGGCATCGACGAGCCGCCGCCTGGCGTTCCTGGCAAGAAGACCGAGCCCACCACTAAGAACGAGGCGGTGCGCCTCGTCTATCTGGACCCCAAGACGGGCCTGCCCGCGCGCAGCCTGCTGGCCCGACCCGGCTACCTCGACAAGCCGATCTTCCAGGAGATCTACACGTATCCGGACAAGATCGACATCGAGCCGCCGAAGGACGTCAAGAAATAGCCTGGCCGCGCGAGAGGGCGCGCCGCGAGCGAGGGGGGCGAGGCCGGGCGATACGCTTGTTTGACGCGAGGGTGTCCGACGGCACCCTCGTTTGCTGTGCGGACAACGAAAAAATCACGTTTCAACAGGTCGCAGAGCCGGAAGCCCCAACGCGGCGTCTCCGCTATAGCCAAACCGCAAAGCCTCGAATAGAACCGCCCTCGCCATGCCCAAACGCACAGATATCGACGCGATCCTGATCATCGGCGCCGGCCCCATCGTCATCGGCCAGGCGTGCGAGTTCGACTATTCCGGCACGCAGGCGTGCAAGGCGCTGAAGGCCGAGGGCTATCGCATCATCCTGGTCAACTCGAACCCGGCCACGATCATGACCGATCCGGAGCTGGCGGACGCAACCTACATCGAGCCGATCACGCCCGAGATCGTCGCCAAGATCATCGCCGAGGAGCGGCGCGCGCGGCCGAACGACAAGCTCGTGCTGCTGCCGACCATGGGCGGGCAGACGGCGCTCAACACCGCGCTTGCGCTCGAGCGGCAGGGCGTGCTCGCCCAGCACGGCGTCGAGCTGATCGGCGCCCGCGCCGAGGCCATCGACAAGGCCGAGGACCGCAAACTCTTCCGCGAGGCCATGGACCGCATTGGCCTCGAGAGCCCGCGCGCCGCCATTGCCTCCTCGCCGCCGATCAGGGACGCGGCCGGCCAGATCGTCCGCTATGACATCCAGGCGGGCTTTGCGGAAGCCATGCGCGCGCTCGACCAGATCGGGCTGCCGGCCATCATCCGCCCCGCCTTCACGCTCGGCGGCACCGGTGGCGGCGTCGCCTACAACCGCGAGGAGTTCGAGACCATCGCCCGCTCGGGCCTCGACGCCTCGCCCGTCGGCCAGATCCTGATCGACGAGAGCCTGCTCGGCTGGAAGGAGTACGAGATGGAGGTAGTCCGCGACAAGGCGGACAACTGCATCATCATCTGCTCGATCGAGAACATCGACCCGATGGGCGTGCACACCGGCGACAGCATCACCGTCGCGCCGGCGCTGACGCTGACCGACAAGGAATACCAGATCATGCGCGACGCTTCGATCGCGGTCTTGCGCGAGATCGGCGTCGAGACTGGCGGCTCGAACGTGCAGTTCGCGGTCAACCCGGCCGACGGGCGCCTCGTCGTCATCGAGATGAACCCGCGCGTCTCGCGCTCGTCCGCGCTGGCCTCGAAGGCCACCGGCTTCCCGATCGCCAAGGTCGCGGCCCGCCTCGCCGTCGGCTACACGCTGGACGAGCTGGAAAACGACATCACGGGCGGGGCGACACCGGCCTCGTTCGAGCCGACCATCGACTACGTCGTCACCAAGATCCCGCGCTTCGCCTTCGAGAAATTCCAGGGCGCCGACACCACGTTGACCACGGCCATGCGCTCGGTGGGCGAGGCCATGGCTATCGGACGGACGTTCGCCGAAAGCCTGCAGAAGGCGCTGCGCTCCATGGAGACGGGGCTCACGGGCCTCGACGACATCGAGCTCGAGGGCATTGGCCAGGGCGACGACAAGAACGTCATCCGCGCCGCCTTGGGCCGCCCGACTCCGGACCGCCTGCTCAAGGTCGCCCAGGCACTGCGGCTCGGCCTCGACGCCGAGCAGGTACACGCCTCATGCAAGATCGACCCGTGGTTCATCGCCCGCATCCAGGAGATCCTGGACGTCGAGGCGCGCGTCAAGGCGCACGGGCTGCCCGCGTCGGCGGAGCACCTGCGGTTCCTGAAGTCCATGGGCTTCTCGGACGCCCGCCTCGCGAAGCTCGCCGGCAAGACGGAGGCGGAGGTGCGCGCTCAGCTCAAGGCGCTCGGCGTGCGCCCGGTGTTCAAGCGCATCGACACCTGCGCGGCGGAGTTCGCTTCTCCCACGGCCTACATGTATTCGACCTACGAGCGTGGTCTGGTGCTGTCGGGCACGGACGGCCAGAACGGCGCGCCCGTCTGCGAGGCCGCCCCCTCTGACCGCGAGAAGGTCATCATCCTCGGTGGCGGCCCGAACCGTATCGGCCAGGGCATCGAATTCGACTACTGCTGCTGCCACGCCTGCTTCGCGCTGACGGCGGCGGGCTACGAGACCATCATGGTCAACTGCAACCCCGAGACCGTCTCCACCGATTACGACACCTCGGACCGGCTCTACTTCGAGCCGCTGACGGCCGAGGACGTGCTGGAGATCATCCGCCGCGAGCAGGAGAACGGCACCGTCAAGGGTGTCATCGTGCAGTTCGGCGGCCAGACGCCGCTGAAGCTCGCGAGTGCGCTGGAGGAGGCCGGCGTGCCGATCCTCGGCACCTCGCCCGACGCCATCGACCTCGCCGAGGACCGCGACCGCTTCAAGGCGCTGATCGACAAGCTCGGCCTGCGCCAGCCCGAGAGCGGCATCGCCGCGACGCCGGCGGAGGCCGCGGCCATCGCCGAGCGCGTGCGCTTCCCGGTCGTCATCCGTCCGTCCTATGTGCTCGGCGGCCGCGCCATGGAGATCGTGCACGACCGCGCCGAGGTGGACCGCTATATCGCGCGCCTCTCGGCGACGCTCGACCGCCCGTCCGAGCTGGTCGTCTCCGCCAAGCGCCCGCTCTTGATCGACCGCTATCTGGCCGACGCTACCGAGGTCGACGTCGACTGCCTGTCGGACGGCAAGGACACCTTCGTCGCCGGCATCATGGAGCATATCGAGGAAGCCGGCATCCATTCCGGCTACTCGGCCTGCGTCATCCCGCCGATCAGCATCGCCCCGCGACATGTCGACAACATCCGCGAGTTCACCCGGCGCATCGCCATCGAGCTTGGCGTGGTCGGGCTGATGAACATC